>JBBRDX010000057.1:0-16011 GCA_038203515.1 Actinomycetales bacterium | reverse complement strand
CGCCGATAAGCGCGATCGGAGACGTCGTGCTCAGAGCGATCATCGCCGCGACGTTCGTCCCGAAGCAGTTGGACTCCCCCGCGGCCGAAACGTCGCACTGCGTGGCGCTGTTCAGCACCCACACCGAGAACGCGTCCGTTGCAGTCACGGCCAGACCGATGATCGTCAGGCCAGCGCCGGCGACGACCACGAGCGTGAGAAGCGACTGCAGTAGCTCCTTGCCGGGGTTGGCCCGCTGTTCCCACGCCATGCGGATCCCGGCGACGATCACCGAGACGACCGCCATGGCGCCGACGTACCACCACAACGAGTTTTGCAAGAACCCGACCGCCGAGGCTGATCCCTCAGGCGCCTGGTTCGGGAGAAGACCGGCAACAAGGGCAGTCGCACCGGATATGAGGATCACCGCGGCGAAAACAATGCCGAGGCGACCGAGTAGCTGTTCACCGTCGCCACGGCGGATACGCACCGCCAGCATCGCACCAATAGCGATGATCGAGAGCACGCAGATCGACAGCGCAATCCACATGACGTAGCCGAGGATCGTCGTCACGCCGGCAGAGGCAGGCGGTGTCCCACCGCCTGCCTGCCCTGACCCGTTCGTAAGAACTGGAGAGGGCAAGGAAACCCACATCGTCCCGAGACTGCCGACTGCTTGCCCGAAGCCCTGAAGAGCCTGATTGGCCAGCTCTTGCAGGCTGTTGTTCGCAGCCGTTGACACCACGTCACCTATGCCCTGCTGACCGATACAGATGAGATCGAGCGGTTGGCAATTCACGTCAAGCTCCTGCCCATGGGACGTAGCCCCCGAGGCTCTGCAATTGAGCGGGTTTGAGGGGCAACTCGCCGCTGTCGGTGAGGACAAGCTTCCAGTCTCCGGCCTCCCACACGAGTTTGACGGGCAGGCTAACGAGGCTGCCCGTGCTGTAGTTCAATGCCAGGTCGACTGTTGCGGAGCTAGCATCGTAGGCATCGATTTTGAAACCGGCCGCCTGCGCGCGGGTGTTGTTACTGGTCGAGTTCGTGGAGCCGCTGTTTGCAATTGCATCCTTTCCTAGGCCATTAGCCACCAATTCCGTAAGCCTTGGTCTTAATGTGCCGTCTGTGCCGAGAGCGAGGAAGTTCACGGCCGCGTAGAGCGCTCCTGTTGCGGTGTGTGCAAAGCAGCTGCGGAAGCCGTCGCCCTCGATCGTGCCGGGTCCGGCACCCTTCGGTTCAGTCGGCGCGGCAACTGTTCCCACCAGTTGCCACTTGGTGGGGGGTGCGGCGGTCAGGCTGCTTTTCATCTCGAAGCCTTTGAGCCCGCACACGCTCTTGTTTCCGTCGGACGCGACTGGGCTGGACGGTGTCGATGTCGATGTCGGCTTCGCGACGGGATCGTGCGGGGCGGTGAGCGAGGTGACCAGCACAATCACCGCGGCAAGGATGATGACGCCAACGATGATCGCCGCTGCGATGAAGCCGCGGCTGGTGAACGGGCTATTCCGCCCAGTGTTGTCGTCCGACACGATTCAATTCCCTTATTTAGGTCAGTTGCCGGAGAGGAAGCCGACGAGTGAGGCTGCGGCGCCGATCAAGATGCAGCCGAGACCGACATACAAGAGACCGCCCAGCTCTCCTGCGGCTTCGCCGCGGCGCACGTTGATGGTGAGCTTGGCGCCGATGATGATGATGCCCAGTACCGCGACGATCAGCCCGAGCCACTTGGCCCAACCCAGGATGATGCCGATCGGGCCCGCGAACCCCGGAGGGGCCACAGGGCCGGGGTCGGGGAGGGCGGCAGGCACGGAGCTCAGAATGTCGAACGTGTGCACGAGAAGTGACATGTGCCGGAACCTTTCAGTGCGTTACAGGGCGGTGGTGTTGAGGTGAAGATCGGCGAGGAGCGTGTGGAACTCCTTGGGGAGGTCAGCCGCCGGGTCGAACGCCGTGAAGCGCCACGCATCGACCCACGGCAGGGTCCACGTGTGCGGTACGCCGCCGGCGATAACCTGTGCGAGGTGACGGAGTTCTTTCGGCATCCGGCCTGGCATATCCGGGATGAGCACCAGCCCATCGACCCGCACTGCGTCTCCCAGGACCCCGGACGCCCACTCGATGGCGGCACGTTGCGCGGCTGAGAGGCCGGCGTAGTTCGTGCGGGCTACGAGCATCACCCGGCACACCGAGCCGCGGTTCTCCGGGATCGGCCAGGCGTGGCCTGCGGCACGGGAGCCGTGAGCTAGAGCGGCCAGTGTGGACTCCCCCGCTCCCCCGGTGACGCCAAGCCACCAAATTGTTGCCCCGTGCGGTGTCTTTTGTTGGGGCAGCCTGTCGGCACGGTCAGGGACCGGCACTCCATCCTGCGGGGCAGTGACGTTCGCCGGCTTGGCACCGGTCTCCACAGCAGGTTCAACGATCTCCGGTGCCGGCTCGGTAGCCGGAGAGTTTCGAACCCATGGGTTGTCGGTCATTGCGCCCCCTTCGCACGAGATCATTTACATTTAGCGCGCTACCTACCTACCCTCGGAGTGGGGGTACCAGATCGCACAATCGTTCTTGCAGGAAATCATATCTCTTGTGTGCGAAATAATACCTAAGTGTGCAAAATCACCCCTTAAACGGGTACCATCTCCAGATGGACACCGCAATCGGACGAACCGTGGCCGTCCGTCCGATGGCGGAACACCCGTCAATGAAAACGGTCCACAGTCTCCGGTACTCCCCCGCGACATACTCGCGAACACCTTCTCAAGCACGAGCAATAGGCCACCGAAGGTGAATATGAGCAGAAGCGCAGCAGCTGCCTCTCTTACGGCCGCCCTCCTCGCGACCGCTACCGTCACGGTGCTCGCCGGGTGCGTCCAGAGCCCAACCTCTCACCCGACACCGACATCCGCATCGACATCGACCTCCACATCCACATCCACATCTGCACCGTCGCGCGGTCTGCCGTTGGGTCTGCCATCGGCGGCGCCTACGGCACCGGTCGATGTGGGAGAGGTGGCGCCGGCCTCCGAGGCAGGCAAGGAGAGTCAGAGCGCAGCGGTTACCGCGGCGACCATGGTGCTGCGCGCTTTCGCAGAACCCCAGCTGAACGCAGACACATGGTGGGCGCAGATGCTTCCCCTGCTCAGCCAGCATGGGGCTGTCGCTTACGAAGGCACCGACCCTGAACGGATCCCGGTGAAACAGGTCACCGGCACCGGGATCGTGCTTGAGGGGAGCACGGACGTCAGCCTGATCGTGCAACTGCCGACCGACGTTGGTCTCTACAACATCACGCTCACTCGACCAGGCGCCGGCGCGCCCTGGTTGGCCGAGCGGATCCGCCCGGCACAGGGCTAACTGTGGCCACGCACAGGGGACTCGGCACCGCGGCTATCGTCGCGCTTCCGTTGATCCTGGTCGGCTCCCTGGTCGCCGGCGTGCTGCTGTTCTTTGGACCGGCGCAGCAGGCCGGCGCGTGCGGGTCCGGGTCCAGGTCGGGGTCCGGGTCGGGGTCGGGGCGCAGTGTGGACCTGACCCAGGTGCCGAAGGATACTGTCGCCGGGTACAGCGGTGACCAGCTCACCAACGCGGCAGACATTATGAACGCTGCTAAAGCTGTTGGCCTTGATCGTGCCGCGCAGATCATCGGGGTGATGACCGCGATGGGTGAATCGAGTTTGCGTATTGTCGACCACGGGGATAAGGCCGGCCCGGACAGTCGCGGACTGTTTCAACAACGCGACAACGGAGCATGGGGATCGTTGTCCGACCGGATGGACCCAACGATCAGCGCCACTAACTTTTTTACCGCCCTGCAGCGTGTCACCGGCTGGGAGAACCTCGCACCGACACTCGCCGCCCACCGAGTACAGGGCAACGCTGACCCGTACCACTACGAAAAGTTCGCCGCAGTAGCTACCGCCATCGTGGGGACCCTCGCCGGGACTCCCGCCGGGACTGTCGCTGGGAGCGGCAGCACCGTGTGCCAGGCCGGTCCCCTCGCCTACCCGCTGAATCCCGGTTACAACATGACCGACGGCTTCGGACCCCGCCCGTTACGGGTCGTAGGAGCCAGCACCTGGCACCCGGCCGACGATCTGCAGCACTACCCCAACCCGTGCCACGACCCGGTGTTCGCGATCACCGACGGGACTGTGACATACCTTGCCGGTTACCAACTGTCGATCAAGAGCCCGGATGGGTACACCGTCTCCTACCTGCATATGTACCTGGATGAGGTACTGGTGAAAGTGGGACAGCAGGTCACTGCGGGCGAGCAAGTGGGCGCCACCGGCAGCAACGGACCGTCGACTGGATGCCACCTTGACTTGCGGATCAACGTCGTCGGCAACACCAACCCGACCGTTGCCGCCCTGCCACGATCCGAGACCATTGGCGGGCCTACCGGATGGGTGAACCCGGAACAGTTCTTCGAGACTTTCGGCCTCGTGCTGTGCGCGCCCGATAGCTGCCGGAAAGAGTATTGATGAACGACGCACAGATCCCCAACCACCAGATCCCCAACTACCCCGTCGTCACCGTCACCGTGCAGCTCGACGGCAGCGCTCACCTCAACGCTGCCGGCCAGCACGTCGACTACCCGGCAGGGGAGATCGAGGTGACTCGCGCTGAGGTGATCACCTACGCAGTCACCGTCGCCGCCCGTCTCGGCCGGGGAGTGCGAATGACCACCACCGACTCAGACGGCGAATGGAAGCTTGGCGTCTACCCAGACGGCAAGGTGGTCGACCTCGAACCCGTACCGGTCAGGGCCCGCAGGGCCAGGAAACCCACCCCGGCCTCTGGACTGTCGGCAGTGTCGGCGCTATCGTTACCGACGTCTCCTACGGTGGTGCTGGAACAAGCATCAGACGTCACCGCGCCACGATCATCGGTACCGCAGCGCACCAAGTCCGCAGGTGCGCCCCGTGCGACCCTGACGTTCTCCACTGGGGATGTAGCGGTCGTCGGGGAACCTGCAATCATCGGCCGCGATCCCCAGCCTTTCGCCGATCCACATGCAGTGCAACTGGTCACCGTTCATGACTCCACCCGGGATGTCTCCCGCGTGCACGCTGAGGTTCGGTGGATCGGCGAGGAGCTCATGCTCACCGATCGGGGTTCCGGCAACGGCACCGCGATCACACGTCGACGCGATGCCCAGTTCGGGCTGCAGTCGGGACAGCCTTATCGATTGCGCACCGGCGACCTGGTGCATCTTGGCACCGTCGTCACCTTCCGGGTGGCACTAGCCGACTTCGGATCGGACGGAGGGGCTGATGAGCACATTTGAGACCCGCTGGGATAATGACCCATGCAGTTCCTACCCGACCGAAAGGCCGTGCAACTCAGCGTGGCCTGCGATAACTGCTGCAATGAGGCGTGCTGATGGACGACGAGTACTGGTCGAACTACTCCGACCCGCTTCCGTTAGCCGAACTGGCCGTGATCCTTCGTTTGAGCGAAGCAACGGTGCTTCGCAGACTCACCGACGGCACAATCCCCGGGCACTTCGTCGGACGTTCGTGGGTCGTCTTCCAAAGCGAGTTCAGGGCCTGGCTGTCCACCCGCCGCAACCAGCCGGCCGGGCAACCAATCGACCCGGATCCTCTACAGGACTGCCAAGACCAACTCGGCATGGCCGAACTGATGGATCTCTTTGGCAAAACCAAGCAGACCATCAGGCGGTGGCTCACCGACAATCAATTACCTGGCTACATGGTCAATGGTCGGTGGGTGGTTTACAAGCACGAACTGCGCGAATCATTGGCGCGTTCCTTGAACAACACGTATTCATCGCGCTAATCCTGCGACACGCGGCGCGCCATCCGGTTTACACCCCCCTTAATCGAAACAATATGGGGATGAGCGACAACGCAGGAATCAAGCGCAACCGCCGGCCACCAGGGACAACAGTCGAACGCAAGGTCCATCTCAGCATCACCGCGGAGCATGCCATCGACAACGCTCGAATGGCCTCCGGCAAGCTTTCAACCTCGCTCTACCTTGAGCTGTTGGTCGCTCAACTCCAAGCAGAGCACGGCAGCCTGCCCGTGCTTTCTCTCACGCTCAACAGCGTGGAGGTGAAGAAAACGGAAGCCGCTTAACAAAGAAGAAGGCCGCCTCGCGGCGGCCTTCCCGAAGTCTTAGCTCTAACCCTCAGTGATTGGCGTCGCGAGGTTTGAGCTCCTCCAAACAAAGCCGGAAGGACCGGAGGGTCTTTCCATGCCCCGAAGGGGTGATGTCACGATAGTAACCCACACACATGTTGGGCGACAGCGAACGCAGGGTGATTTTCCTGCAGCTGTGTCGCCGACCCCAGAAGAGTCTTGGGCGCTCACACGCGAACTCAGTCCCCGCGATCGCGTGCGCATCGCCACGGCCGAGCTGGACCACGGATTTAGCAACGCCTACTCGAGCACCGCGGTAGTCAACGGCGACCGCCCGACCGGGCCGTGGGCAATGTACTTAGCCGACGGTCGCGGCTACCGATACCTCTGTTTCGACCTCGACGCCAGCAAAGGCAACGCCGCCCACGACGCCGGCAGGCTTGCCCTCTGGCTTGACGAGCTGAACATTGAGCACCTGGTCACCGTGTCCGGACCCTCTAGCGGCCGACACGTTTGGGTTGCACTGGATGAGGCCACCGATCCGCAACTCGTCCGCGAGCTTGCGGACCTGGCCGGCAGCCTCCTGCCCTCCCTTGATAAGAGCCCGCTCAGCAACCCTGACACCGGATGTGTGCGCCCCCCTGGGGCACCACACCGCCATGGCGGCAGCTCCACCATTGACCGCGGAACAGTTGCCACGCTGCAGCGCGCCAGCACAACGATCGACGAACTCGCACTCCTGCGCCAGTTCCTGGTCGAAACCGGCGCCGAGATCCCGACCGCCCCGGTCAGCATTGTGCGCGGAATGGACCGCGACGATGCCGGACACCCCTACCTTGTCGGGCGGCGCCGAGATCCCAGCGCCCGAATCCGCACCCTACTCGCTGATGCCACGGCCGCAGCCGACGACAGTTCCACCACCCAAGCTGCTGTCCTTGCCGGTCTTGCCCGCGCCCGCTGGCGTTACGCCGATGTCGCTGTCCTGCTGGAGCATTCCCCCGCACTGGAACACGCCCGCAGCCGTCCGGGCGCGACCGGACGGGTACCCGTGCCGATCAGCGTCGCACGGCGACGTCTGGCGGCCGACTGGGCACGCATGGTCTATTACGTCGCCGCGAACCCGATCGCCGGCGACACCCAGGACGAAGACTTCCAAGCCCGCGCGATGGCTGTCACCGGCGCCGTTCGGGCGGCCGAAGCCCGGGCGGACGCTATGCCCGGCCGGTGGGGCCTCGACGGGCTCTCCCGTCCCGCCCGCAGCGCCCGCGGCCGGTACAGCCACCGTGCGGTGCTGCGCGCAGTAGCCCTCTACAGCGTCCAAGCCGCACGCCACGTCGTCGAGGTCGACGTCCGCCGTCTCGCCCGAGACACCGGCTACGGCCGTGAAGCCTGCCGTCTCGCCCTCATCGCCCTCAGCACCCCCGAACACCCCAACAACACGGAACACCCCAACAACACCGAACACCCCAACAACACCGGGCAGCCGCAGGACCCCGAAAGCGTCTGGCTGGTGCGGATCGATGCTGCCGAAGGCGTACACGGGGCCACCTACCGACTATCCCACCGATTCTCCACAGAAGCATTGGACCTTAAGTGGTCACAAGCGGCCACGCGCCCCTCCCCGACCGCTGGCAGCGATGCTCGTACCTGGTGGCTCAACCGGCTGGCGGATTCTTTACAGCAACTCGCCCACGACACGTTCGCCGCCCCGCACTCTCTAGGACGAACAGCAGGACGCATTTACGCTGTCCTCGCGCCTGACGTTCCCCACTCCCCCGCAGAGTTGAGTACCCTCAGCGGAATCTCGCTCACTCTGGTACGCCGTTGCCTTCGTCGTCTGGCGTGGCACCGTCTCAGCTCACGAACACCAACCGGATGGACCCGACCTACAGCCAACCATCTTGACCAGGTGGCCCTGGAGCTTGGCACAGCTGGCTACCTTGAGGCGCGGATAGGCCGTTATGACGTTGAGCGCGGCACGTGGGCATGGTGGAACGCGGAACTGACCTGGATGCGACAGCGACACAAACGCCGCCGCGGAAGGCGAGCCCCCACCGGTGTCACCCTGTTCGCTCAAAACGATCGACCCGACTACCCCCGCTACCCCCGAGCGTCCCAGGGCGGGTTTGATCATCGAGCGGCCGCGTCGCTAGTCGCCGGGGGGATCCTCCGCACTGAAAAGCTCACTGTTGCCGCCGCGGCCTAAGTCAGAGTTCACCGGATGGAATTTGACGCGAGCTGAGGTTCGCCAATCGCGGGCTGTGTGCTGTGGTTGACTTCTAACCACCACAAAAAGTATAAAAACTATAAAGGAAACAAAGGAGGAGTGGTGCCGAATCCGTTCAAACCCAGCGCGGGAGCCACCCCACCGCTCTTGGTGGGTCGAGAACACGCCCTCGACACCTTCACTGAGGGCCTCGAGGACGGCCCCGGGGCGCCGGGCCTTCTCACCAGGATTACTGGTCAACGCGGAACCGGCAAAACAGTCCTTCTGACCGAGGCCGAAACGCTGGCGCGAAAACATGGTTGGGTGGTGATCTCAGAAACCGCGACCGGGGGGCTCCTGGACCGATTCGGACCAACTTTGCAACACCACCTCCACGAACTCGGTGCCGGCCCGGCAGGACGACGCATTTCGGCAGTGAACATTGCCGGATGGGGTGTCAGCAGCGAACTGCCGCCACGTGACGGGCAATCTCTGCGAGAAACGGTCACAGCACTGACCGCCCTGCTGCACTCACACGGCACCGGGCTGCTGATCACCATTGACGAAATCCACGCCATCAACCGAGACCACCTCCTCGAGCTGGCCGCCATCACCCAGCACCAGATTCGAGAAGAACTACCGATAGCGATGATGGTCGCCGGCATCCCGCGAGCAGTCGAAGATCTCCTCAACGAGAACGTCGCCACGTTCCTACGCCGTGCCGACCCGATCAAACTCGGCTCAGTTCCCATCGCCGCCGTGCAAGAAGCATTCGCCACCACCTTCGATGACACCGACGTGCCCATCACCGAAAACCAACTCATTCGTGCCGCCGACGCCACCCGCGGCTACCCATTCCTAATCCAACTCGTCGGTTACCATATTTGGCGACTCATGCAGGCAGGCCCCGTCACCGACAAAGTCGTCGAACGCGGCATCGCTGTCGCTCGAGCACGGCTTGGCACCACTGTCCTGGAACCGGCGCTCACAGGCCTGTCAGCAGTCGATAAAACATTCCTGCTCAAAATGGCCGAAGACGATGGACCAGCGAAAGTCTCCGACATCGCCCACAGAATGGCACGCGGAGTCAGCTACACCTCGGTATACCGGCAACGACTCATCGACGCCGGGATGATCACCGCTACCGGCCACGGCAAAGTCGACTTCTTCGTCCCCGAACTACGCGACTACCTACGCGAGCACATCGCCTCCTTCATCAACATCAACTAAGTAACAGGCCTGCGTCCAGGGGCCTGCTCTGTACTGCAAATGATGCTCCGCAATCCCAACCACCGCCGTTATCTACGGTGCCGCTCACGCGGCCTAATTCGGAACCCGCACGCGGGCCAGCGCCCACACCCTGTTTGGTTGCCCTTTCCGGTTCGACGACCGTAGCTCGCTCCCGACCCTGCGTGCCCTCCGGTCGCTATTTGCAGACTCCGGCTGCGCCTGCGCTTAGCAACCGCTCCCTACAGGCACTCCTGGTCGTCCACTCGCACACGATCTCTGTTGCCGGAAAGGCAAAAAACACAGTCGATCAAGGAGAAAATCATGACCGCCACGACCACCGCACTGGAGAGTATCCACCAGCAGCACCACGCCCTGACCGTCGACCAAATCGCGCGCGTCATCCTCTCCAGCGTGCTTGAACCGGGAGACTTCGAGGCCGGAAAGCTCATCGCCGCAATCGGCGCCGCCGAAACAGTGAGCGCAATTCTCGACCGTGGTGATGGATCAGCCCCCGAGCAGCTGCGGGTACGCGCACTCCCCCAGTTCAGCATCGGAGGTATCGAACAGGCGTTCCGTGCAGCAGCCCGATTCGGGGCGACACTCATCACCCCCGAGCACCCACACTGGCCCACCCGGATGACCGACCTTGGAGACAATGCCCCGTTCGCTCTGTGGGTGAGAGGTAACAGCGAGATTCTGACCGATGCCAAGACGACCGCGATCGTTGGAGCGCGAGCCGCTACCGGCTACGGGGAACACATCACCATGGAAATAGCTGCCGGACTTGTCGAGCGCGGACACACGATCGCCTCCGGTGCCGCATACGGCATCGACGGCATGGCCCACCGTGCCGCTCTCGCCTCCCACGGACGCACGATCGCCTACCTCGCCGGAGGGGTCGACCGCCTCTACCCGGCAGGACACGACGCACTCCTCAACCGCATCGTGGAGGCAGGCGCCGTCGTATCCGAAGTCCCCTGCGGCACCGCACCCACCAAATGGCGATTCCTGATGCGTAACCGGCTAATCGCCGCCAATAGCACCGCCGTAATCATCACCGAGGCAGGATGGCGCTCCGGATCGCTGAACACCGCAGGCCACGCCGCCGCGCTCGGCCGACCCATCGGAGCAGTCCCCGGCCCTGTCACCAGCGCAGCATCCGCCGGAACACATCGCCTCATCCGAGAACACCGCGCAACTCTCATCACCACCGCCGAAGAGGCCGCCGAACTGTAACACGAGCGAGGCCGGCCCTTTTCGGGGCCGACCTCGCCGCTTCTGTCCCGCGCCTCACCCGGCGCGACAACGGATCCGCCGTTGGCGGTGCGGTGAAAAGCGCTTCTAGTTGCCCTTTCGGCTCGTCGACCGTAGCTCGCTCCGGCCGCTACCGTGCGCGGCTTTCGCGGCATATCCTCCCTCGCTGACGCTCAGTCCGGTATTCCACGACCAGGCACTCACGCGACCTCCACTCGCACACGATCTCTATGCCGGACGGGCAACAAAAACAGTCGATCAAGGAGACAAAAACCATGACAGACCCCACCACATTCGGAACCATCGAGCACATCGACCCCACCACCATCGAGGTCGAGACAAACGTACGAACGATCGTCACCGTCGACGCAGCCCTGGTGGCCAGCATCCGCGAATTCGGAGTCCTGGAGCCAGTCGTCTGCCGACGCACGGCAGACGGCACCGTTTACGTGCGCATGGGCCAACGCCGCGTCCTCGCTTACCGCGAAGCCGGACTTGCCACCATCCCCGCCTACATCGTCAAAGCCGACGACACTGCTGTGACCCGGCTCATGGAACAGTTCGCAGAAAACGAACACCGCGCCGACCTCACCGAACCGGAGCGCGCCGCAGTCTTCCAGCAGTTAACGTTCGAAGGACTATCAGTCCCGCAGATCGCAAAAAACACCGGAGTGAAAAAAGCCGACGTTGAAGCGGGCATCAAGGTCGCCAAGAACGAGTTCGCCAATCACATCGCAGGCACGCACGAAGTGACCCTCGATCAAGCGGCCGCCCCGATCGAGTTCGAAGACGACACAGAAGCGGTGTCGCGGCTCGTTCACTATGCCGAGGACTCCCCCGACCAGTTCGCCCACGAACTGCAACGCCAACGCGACAACCACATTCGCAACCAGGCGATCGCCGCCGAACAGAGCACGCTCACCGAGGCCGGTTACACCATCCTCGAATCCCGGCCCGAGTCGTATTACAACAAAGAGCACATCAACATCCGCGACCTGCTCACCGCCGAAGGCGACCCGGTCACCGCCGAACACCTGCAGGAGGTCACCCCGAAGTTCGCGCACGTGCGCTCCTACTACGGCGACGGTATCGACGTGGCGCACTTCGTGGTCGACCCGAAGTTGCACGGGTTCAAGAAAGCCACCGTCAGCGGCACATCCGGACCGATGACCGACAAGCAGAAGGACGAGCGCAAGACCCTGATCGCCAACAACAAAGCGTGGGACTCTGCCGAGGTCGTACGTCGCCAATGGCTGGCCTCGTTCCTCTCGCGCAAAACCCTCCCCAAGGACACCGCGGCGTTCATCGCCCTCGCACTAACCGCACACCGCAACACCATCGCGACCGCGATCGGCCACGGCAACCGGCGTGCAGCCTCGCTGCAAAGTCTCGATGCGCCAGAGTCCTACTGGTCGGCAAGCCCGCTCGACACTCTCGCCGCACACCAACCCGGAAAGGCCGGATACGTCACCCTCGCCGTCGTAATCAGCGGATACGAAGAAAGCACCGGACGCCACACCTGGCGGAACCCCGGACGAGACGCGCTCGCCCACTTCACCCAAATTGCCGCATGCGGCTACCCACTCTCCGAGGTCGAGCAAATCAGCACCGGCAGCACCGAACAAGCCACGCCAGAAAGTAACGACTTGGAGAACACCGACTTGGGGGTTAGTGAATGGTGGCCCCCGGCACTACGCCGGGGACCACCACCCCGGGAATCGGAGCCGCCTGCTCGGCGGCGTGTTAACTGCCAGAAAGGAGCCGGCACGGAGGCCGGCCCTTTCTTGTTCCTGGCCTATTGGCCTGTCCGACTTGACGACCGTAGTTCGCTTCCGGCGCTACCGTGCCCGGCCACTCACTATTTGCAGACTTCGGGCTGCGCCCTCCACTTAGCAACCGCTCGAACCAGCACTCACGCGCCTGCCGCTCCCAAACGATCTCTATGCCGGAAAGGCCAAAGAAACGACGAGGGGAAACATCATGACCACCACCACTATCACGACCCGCAAAAGCGCTGAGGAACGCCGCAACGAAGCAGACCAGCTGCACGCGTCGATCAGCTCCCAACTGGAGCAACTCACCAGCACAGAAGGATGGGCGCGGTTCCTGGCCATCGCCACCGGTTTCCACCACTACAGTCTGAGCAACGTGCTGCTGATCCTGTCCCAGTGCCCCGACGCGACCCGCGTCGCAGGATTTCGCCAATGGCAACAGCGCGGCCGACAAGTTCGCAAAGGCGAGCGTTCCGTAAAAATATTCGGATTCGCCACCAAACGCCCCGACACCAGCGACGACGCTGACACCGGCGAGGAGGAACGGCGCGCGTACTTCCCGATTCTTAGCGTGTTTGACGTCAGCCAAACTGACTCGACCGACGGGGATGAGGTTCCCGAGCTCGCACCGCGGCTCACCGGCGGTGACGACGCTGGAATCTACGACGCCGCTGCTGCGTGGCTGATCGAACAGGGATGGAGCATCGAACGCGCGTCCACCGGGGATGCCAACGGATTCACCCAGCACAGCAGCCGACGAATCACTATCCACGACGAGCTGCAGCCCGCACAGGCGGCAGCGACCTTGCTCCACGAAACGGGCCACGCCCTCATGCACGGCGACGCCGACGACTACCACCAACACCGCGGGATCTACGAAACCGAAGCCGAGTCAGTGGCCTACATCACCGCGGGTGTGCTCGGACTCGACACCAGCAGCAAAAGTATTGGCTACATCGCCGGATGGTCCAAAGGCGACGTCGAGACGGTGAAGGCAACCGCGACCCGCGTACTCGCGACAGTGCGCACAATCCTCGACGCCATCACCGACCACTGCCCCGCACAGTAGCCTGCCGCAACCCGCTCCGGCACATCGAGCGTCCTGGCCTCCCGACACGAAGCCAGGACGCACGCGCGCTCCGCCGGCGTCACGCCGGCGAGGGGTCCTCCACTCCCCCTCGCACTCCCCCCGGCCCCGGCTGAACGCACTACCCGCGCCCTCAGGCTCTCCCCTCAGCCACTTACAGTGCCACACCCTAGGGGTTCTTGTCCGGCCCAAGATATTCTGCCGGGACGTACGGTAATCCTCTTAGTGCAATAAGTTATGCAATAAAACAAGCAAAAAGCTAAGCTATAGACCTAGCAATGCAAATCGCGATAAGATAGGTGTGACGTAATGCAAAGTAAATCACGGCGCGTTTTGCACAACGATGCACGTATATCGCTGCACAATGAGTTGTAAGGCCGGAACTTTGAAAGGGTACCCATGCCAATCATTCGAGCAGTCGCCGTAGCCCAGGGAAAAGGCGGGGTCGGGAAGACCTCTCTCGCCACCAACATCGCCGGCTTGGCCGCAGCCGGCGGTTTCCGCGCATGCATCGTCGACCTGGACCAGCAGGGCAACGTGGCCCGAGACCTCGGATTCGCACCGAACAGCGGCGACGAGCTGTTCGCGTCACTAGTCAGCACCGCGCCTCTTCCCCGAATGACCGACGTCCGCCCCGGCCTCGACGTCGTCCCTGGGGGACCGGCCACGGGGGACCTTGCGTCAGTGTTCGCCTCCCGCATACAGAGAGGGACCGGTGACGATCTGGCCACCGCATTGGAATCCAAGCTCGGCGCAATCGCCGGCGACTACGACCTCATCATGATCGACACTCCACCCGGCGACCGAGTGATTGTCGAAGCAGCTCTCACCATCTCGAGCGCGGTCATTATCCCCACGCGGATGGACGAGGCAAGTATCGATGGCGTCACGCGAATCGCGGAACGTTTCGTCGCTGTCCGTGGTCGCAACCCCAACCTGCGCTTGGCCGGCGTGGTGCTATTTGCCATCGCACAACGCACCACACGCCTCGAGCGAGACGTACGCGAAGCCCTAACCAGCATCCTTGAGGGACACGCACCCGTCTTCAACACCCGAATCCGCTACCTCGAAAGCGCCGCAGCAGACGCCCGACGCCGCGGCTTGCTCGTGCACGAGCTCGAGCAAGCCGGCGTCGCCGACAAACGCGAACGACTCGCTGCACTCCGCGCGGCCACCGCGATCGTCAAAGCCGACGAACGCAAAGCTTTCATCGCCGCTAACCGGGATCAAAGTCTCTACGCCAGCAAATCCAGCGGCCTCGCAGAAGACTATGAAGCGCTAACCCGCGAGCTCCTAGTGCGACTATCCGAAATCGAATCCGAAGTGGGGGTATCCGCGTGAGCAATAACGTGGAACGCCCCAAGCTCGGCGCAGCATTCAGCGGCGGCACACACGACCGGGCATCCGGCCTGAGCGGATTACTTGCACCGCGCCCCATTCAGGTACCGCCACCGGCCGCCTCGGACAAGACTCCCGTTCCTGCCGAAGCAGTCACATCCGCCAAAACCATCAAACGGGAGACATCGGCCCGCACTGTTAGAACGACCGTCCCGACCGGTGACGAGGTTTCCAACGTCGTCGCCTACCTCGAGCGCGAGGTCTACGCCGCAGTTCGAGTCGCTCGACGAACAGGTATCGCACCCAGCGAGCCCGACAAAAGCTACGATCAACTTCTCGTCGAGGCCCTGGCAATAGTGACCATCGACGAACTCACGCAACACTTCCGCCCAGTAACACCCGACGCCGGCGATTCGCTGCTGATCGGACGCCAGCGACGCCCGCGGGGGAGTGGTGCCACCACCCAGCTGAACTTCCGTCTCACTCAAGCGCAGAAGACCAACCTGGAAGACCTGGGAAAACGCGTCGGCGCCCCGTCACGCAGCGCACTTGTCGACGCCGCCCTCCGCCTCGCCCTCGTCACCGAAAAGTGACTCTCGCATTCGAGGCAGCGCTCCGCGCCAATAAGCGGCAGTGAGCGGGCGGTGCGCCGGCCATGAACACTCATGCTTCTTCAAGTCAGCAAGCGCATGGGCGTGGGGAGCCGCGCAGCGGAGCTGCTCGGCGATCGAGCCGCGTCGCGGCCCTGAACTGATACTGGTTGCGTCCTTTAACGTGGTGTATCGGATCCCGGTGAGCGTGTCGACACAGACGGCGACGGTCACCGCGTGATCCTTCGAGAGAACCGCTAAATCCGTCTCGAAAGGAACTACGACGATGACCGTCGCACCCAGTATCGACCCGGCCCGCTTTCTTCACGAACACCTCGAACAGGCATCCCCGGATTTACTTCGGGACATGCTCACCACCTTCATCAACACGCTGCTATCCGCTGACGCGGACGCGGTCTGCGGGGCCGATTACAGGACTGTCTCTGAGGAGCGC
>JBBRDX010000056.1:0-16427 GCA_038203515.1 Actinomycetales bacterium | reverse complement strand
CCGCGCACGACGGTTCTGCGGCGCAGCGCGGACGACTCGGACGAAGTGGAGCGCATCATCGTCGCGAACGCCGACCAGATGCTCATCGTCGTGGCAGCGGCGAATCCGGAGCCCCGCCCGCGACTGGTTGACCGCTACCTTGTTGCGGCCTTCGACGCCGGACTCACGCCGATCCTCTGCATCACCAAGACCGACCTGGCCGATCCCACCGATTTTCTCGCGAACTTCGACGGGCTCGACATCACGGTCGTGCGAAGCGGAGTTGGAGCGATGCCGACGGCCGAGATCGCTGCACTCCTCGAGGGCCATACGACCGTCGCGGTCGGCCATTCCGGCGTCGGCAAGTCCACGCTCGTCAACGCACTCGTGCCCGATGCGAACCGGGCCATCGGCCGGGTCAACAGCGTCACCGGGCGCGGCAGGCACACCTCGTCGTCCACCATCTCCTACCGGGTGGGTAGCGGCTGGGTTGTCGACACTCCGGGCGTGCGATCCTTCGGTCTCGGGCATGTGAACACCGAGAACATCCTGCGAGCATTCACCGACCTCGCGGCGATCGCCGAGGACTGTCCGCGGGGCTGCACCCATCTGCCCGATGCTCCGGACTGCGCGATGAACGAACGGGTGGCCGCCGGCGAACTCGGCGAATCGGGAGAGCTGCGGCTGGACTCGTTCCAGCGCCTCCTCGCCTCACTCACCTAACCTTGGTCTCGTGACCCGATACAGTCTGCAGTCCGACCTGTCCTTCGCACGTCAACTCGCGGACATGGCGGATGCCATCTCGATGGACCGCTTCCGCTCCGTCGACCTGGTGGTCACCACGAAGCCGGACATGACCCCGGTATCGGATGCCGACCGGGCGGTCGAGACCGCCCTGCGCGCGGCGATCGCCGACAGTCGAGCGGGTGACTCCGTGCGCGGCGAGGAGTTCGGCGTCGAGCCGGGAGCCGAGGGCGACTCCCGGCAGTGGATCATCGACCCGATCGACGGCACCAAGAACTATGTGCGCGGGGTGCCGATCTGGGCGACGCTCATCTCCCTGGCGATCGACAGGGTTCCCGTACTCGGAGTGGTGAGTGCACCGGCCCTCGGCACCCGCTGGTGGGGCGCGACCGGGCAGGGGGCCTTCGTCAACGAGCGACTCGGTTCGCCGAACTCCGAACAGGCCCGCCGCATCCACGTGTCACAGGTGTCAGAGCTGGCGGATGCCTCGATCAGCCTGAGCGGACTGACCCGGTGGGAGAATGCGGGCAAGCTGCCGCAGCTTCTCGACCTCACGCGCAAGGTATGGCGCACCCGCGACTACGGCGACATGTGGCCGTACATGATGGTCGCCGAGGGCCTGCTCGAGGCCTCGGGCGAGTATGACCTGCAGGTCTACGACATGGCCGCACTCGTGCCGATCGTGCAGGAGGCCGGAGGCGCCTTCACCTCGGTCGACGGCGAGGACGGGCCGTGGCACGGTTCTGCCCTCGCCACCAACGGGCTGCTCCACGACCGGATGATCGCGGCGCTGGCCTGACGACCTCTGGGCGAAGTCGACGACCTGCACTCGTGGAACTCGCGTCCTGCGCCAGCCTCAACCTCGCGAAGGTGCCAACGCCCAGACGATAAGCTCATCCCGGCAAGTCGGCTGGTCGGCTGCTACGAGAAGGAGCGATTCCCATGCCCGCATCACGCAGTCTCCCCAAGCCAATTGCCGGCCTGGTCTTCGTGCTCGGCTGGGCCATCGGAATCACCCTCTGGTCGGTGTCCCACCTCGCCCCCAACGCCGAGACCGGAGCTTTCCTCGTTGACGTCGGCATTCTTGCCGTGGCGGTGGGGTTCGCCGCCCCGTTCCTCAAGTCCTCTAAGGGACTCCTCGCCGCCGTGATCCTTGCCCTCATCGGCATCGCGCTGTTCGCCTTCGGTGACTTCCTGCACGTGCCTGTGATCACCTACCTGCTTCGCCTTCTCGCGCCGCTCCTCGCCGTGCTGACCGCGCTGTACAAGCTGCTGGACTTCCGAATCTTCGCCTGAGCGTCTGTGCCCGGCTCGGGTCGTTCCGTGGCAGCGAGCTTACCGAGCGGCTCGTCGCGCCGCTGGGCCTCCATGGCCAGTTGCGTACATTTCATGTGCATACTTGCAGATGTGCTGGACTCTGCCCCGACATCCTCCGCCGCCAACCCCGACGACCTCCTCGTGCTGCTCGCTGTCTCCCGCACCGGTCGGTTCACCTCCGCCGCTGAGAGCCTCGGTCTGAACCACACCACGGTCTCGCGCCGCATCGCTGCGCTGGAGACGATGCTCGCCGGCCGGGTGCTCTCGCGCACGGTGGGTGGCTGGGAGCTGACCGAGCTTGGCCGTCGGGCCGTACTGGCCGCCGAAGAGGTGGAATCGGCGATCGCGGCGCTCGGCAGCACCGGAGGCGATGCCCGCCAGCTCAGCGGGGTGGTGCGAATGTCAGCCACCGACGGATTCAGTGCCTACATCGCCACTCCGGCCATCACGGCGCTGCAGCGCCAGCATCCGAATCTGAGCGTGGAGATCCTCACGGTGACGCGTCGCGCGATGCAGCATCGCTCCAGCCTCGACATCGAGGTGGTGGTGGGCGCCCCGCAGGTGCACCGGGCCGAAGCGGTGAAGCTCGGTGAGTACGTGCTCGGCATGTACGCCTCGCGCGACTATCTCGCCCAATTCGGGTCGCCAGCGGATGCCGCGGAGCTGACGACGCATCCACTGGTCTACTTCATCGACTCGATGTTGCAGGTGGATGACCTGGATGCTCCGCGCCGACTCGTGCCGACCATGCGGGACTCGATCAGCTCGACCAACGTGTTCGTGCACGTGGAAGCAACCCGCGCCGGTTCCGGCATCGGCTTCCTGCCGTGCTTCATGGCCGACCGCCATGCCGACCTGGTGAGGTTGCTCCCCGAGGAATTCGCGGAGAAGCTGCCCTACTGGATGGTGTTGCGCAGCGAGTCCCTGCGGCAACCCGCGGTCGCCGCTGTGGCCGATGCACTTCGGGACCGGACAGCCGCCGCTGAGGCCGCGCTGCTTGGCCTCCTGAGTCGCTGAGGGAGGGAGCTCAGCGGGCCGACCATCCGCCGTCCATCGTGTAGCTGGCACCCGTGACCATCGCCGCCTCGCGCGAAGCGAGCCAGGCGATGAGGGATGCGACCTCTTCCGGCTCCACGAGTCGCTTGATAGCGCTCTCGGTGAGCATGATGCGGCTCAAAACCTCCGATTCGGGGATGCCGTGCACCGCCGACTGCTCCACGAGCTGCTTCTCCACCAGCGGTGTTCGTACATATCCGGGCGCCACACAGTTACTGGTGACCCCGTGCTCTCCCCCCTCGAGCGCGGTCACCTTCGACAGCCCCTCGAGGCCGTGTTTGGCGGAGACGTAGGCGCTCTTGAAGGCGGAGGCGCGGATGCCGTGCACCGATGACACGTTGATGATGCGACCGAACCCACGCTCGTACATGCCGGGAAGCGCGGCGCGAATCAGCAGGAACGGCGCCTCGAGCATGAGGGCGAGGATGCGGCGAAAGTCGGCCGGGTCGAACTCCTCGATCGGGCTCACTCTCTGGATGCCGGCGTTGTTCACCAGGATGTCCACCCCGTCGAGGGGCGCCGCAAGCGTCGCGTCGATGAGGGCGTCGGCATCGAGCAGGTCGACCGTCCACGCCGAGCCGCCGATCTCGTCGGCGACCAATTCGGCCGCGCCGCCGTCGACGTCCGCGACCACCACGTGAGCGCCGCGCGCGGCGAGCGCCCGGGATGCGGCGGCTCCGATACCGCTCGCTCCCCCCGTGACCAGCGCCCGCAGTCCGGCCAGGGAGCCGGCTTCGACGGGAGTAGTGAGAGGCATGGTCGAGTCGTTCATCAGTAACCTTTCCTGGCTGCTGTCCTGGCAGCGGTGCCACGTGACGGACCTGTGGGGCCCAGACCCAGACCTAATGAGTATTCCTGCACTCAATAATGGGGTCAACGGCTCTTTTCGCAGTTCGTGTGTGCGAATCTGCACCGATTGCCGTGACTTGACAGTCGATCGCCGCGCTCCATAGTCTCCAACAGGTGTGGGCTTATCGGTGCTGCCTTTCCGGTGCCCGATTTTCGGTACTGTAATCGGGGTGCTGGCAGCCCGCCTCGATGGAGAGGACCCCATGTCGAAAGTGCACGGTAGCGCGGCGGAGGCCCTCGCCGGAGCCCTCAGCGACGGCATGACCATCGCCGTCGGCGGCTTCGGCCTCAGCGGGGTGCCGGTCGACCTGATCGAGGCGGTACGCGATTCCGGAGCTTGCGATCTCACCATCATCTCGAACAACATGGGGGTCGATGGCAAGGCACTCGGGCTGCTGCTCGAGAGCCACCAGGTTGCCAAAGTGATCGCCTCCTACGTGGGTGAGAACAGGCTCTTCGCCGAGCTCTACCTCGCCGGCGAACTCGAGGTGGAATTCACGCCGCAGGGCACCCTCGCAGAGCGCCTGCGAGCCGGCGGGGCTGGCATCCCGGCCTTCTACACGCGTACCGGAGTCGGCACCCCGGTGGCCGAGGGAAAGGACCACGAGACCTTCGACGGCCACATGCACATTCGCGAGCGCGGCATCGTCGCAGATATCGCCCTCGTGCGCGCCCACCTCTCTGATACCGAGGGAAATCTGGTCTATCGGCACACGGCCCGCAACTTCAACCCGGTGGTGGCAACGGCCGGAAGGCTCACCGTGGTCGAAGCAGAATCCATCGTGGGTATCGGCGACATCGACCCCGATCTCGTGATCACCCCCGGCGTCTACGTGCAGCGCGTGGTGCTGGCGACACATCGTCCGAAAGATATCGAACAACGCACGGTGCGGAAACGTCCGGGCCCGGCAACGGCAACGGAGGTCGGCGCATGAGTTGGACGCGGGATGAGATGGCCACGATCGCCGCGACCGAGTTGCGAGACGGCGACTATGTGAACCTCGGTATCGGCATCCCCACCCTGGTGGCCAACCACGTCCCGGAGGGCGTGCGCGTGACCCTGCAGAGCGAGAACGGACTGCTCGGCATGGGTCCGTTCCCGTTCGAGGGCGAAGAGGATGCCGACCTCATCAATGCCGGAAAGCAGACCGTCACGATCCTGCCGGGCGGTAGCTTCTTCGATTCCGCAACCTCGTTCGGCATGATCCGCGGTGGACACGTGCAGGTGGCGATCCTCGGTGCGATGCAGGTCTCCGCCACCGGCGACCTGGCCAACTGGTCGGTGCCGGGCAAAGTGGTGAAAGGCATGGGTGGGGCGATGGACCTCGTCGCAGGCACGCCACGCGTCGTGGTGCTCACCGAGCACACTGCCAAAGACGGGTCGCCGAAGATCGTGACATCCTGCACGCTTCCGCTCACGGGCGTTGGCGTCGTCGATCGCATCGTGACCGACCTCGCGGTATTCGACGTCGCCGCCGAAGGACTCACCCTGGTATCGATCGCGCCGGGAGTAACCCTCGAAGAGATTCGCGAGAAGACGGACGCGCTGTTCACGGTCTCCGCATCGCTCTAACTACACTTAACGCCGTGCTCCCTATCAACGAACGGGAGGAAGCTACGGCGCTTCCCATCCGAGACCGCGTAGCCGCCTCCCGTCGGGACACGACCTCGGAGCTCGAATGGGGATCGTTCCGTCGGCGGTTCGATGCGGAGTTCCCGCGGCTCGAGGCGCTCTTCGAGCGTATCTACGGGGATGGCCTGGGGGCACACGAAGAACTTGCCCGCCTCGCCGTCGACTGCGCGGAATCCTGGCAGCACCGCCCGGCCGATCTGCGAGACCTTGACTCCCGTCGCGCGGCACTGCCGGACTGGTTCCAGTCGAACCGGATGCTCGGGGGCGTCTGCTATGTGGACCTCTACGCCGGCGATCTCACCGGCCTTCGCTCCCGCATCCCCTACTTCCGCGAGCTCGGGCTCACCTACCTGCACCTCATGCCGCTGTTCCTCGCGCCGGAGGAGAACTCCGACGGCGGGTATGCGGTGTCGAGCTATCGCGCCGTCAGTCCGAGCCTTGGCACCATGCCAGAGCTCACCGCCCTAGCCGCCGCGCTGCGAGCAAACGGCATCTCCCTTGTGCTGGACTTCATCTTCAACCACACCTCCAACGAGCACGAGTGGGCACGCAAGGCACTCGCCGGTGACCCGGAGCACGAAGCGTTCTACTGGATCTACCCCGACCGCACGATGCCCGACCAATTCGAGCGCACAGTGCGGGAGATCTTCCCGGACGACCATACCGGCTCGTTCGTTCCCCTGCCCGACGGCCGCTGGGTCTGGGCCACGTTCCACTCGTTCCAGTGGGATCTCAACTATCGAAATCCCGCCGTCTTCCGCGCGATGGCAAAAGAAATGCTGTTTCTCGCCAACCTCGGGGTGAACGTTCTGCGGATGGATGCCGTCGCCTTCATCTGGAAACAGCTCGGTACCTTGAGCGAGAACCTGCCGGAGGCGCACCTGCTGATCCAGGCCTTCAACGCGGTGTGCCGCATCGCCGCGTCCTCCGTGCTCTTCAAGTCGGAGGCGATCGTGCATCCCGACCAGGTTGCGCAATACCTCGGGCGCCAGGAGTGCCAGCTGAGCTACAACCCCCTGCAGATGGCGCTCATCTGGAACTCGCTCGCCACCCGCGACGTCGGGTTGCTCTCCCAGGCCATCGAGCGCCGACACGCCATCGCACCCGGCACGGCCTGGGTCAACTACGTTCGCAGCCACGATGACATCGGCTGGACCTTCGCCGACGAGGATGCCGCGGAGCTCGGCATCGACGGCTTCGATCACCGCCGCTTCCTCAACTCCTTCTATGTCAACCGATTCGAGGGCAGCTTCGCCCGAGGGGTTCCATTCCAGGACAACCCGCGCACTGGCGACTGCCGCGTCTCGGGCACGACCGCCTCCCTTGCCGGAGTGGAAGCCCGCGATGCCGGGGCGATTGATCGCATCCTGCTCGCGCACTCGATCATCCTGAGCACCGGAGGTATCCCACTGCTCTATCTCGGTGACGAGGTGGGGCAGCTCAATGACTACGGGTATCTCGAGGTGCCGGCTCACGCAAACGACAGCCGCTGGGTCGGTCGACCGCCCTACCCGGCGGCCTCGTACGCCACCCGCGCCGACCCGACGACGGATGCCGGACGCATCTACCAGACGCTCCGCCTGCTCATCGAGGTGCGCAGCTGTACCAGTGAATTCGCCGGTGGACGGCTGGTGCCGTTCCACACCAACAACCCCTCGGTTCTCGGCTACCAGCGGCCCGGCCCCGACACCACGGTGGTCGTGCTCGCGAACTTCTCGGATGAGCCGGCCGAGGTGTCTGCGAAGACGCTTTCGGGCCTTCCCGATCGCGCGACCGACCTGGTGAATGGACACGTGCTGACGTTTTCGGGCGGGATCACGCTCGGCGCTCATCGCTTCCTCTGGGCTCGACTCGGCTGAGGTCCTACCCGCGATCAGAGCGGGATTGTCTCCCCCGAGAACAGCCCCGAAATGTAGCGAGCAATATTCATTGCGCGAAGCAGGTCGGCTCACCTAGTATTCACAAACGACGAGATTTCAGCGTCTGGTGAAACCGTCGCAATCGTCATGAGAGTGCCTGGGCTCGCCCTCTTTCCGGCTCTTTCAAAGGTGCGACCCGATGCGCAATCATCCTCATTCCTCGCTGCCCGCTCGACCTCACCGGGCCACGTCCGGGCACCGGCTGAAGCGACTCGTCGGTGTCGCAGTCACACTGCTGGTGGCATCGTCGATCAGTCTGAGCGGTGTGGCATCCATCGCAAGTGCGGCCGACACCGCGTCCATCTCCGGGGTGCTGACCTCGGCTGGGGTGCCCGCACAGCCCGTGAGCTCCGGATCGGTGGTCGCCTTCCGCGCAGACGGATCATTCGCCGGTACCGCGTCAACCACCATGAGCGGGAGCTACTCCGTCACCGGGCTCCCGGCGGGCTCCTACACGCTGCAGTTCAGTGGCGGTTTCAACTCTGGCTTGGTTGAGCAGTGGTGGAACCAGAAGGCAGACCAGTCGTCGGCCGTCTACTTTGCGCTAGGCGATGGCGAGGCGGCATCCGGATTCGATGCCCGGTTGCAGGCCGGTGCCACTGTTTCCGGCCGGGTGCTCTCGGGGACTACCCCGGCAGCAGGAGTCGCCGGGTCGAATGTGCTCATAGTGGATAGAAACGGGTCAGTTGTAGGTTCCACCGTCTCTGCTTCCGACGGCGGTTTCTCCGTGGATGGCCTGGCCTCCGGCTCGGTCACAATCGACGCGCGAGTACCGTCCAACTCCAACTTTCTCGAACAGTGGTGGAGCGGCAAGCCCTCATTCGCGACGGCGGATTTCTTCTCCGTATTGGCCGGCGAAACCGTCGTCGACCGCAACATCACGCTCCCTTCCGGCGCGACCATCAGCGGATCGGTGGTAACCCGGGCAGTGCTCTCGGTGCCACTCGTGTCGGCGACGGTGTCGGCATTCGGACCGGATGGCACCATCCAGAATCAGGGCACCACGGACCAGTCCGGCAATTACACGATCGCTGGGCTCACTCCCGGGCCGTACCGAATCCTCTTCCAGAGCGCAGAGTCAGACAATTTCGGGACGGAGTGGTGGCGCAACGCGACGACTATCTCGACGGCGACGGTGGTGGAGGTGGGCACCGGGCAGGCAATAGTCGGAATCGATGGCGCACTGGGTGTCGGTGCGACTATCAGCGGAACTGTTTCGCGGGCAGATGGCGGAGCGCAGCCCGACTACTTCATCGAACCGATCGATGCGGCTGGCCAGCCAGTCCCGGCAATTACCGGGGTCGTGAACGGGGTCTACACCATCTCGCACCTAGCCCCTGGCTCGTACACCCTTCACACGGTCAGTTTTAGCGGCGATCTCGCGGAACAGTGGTGG
Organism: Actinomycetales bacterium; assembly: GCA_038203515.1. Taxonomy (GTDB): domain Bacteria; phylum Actinomycetota; class Actinomycetes; order Actinomycetales; family Microbacteriaceae; genus Lacisediminihabitans. The sequence goes on along the minus strand of JBBRDX010000056.1, from coordinate 7,534 downwards.
GACGACTCGCCCTCTCTGGCGGGCGCGACCTATTTCTCCGTTCCATCAGGTGCGACTCTCACCGGATTCGATGTCACGCTCTCACTGACGGGGATAGTCGGCAGCACTCCCACGATCTCCGGTGCCGCGACAGTAGGCCAGACCCTCACCGCGGCAGCGGGAGCGTGGACTCCGGGCTCCGTGGGCTTCACCTACCAGTGGTTGCGCAACGGAGTCGCCATCGGCGGCGCCACCGCCTCCACGCTCACGCTCACGAGCGAAGACCTCGGAGCCGTGATCACTGTCGCGGTCACCGGCTCGGCGACGGGATATGACCCCGTTTCGATCACCAGCGACCCGACCGCGGCCGTCGGCTCCCCCACGGTGTCGAGCGCAATACCGATCGTGACCGGCTCGACCCTGGTGGGCAGGACCCTCACCGCGCAGGCGGGAACCTGGGGGCCGGCACCGGTCTCACTCTCTTATCGGTGGAATCGCGATGGCACCGGGATCCACGGCGCCAACCGGTCGCAATACGAGCTGACGGACCGCGACGCGGGACACACCCTCACCGTGACCGTCACGGGCTCGAAGCGCGGATTCGCGCCGAGTTCGGCAACCAGCGCCCCGACCGCCCTGGTCACCGGGGGTCATCTCCGAACGTCGATCCCTCACCTCAGCGGTCCCGCCCACCACGGTGAGACGCTGACGGTCCAGGGCGTTCCGTGGGGTCCTGGCCGAGTCACACTGGTGTACAGCTGGAACCGCAACGGCCGCCCGATTGCCGGGGCAACCTCTTCCACCTACGCTCTGACCGGCGCGGATGCGGGCGCAGCAATCACGGTGACGGTGACGGGCTCCGAACTCGGATTTACCGTGGTCTCGCGAACCAGCCGCCCTTCCGGGCGGATCCGCTGAGCCGATACCAGGTCGTTCACCTCGAGGCGATCTAGCCCGCGCTCCGCCACAGACGGGCGAGGTCGATGGCGACGAGGGCTCGAAGCCGGGTGTCGCGTTCGACAGCGTAATCAGCATCCGGATGCTCCATCGGTCCGAGATCGAGACGTGACTCGATGGCGGTACCGAGCTCTGACCACGCCTGGGCGCGGGCTCCCTCCACCACGCTCGCGACGTATTGGGAATCATCCACCAGGCGCGCAAGGTGCTCCGAGAGGGAGGCGTAGGGGAGTCCCCGGCGAGTGAGCGGGCGGTAGTCCCGCGGGCCGTAATCGTGCTCTTTAGAGGTCGTACCGCGCACATTCGTCAGTGTCTTTGCCAGCTCCGACATGCGCTCGGCGTACTCGGCCTGCTCGGCAGAGAGCCTGGTCAACTCCAGCACGACCCAGGTAGCCGTTTCTCCCGCATCGAATCGGTGATCATCACGCAGGGCACTCACGATGATGCGGTTCTTCACGTCCATCGTGACGGCCGAGCGGGCGATCAGCAGCCCCTCTTCGACAGCGCGCTCAACGGAGATCGGCTGCGCTACCGGCGCACGCACGTAGGGACGGCTCGGTGTGGGACGGCCCGGAGCAGGACGCGGTTCGCGCTTCCTGGCCATGCGTCGATGTCCCGCCTTCAGCGCCCCGGATGCCACCTTCGGCAGGTCTGTTGCAACTCTTCAACAACGCGCGACAGCCGCTTATCGTGGAGATGGGGGGAATTGAACCCCCGTCCACTGCTGTGGACATATGCCTTCTACGGGTGTATCCAGTGAAAGCGTTCTACTCGGCTCCGGAATTTGCCACTGGCATCTAATCCGACAAGCCCAGTCTCAGTAAAAGTCCCGCGGTGCCCTCAGACGCAACAACGCAGCAATCTCTCTAAATTACGCCAGGATCCGGTTAGAGAGCATCCCCGGTCTGACGGACTTCATTAGTGCTCTTGCTTATGCAGCGAGAGCGAAGTCAGCGCGGTTAGATTTCGCACTTATTGTTTGCAGAGATCGTTTACGAGATAACCCTGCATCCTCGACCCGCTTCTCACACTCACGCAGGCAATGTCGAAACCGATCATCCCCAGGTGCACCTTTCCTGTGGATCAGGAAATGTGAGCAGCTATCGCGCGCTGTTGACTTGTCACGGCCCGCGTACGGACCACTCTGCCTCTCGGCAGCCCTCAATCATACGTCGGATGCGCAGTAAGAATCCACCACCCATGGAAGGATGGCGGCACGACCAGACACAAATGGAGACGATCATGACCGACACCATCATCACCGTGCAGGGAAGATTCTCGTCGTTCTACCCGCCGGAGCGGGCGACGGTGCAGCTCTCGGTCGGGTTCGAGGGGGCGAGCCGGGAACCGGTGTTCTCCGATACCGTGGCCGTGTCATCCACAGTGCGTTCACTGCTCGTCGAGCGACACGACCCTGCCACCGGCCCGGTCACATGGTGGTCGAGCGACAGTATCCAGGTCTGGAGCTCCAAACCGTGGAGCCAGGATGCAGCCCAGTTGCCGCCGGTCTTCCACTCGCGCGTGGGGTTCAGCATCACGTTCAACGATTTCGCCGTGCTGGCGGAGTGGATCGAGACGGTGGCCGTACTCGACGGGCTCACCGTCGGCACCATCACCTGGGCCCTCACCGAGGGGCGCAAGACCGCGGTGATCGCCGAGGTGCGATCGCGGGCGGTCAAGGACGCCGTCGCGAAAGCCAGCGTGTACGCCCAGAGCATCGGCCTCGGCTCCGTGCGCGCGGTCGCTCTCGCCGATCCGGGCATGCTCGGCGACCGGGTTGGGGCATCCGATGACGGAGGATCCCGCCCGATGTCACGGATGATGGCGACCGGCTCCACCCCGGAGCTCTCGCTCACACCGGAAGACATCGAGGTCGATGCGGTCGTCGACGCGCGGTTCGTCGCCAGCTGAGTCGCGGGCTGGCTCGCTCGTACTCCCGCGCGAACCGGGCGCACGGTCCGCGCCGCACGGTCCACGGCGCCTGCCCGGCGGACCGGAGCGGCAGAGCCGCTAACCGGAAGAGCTGTCAGTCGCCGAGGTGGCGGCGGGCCGACATGGCACGATCCGCTTCGCGATTGTCTTGGCGCTCGCGCAGCGCCTGGCGCTTGTCGTACTCGCGCTTGCCCTTGGCAACAGCGATCTCGACCTTCGCCCGTCCGTCGCTGAAATAGATCTTCAGAGGCACGAGCGTGTAGCCGCCCTCTTTCGTCTTGTTGTGGATCTTGAGGATCTGCGCCTTGTGCAGCAGCAGTTTGCGCTTGCGGCGGGGCGGATGGTTGTTCCAGGTGCCCTGGTTGTATTCGGGAATGTGCACCGCATCCAGCCAGGCCTCGCCGTATTCGACGAAGGCATAGCCGTCAACAAGAGACGCCCGACCCTCACGCAAAGACTTCACCTCGGTGCCGGTGAGAACCAGCCCCGCTTCATAGGTGTCTTCGATCGTATAGTCGTGGCGCGCTTTGCGATTGGTGGCCACAACCTTCTGGCCACGTTCCTTCGGCACGATTCACTCCTGGATTGATTGCGCGCGGGTGATCCGCGCGCAGCCCTCCACTCTAACCGGGTCTAGACCTTCAGATACCGGCTGATCGCGAAACTCGCTGATCCCGCGGCAAGCACGGCGCCCACCACCAGCAGGATCGGCACGACGAGGTAGGCGTCCGACATACCGATGAACGGGGTGTCGAGGGACTGGGTGCCGAGGTAGCCCTGCACGAAGAAGCGCACGATCGAGACCACGGCGAGGCTCGCGAGAACCGATCCGATGAGCGCGGCGATCACCCCTTCGAGAATGAACGGCGTCTGGATGAACCGGTTCGATGCGCCCACCAGGCGCATGATCCCCAACTCTCGCCGCCTCGAGAACGCCGACAGCCGGATCGTGGTGGCAATGAGCAGCACCGCAGCGACCAGCATGAGGACGGCGATGCTCACCGCGGTGAGACTTGCAGCGTTGAGCGCGGCGAAAATCGGATCGAGGTACTTGCGCTGGTCGACGACCTGTTCGACTCCCGCGAGGCTCGCGACGCTCTCGCGGATGACATCCGCCTTCGACGGGTCCTTCAGGTTGATCGAGAATGTCTCGGAGAGGAAGGCGGGGGTGATGAAGTCCGCACCGGTGGTGTCTTTGAAGTAGGTCTTGTAGTTTTTATAGACCTGGTCGTGGTTCTCGAAGGTGACGGACTTGATCAGCCCAGCCAGCGCCGGCGACTTCAGTTGGGACTCGACGTCGGCCTTCTGGCTCTTGGTCGCCTCGACCAGTTTGCACTGGCCCGCTGTCGAGGAGTCGGTGCACATGTATACCGACACCTGCGCACGGTCGTTCCAAAAGCCCTTCATCTGCCCGATCTGGAACTGCAGCAGGATCGCGGCGCCCACGAAGGTGAGCGAGATGAAGGTGACCAGCACGACGGAGATGACCATCGAGATGTTGCGCCGCAGGCCGTTGCCGACCTCGGACATGATCAGGCCGAACCTCATCGCGAGACCTCCTCGGCATGCCCGGCGATGCCAAGATTGGACCGGGAGACGGATGCCGGTCCGAAGCCCTGCACGGGAATGGTCTGGGTCTGGTAACCGCCCTGGCGCTCGTCCCGCACGATCTGGCCACTGACCAGTTCGATCACGCGACGCTGCATCTGGTCGACGATGCCGGCATCGTGGGTGGCCATGATCACCGTGGTACCGCTCTGGCTGATGCGCTCGAGCAGGGTCATAATGCCGGCAGAGGTCGAGGGATCGAGATTTCCCGTCGGCTCATCGGCCAGCAGGATGGCGGGCTTGTTCACGATGGCGCGGGCGATTGCGACCCGTTGCTGCTCGCCGCCGGAGAGTTCGTGAGGGAGCCGGTTGGTCTTGCCGGCGAGACCCACCATCTTCAGGACATCCGGAACCGCCTCCTGGATGAACCCCTTCGACTTGCCGATCACCTGGAGGCTGAAAGCCACGTTGTCGAAGACGTTCTTCTGCGGCAGAAGCCGGAAGTCCTGGAACACCACCCCGAGGTTGCGCCGGAAATACGGCACCTTGCGACTGGTGAGCTGCGCGAGGTTTTGCCCGAGCACATGGATCTGCCCATTGGAGGGGTTCTCCTCTTTCAGCACGAGGCGCAGGAAGCTGGACTTTCCGCTGCCGGATGCTCCAACGAGGAACACGAATTCGCCGCGCAGGATCTCAAGCGTCACCGCATTGAGGGCCGGGCGTGCGTTCCCCTTGTAGAGCTTGGATACCTGATCAAACCGAATCATGACCGTTCGACTCTAAGGACGTACTCCCGAATGAGGAAGAGCGACAGGCCGGATGTCGCGACTCTCAGAAAGTGGCGGAGTTGACTACACGAGTAGATTTGTCGGTGCCCAAATAATTCGCGCCCGCCGAAATCGTGCCCAACGAAATCGCGCAGTAACGAAGCAGTGGTTCCCAGAAAGGTTGCTCATGTCGATCTCCATTGGCGTCGTCGGCGCCGGCCAGTTCGCCGGCCAGTTCTCGAAGCTGTTCAAGCTCCACCCGCAAGTTTCCCGGGTGCAGGTGACAGACCTTCTTCCGGAACGCGCCGCGGAGCTGAACGAGAGCCAGGGACTGGACGGCACATTCGTCGACTTCGCAGGGATGCTGGCGTCCGATGTGGATGCCGTCGCGATCTTCACCCAGCGCTGGACTCACGGGGGCCTCGTGCTCCAGGCCCTTCGCGCGGGAAAGCATGTCTATTCGGCCGTACCCATGGCGATCACCGAGGAGGAGATCGCGGCGATCATCGACGCGGTGCGCGAAACCGGCCTCACCTACATGATGGGCGAGACGAGCTTCTACAACCCGGCGACGGTCTACGCACGGGCCAAATTCGCCGACGGCGCCTTCGGTCGAGTCTTCTATGCCGAGGGCGACTACGTGCATGACATGGATCTCGGGTTCTACGCGGCCTACGAATACAGCGGTGGACCGGAGTGGAAGCGCACCGCGAGCTACCCTCCGATGCTCTATCCCACCCATTCGATCGGCGGAGTGCTTGGCGCGATCCCGACCCACGCCGTCAGCGTGAGCTGCATCGGAGTGACGGATGACCGCGGCGACGGGGTATTCGACCGTGAGACGAGCATGTTCGACAACGACTTCTCGAACGCCACCGCACTGTTCGAGCTCGCAGGCGGAGGATCGATGAGAATCAACGAGATGCGACGGGTGGGCTACCCCTCGCACATCCGTGAATCCCGGTTCCGCTTCTTCGGCACCGAGGGCAGCTTCGAGCAGCTCGCCGAGGTGTCGGTCTGGCAGAACAAGGACGGCGTCGAAGACGTCTCCGCACTGCTCGCCACCGCCGAGACGATGGATGCGGATGACGCGGCGCTCGCGCACGTCGCGCCAGAACTGCGCGCCTCGTTCATCTCCGGCCACGCCCCGGTGCACGATTCCTCCCGGCTGCCCGACAGCTTTCTCGGGGCACCGGACGGGCACGAGGGCAGCCACCACTTCCTGGCCGACGACTTCGTGACAGCAGTGGTCAATGGAACACTTCCTCCGGTGAATGCGTGGGTCGCCGCCCGGTTCACCCTGCCGGGCATCGTCGCGCACCAGTCGGCACTGCAGGGCGGCGCTCGGCTGGCGATCGACGACTTCGGTGATGCGCCGGAGACCCTTACGGTGTAAGGGTCTCGCTCCCCACCGACCGACTAGTCGCTCTGGTCACGCTTGCGCCACTTGATGCCGGCGTTGATGAAGCCGTCGAGGTCACCGTCGAAGACCGCCGTCGGATTGTTGACCTCGTAGTCCGTTCGCAGGTCTTTCACCATTTGGTACGGCGCGAGCACGTAGCTGCGCATCTGGTCGCCCCAGCTCGCGGTGATCACACCGGCGAGTTCCTTCTTCTGCGCGGCCTCGCGCTCGCGTTCGATCAGCAGTAGCCGGGACTGCAGCACGCGCATGGCGGCGGCCCGGTTCTGGATCTGGCTCTTCTCGTTCTGCATCGACACGACGGTGCCGGTGGGAAGGTGGGTGATGCGCACCGCGGAGTCGGTGGTGTTCACCGACTGGCCGCCCGGTCCGCTCGACCGGAAGACGTCGACGCGAATGTCCCCCTCCGGCACTTCCACTACGTCGGTCGTCTCGATGAGCGGGATGACCTCGACCGCGGCGAAGCTGGTCTGGCGCTTGCCCGCGGAGTTGAACGGGCTCATTCGCACGAGCCGGTGTGTGCCGGCCTCGACGCTCATCGTGCCGAAGGCGTAGGGTGCGTCGACCTCGATCGTGGTCGACTTGATGCCGGCCTCTTCCGCATAGCTGGTGTCGAGCACCTTCGCGGGGTAGTTGTGCTGCTCTGCCCAGCGGAGGTACATGCGCATCAGCATCTCGGCGAAGTCCGAGGCATCCACTCCCCCGGCGCCGGCACGGATCGTCACGACCGCGGCGCGAGAATCGAATTCGCCGTTCAGCAGGGTCTGCACCTCCAGCTCTCCGAGGAGCTTTTGGATGCTGGTGAGCTCGGTCTGCGCGTCGGCGGCGGCCGAGGCATCCGCCTCCTCATTGGCGAGCTCGACCATGATCTCCAGATCGTCGAGGCGGCTCTGGATGCTCACAATCTTGGCGAGCTCCGCCTGCCGGTGGC
>JBBRDX010000055.1:0-16599 GCA_038203515.1 Actinomycetales bacterium | reverse complement strand
AGCGCAGCTGATGTGTCGAGTCGCTCATCCGAGCGACCGGCGCAGCCTGTTCCTCGAGCTCACTCCGGCGGCGGACGAAGTCATGAACCAGCTCTACCGCGAATTCGAGATGGCCGTAGGGCTCGCCACCGATGGCATATCCGAAGAGGATCTCCGCGCGTGCTCTGCGCTGCTCCTGTCCGTTTCAGAGGGACTCGCCCCGGTCGAATCGCCGACCGCTGCACACGACCGCTGAGCATCGCCCGCTGAGCATCGCCCGCTGAGTATCGACTGACAGAATCATGGTCAGGCTCCCCGCCTCATCCCTGGCCTGTATTCGCTCCAACCGCACTTCTGGAAGGTCCTCATGGACACCCTGTTCGCAGTTCTTCATGTCGTCACGGCCGTCTTCATCATCGGTCCGATGGCCATCCTGCCGATGACCGCCATGCGTGCGGCCCGGATTCGGAACGGCGCGCAGGTGCTGGCACTGGCGCGGGCGACATCCACCTTCACCCTGCTCTCGCTCATCGTGTTCGTGTCCGGCTTCGCCCTCCTCGGAGTGAGCGACACGAAGGACCACTTCACGCTCGCCTCGGGCTGGATCATCGGGTCGATTGTGCTGTATCTGCTTGCTCTCGCGGTCAATCTGGTCGTCACAGTGCCAGCGATGAAAAGGGTGGGTGGCGACGTGACGGCGTCGACCGGTCTCGACGGGACCATCTCTGCCGGACGTCCCGCCGGGTACGGTGCGATCGCCGGTGGATCCGGCATCGCGAGCCTGCTGCTGGTTGCCGTGGTTGTGCTGATGGTCTGGAAGCCGTAGGAGCTCAGGCGGCAAAGTTCAGGCGGCGAGCAGGCCACGGCGAAGGATGTGACGCACAGCAGACCGCCAGCTATCGAAACGTTCTGCGTCTCCACCGTCGTCATCGTGGATCGCAAACCCGCCCTCCTCGGTCACGAACTCCCCCACGAGTGACCCGGTGGATTCGAACAGGCACCAGCTTTCGTGATCCTGTGCTGTGATCACGTGTCGAATGTTGCCGCTCCAGAATGCGACCGACGGCTCTCCGAGCACGGGCAGGCCGGTGATCTCGCTCAACTGGGCCTGGTGTGAATAGTGCATGGGAGTGCCTCCGTCGATGCGAGAACTGGTGCGCACGATTCGGCGCTGGTACCCAGCCAACCGCCTCGGGAATCTCGCGTCAAAGGGCTTGCGCTCGGCGTCGGGACATGCAGTGGATGCCGACGTGAGCGGTGCAGGAGTTCAGCGGTCAGAGGGAAGCGACCGCGTCCTCGCGGTACGACGCACTCACCATGATGGGCATGTGATCGGAGGCTCCTCGATCGAGAGTTTCGACGTTGTCGATACCCAGCCCGACGGAGGTCGCGAAGTCGAAGTGACCGCGGAAGAACTTGTAGCGTGTATAGGTTCGACGGTCGCTCAGCGACAGGTCGTATCCGGACTCGTTCACCCGCTGGGTGAGGGTATTGGTAAACAGGGGATAGTTGTAGTCGCCCACCATCAGGGTCGGCAGGCCGTGGCCGAGAGTGAGCAACAATTCGTGGGCGGCGCGGATCTGCTCGCGACGCAGCGAATTGCGCGCGGTCAGCGGAGCGGCATGGAACGATGCGACCACGAGTTCGCGATCGGTCTCGTGGTCGACCAGCCGCGTGCCGATCAGACGTTCATGGGCGGGCTTGAGCACCATGTCGTGCAGGGACTTCTTGAGGGAGAACGCCTGGGTCTCGAGGGTGCTGAACCGGTCTGTCCGGTAGTAGACGGCAAGACCGAGCCTGTTGCGCTTCGTGGAGTCGGCAAGGCGAAGAGCACCGACATCGACCGGCAGGTCCGTGGTGTCGCACTCCTGCAGGCACAGTACATCCGGGTTGAACTTGTGCACGAGGTCGACGAGTTCGCCGCTAGCATGATTCTTGCGCAGGTTGTAGCTGATGACTCTGATCACTTGGATCCCGCTCGGCTCGCCCATCGGGCACACCAATCGGAGGCCACCGCAAAAGCCTAGGGGGCGTACGGGCTGGCGACCTCACTCATCGCCTGTGAGAAGGCTGGATCCAGCCGCCATCCGCTGCGAGCAATCGGCGATGGGGGGTAGCAATCGTGGCAGGTCTGCATATCGTTGGAGGTGCGACAGCGGCGACGAAGTCGCAGATGGAGGAACGCCTATGGGCAGCACACCGACCGGTCATGCAGGAGCCGTTGCGGTTTACGGCGACGGCGAACTGCCCGCTGACGCAGACCTCTTAGCTCCCTCAGCAGACGACAGCGAGAGCACTCCCCGACGAGACGACATGGCAACACAACACACGACAGCGGAGGAAGAATGACTGACAACAGAGATAGCGGCCGCGGCGATGTCGAGGCCCACGGCAAGTTCACCGACGAAGAATTCAAGGACGGATCGCACACCCCGGATCGCGCGGCGGTACCCGGCGAGGAGGGCGAGTACACGGATTCGGAACTCTCCGAGACTGACAACAGAGATAACGGCCGCGCGGATTTCGAGGCCCACGGCAAGTTCACCGACGAAGAATTCAAGGACGGATCGCACACCCCGGATCGCGCGGCGGTGCCCGGCGAGGAGGGCGAGTACACGGATTCGGAACTCTCCGAGACGGACAAAGACCGCACCGATCGGCACGACTGAGACGCCACGGCAGTACTGGCACCGAATCGAAAGATGCCCCGGCCAGCCGCCGGGGCATCTTCTGTTGAGCATGAACTCTAGAACTCCCTCGCCAGGCCGGCTGGCTCCACCAGTCTGATGAAGGCGCTGAGCTGGGCGAGTGCGACAGCACTCGTGGGTAGCGAATCCGCAATCTGCGGCGAGTACACCAACCATGCTGCCCACTGGGCCCGGGAGATCGCCACATTCAGACGATTGGCGAGGAGCAAGAATTCCAGGCCTCGCGGCACATCTGCAGAAGAGGATGCCGCAAGCGACACGATCGATACCGCAGCCTCCCGTCCCTGGAATTTGTCCACAGTGCCCACCGGCACCGCGGGGAAGCCTGCCCCGTCAAGGGCCTCCCTGACCAGTTGCACCTGCGCGTTGTACGGCGCCACCACGATCAGATTCTCCTGGGCGAGCGGCTGCGTCGTGCCGGCGGATGTCCATGCGCGCCCGACCAGGCCCCGCACGATCGCAAGCACCGCGTTGGCCTCCTCGAGTGAGGAGGTGGAATTGCCGTGTGCGACCACGGGCACGGGATGCAGGCCCGGTACGACGCCTTCGAGCATTCGATCGGAAGGGAGCGAGTGCAGGCGCCCCTCGTAGGACAACTGCGAAACCGGCGCGCAGACCGCCGGGTGCATTCGGTGGCTGAGGTCGAGAAAGAAGCCGAACTCGGGCGGGAGCACGTCGTGCCCGTCACTGAGCCAACCCAGAGCCGAGACATCCACCGGCTCCGGATGCGTGCCCTGGCTCACCTGAGGGAGTTGCTGTGGATCGCCGAGCAGCAGCAGGCGGGTCGCGGCGACGGACGCCGCGATCGTTGTAGCCAGCGAGTACTGTCCGGCTTCGTCGATCACCAGCAGATCGAGGGATTCGCGCGGGATGCGCGCCTCGTTGCTGAACAGCCAGGCCGTGCCGCCGACCACGAATCCTGGTTGCGCGGTGAAGCCGGCGAGGGAACCGTCCGTGAGCGCCGTCCAGGTCGTCGGCTCGGACTCGGCGCCCGGCCGCGGCTTCTTGCCCACCAGGGACGGATCGAGCCCGGCGGCGACCACCGCGGCGAGCATGTTCTCCACGGTCGCATGGGACTGGGCGACCACCCCGACCCGCCAACCGTGGTTCTGCACCAGGTCGGCGACGACGCGAGCGCCGTTCCAGGTCTTGCCCGTGCCGGGCGGCCCCTGCACGGCGAGGTAGGAGCGATCGAGGAACAGAAGGGCGTCCCGCATTCCTTCTGCGATGGTGCCGTCGGTTGTCGTAGTCACGTCGCGCGGGCCGCGCGGCGGCACCCGCCGCAGGATATCGAGAGCCGCATCGGGCATCAACTGCGGATAGGCGTCGACCACGCGACGACCCCATTCGGAGATTGCGGTGACCTGGGTGCCCGGATTCGGCGGTGAGCTGGGAGTGAGAGAGAGCGGGAACTGATCGTATGGCGGTGCCCCCGACTTGAGGCGTTCCGTGATCAGTAGCGATCCTTCGTCCGCGACGACGATGCTGGTGCGGGAATGTGCGACCCGCGCCGCGGGATCGCGCCCGGAGTCGATCGGCGGAAACGGCGGGTCGTAGACCACCCACGGTGCATCCGATCCGCCGAAGGAGCTTCCGGGAGCGGCAGTTCCGGTGAGCCGCAGCTCGCGAGACCGGTTTCGAGCACGCCCCTCGATTCCCCAGTCGCGCAGGACCTCTGCGCTCTCCACAACGAAGACGTTACGGGTGTCGGCCCAGTCCTCGACGGGTGCCACGAGCCGGGCGAAATGATCCCACCAGAAGCTCTTGCCCTCGCGGCGGTGGTAGTCGATAGCAGCGGAGGCGAGGGCGAGGGCGGTCTGGTCGGAGGTGCGCACCCCCGCCGGGAAGTCCGCGACGATTGCAGCAAGCTCGACATGCACCGGATCTGGCTCGGGGAGCGGCACATCGAGCACGAGCTCGTCCCGGGCTGCCGGCACGATCGCGTTTTCGGTGGCGCGGGCGAGCAGCCACTCCCGCAGGGCGAGAGTGGAGACGCAGTCGTACTCGTTGTAGGTGGCGATCTCTGCGAGAACCCTGGCCGCGCCATCCGCCTCCCCCGCATCGAAAAGATCCCGGGAACGCACGTATTCGGTGATGGAGTCTGCCGCGTTGGCGACTCCGGTGCGCCCGCGCGTGCCCATGTACAGCGGTTCCAGCTTCTTGAGCGAATAGCTGCGGCTACCCACACGCAATGACTGTTTCACGATCGGGTAGAGGTCGACGAGGATGCCGTTTCGCAGAAGATCGTCAACAGCCTCCTCGCCCACCCCGTGTCGCGCGGCGATACCCAGCAGATGAGTGCGTTCGTAGGAGGCGTAGTGGTAGATGTGCATACCCGGATGATCGCGCCGCCGCTCCGCCACATAGTCGAGAAAGTCGACCAGTGCCTGTTTCTCCCCAGCCAGGTCGTGGGCCCAGAATGCGCGGAAGGTCTCGTCGACTTCGACGAGCCCGAAGAGATAGTCGAGGCCCCACTCGCTGCCCTCCTGGTGCAGGGGATCACCCTCGAAGTCGAAGAAGATGTCTCCCGGGTCGGGAGCGGGGATGGCGGCGAGGGCCGCGGCACGCACGACCTGCCAAGCCAGCCCCGGGGAGAGCTGCCTACCGGTCTGCAAGGCGGCCTGCTCCCGGAGTGCCGCAACCGTCGAGTCGGAGAGCCCGGGCACCGGACTGGTCGAGGCGGCGAGTTGCTCGATGGTACTGATTCCCGCCTCGAGCAGGCGAGTGCGTTGGGTCACCCGGAGGCCGGCTACGAGCAGGAGGTCGCGGTGCAGCTGCACCTGCTCCTCACACACGGCACAGCGCCCACACGCGACATATCGAGGGTCGCCCCACGCTGTGGGCTCCGGGTCCTTTACGCGTTCATCGACCAGGTATTCCAGTCGGGCGCGCCGGTGTCGGTAGACCGGCAGGATGTCCGAGAGCCGGTGTTCGCTCACGCTGTCGTCTCCGAGAATCAGGCATACGCTCTCCGCGGTCGGGATGCCGAGCCGCTGCAGCTGCTCGCTGTAGGCCGCGAGCTGCAGCAGGGCGGTGATCTTGGCGTGGCGGGCCAACTTGGTGTCGTAGACCTCGTAGGAACCGCCGGGGTTTCGGATGATGAAGTCCGCGTATCCGAGGAACCTCCCGTCGAAGAATGCGGCCTGGTAGACCGCGGCTGCCCCGCCCTGGAAGGCGGCGGTGGTGAGCTCGACCACCGCGGCTGGATCCGTTGATTGCCGGGGCCGGGGGATCTCGACCACGTGCATACGTGTCCTGAGCGATTCGAGAAATCGCTCCTCGTGCCGGTCGCCGAGACGGGCGGCCCGCTCGAGCATGTCGTCGGTCGTGGCCGGGGGGGTGTCGATACGCCCGAGGCGTGCGTCGAGCTTGCGCATCACTGCCCACTCGCAGCCGGCCGCCGCGCTGAGGTCGGAGGCCGAATAGACGACGGTACCGTCATCGAGCAGGAACATGCGGCATCCTCGTTGGCGTTGGCGTTGGGGTTGGGGTCTTCGGTGGTGTGGTGGTGTGGTGTGGTGGCGCGATGTTTCCAGTATGGGGCGGCCCCGCGACAACGGGGCGCGACGGAAATTCGAGGCAGCTGCGCGCCCGAACCCCGCGTACTGGGGTACATCGGCGCCTAGATCGCGCGGGACACACGCTTGTAAAATTGAATCCTGCCAAGTCCAGTCGGGCCTACCCCGGGGGAATCATCGTGTCACTCACTCTGCAATCGGATGCCGGGGCGCAGGTCGCTGCGACGTCACGAAGCAGCGCGCTCTCCGGAGCCGGGTCACTGCCCTGCACCCCCGCCGGAGTATCCGTCGCTCCGTCGGCGGACCTGATCGCTGCGGGCTGGTACGCGGACCCGATGGGCAGCCCTCGGTCACGCTGGTGGGACGGCAACGCCTGGACGGTGGAACTGAGTGTCGAGGCGCTCACCGAGCCTGTTGCTGTTGCTGCTCCCGCTGATGTTGCTGCTCCTGCTGAGACTGTTGCGGGAGTGCTGTCTATCGAAGTTCCGGTCCTGAGCAATCCAGCGGTCGACATCCCCGCCTCCTCGCCGCTGAGCCGCCGAGAGCTGCGGGAACTCGTCGGCCCCCTCACCACTGGCCCCGTCCAGATCGATACCTCCGCTGAAGCCGCTCCGGCCACCGCGGTGCCGCCGACCCTCTCTGCGCCCCTCTCTGCGTCCGTCGCTGGGATCGTCGCTGGCATCGAGACCGGCACACGCTCTCCGGTCGAAGCGCTCTTCGGATCCTCCGACGCCGAGCAAGAGTCCGCAGAATCGGCCACGCCGACGTTCTCTGCGCCTGTCTTTGGGTTCACTCTGCCCCCGGACCCCTTCGCCACGCCCTCCGCCGCGCTCGCTGCCAAACTGCAGGCCGCGCCGGTGGCATCCGTGCCGCTGCCCGCCGCCTTCGCGACAATCGCCCTGGCGGCGCGTTCAACCACCGCGGCAGTATGGCTGTTCACACTCCTCCCCATTGTGCATGCGGCCCTCGTATGGTTCGAGCTCGTCTGGCTCGATCTCGGTAATGACCGCTTGGTGCTGTATTCGGTGCTCGGCGCACCGTTTTTTCTCTACCTCGTACTCGCCGTCGCCGATCGCCAACTACTACGATCTCGCGGCTTCGAGCGCAGCGCCCCGATCGCGCTTGCGCTGGTTCCGCCGATCTATCTTCTGGTTCGGGCCATCCGGGTCGGGGCTGCTGGCGTGGTTCCGCTGCTCCTCTGGCTGCTGCTCCAGATCACTGCCTGCTCGTTCCTGCTGTTTCAGTTCCCGGCCGTCTTCGCTGTGATTTCTCTCACTCCCGCCGCGGACTCGGCACCGGCTGCGGTTGTGAGCGGACCGATCACCGCTGCCCAGCGCTCCGTCGAGCTCACCCCCACAGGGATGGCTGTGGAACTCACCCGTCAGGCCCGGGCGAAGAACCTCACCTTCTCGTCGATCGGCTGCCCGCCGATCCCCGTCACTCTCGACGGGACGGCGGTCACCTGTGTCGGCACCCTCGCGTCGGTGAAGATGAATCTCAACGTCGTGATCGACTCGACCCTGCCGAATTCCGCATTCGCCCTCGTGAGCGAAGCACCAGCCCCCTGAGCCGTGCCGAGTGGACCGCCCACGTGGCGCCGAGTCCCCCGATGCGTCCGGCGGATGTCGCGCACCCCGGCACCGTGCTCGGCAATGCACCCTGGTCCGCACTGCACACCCGGTGAGAGTTCCGCTCGATCAGACGAAGCGGATGCCGTCCTGGAGCCGCGTACGCACGTCGAAGAGTTCGTTGCCGCCGATCAATCGTGCCCCGGGCACGCCGTCCCGCAGCAGCGCCGGAAGCGTTGACTGGCGCGTAATTACGGTCGAGGCGCCGCGGATGACGCCGAGCACGGTGAAGGGCTCGTCGACGGCGTCGTCGGGCAGCACGATGAGCAGGGCGCTGAATTTCACTCGGGTGGCCCGGGACACGATCTTGGCGCGCACCCCGAGGTCGTGCATCGGACGCGCCTCGCCGAGAGGCTTGCCGAGCAGCTCGCCGCGACGGCTCCGCACTGGCTCGCCATAGTCTTCGGAGAGAATCGCAAACAGTCCGGTCGGGCCGAGCACCACGTGGTCGATCTTCTCTTCCGGCGGTCCGGTGCTCACGTCGTGCCAGACGGTGAATCCGATCCCGAGCGCGGCGAGCGTTCGGGCGGTGGCCTCCTCCGCGAGGGCATCCGCGAGCAGGTGACGCAGCTCCATCGGCGCCGATCTCACCAGGGCGGGGTCATAAGGGTCTTCCAGTGGCTCGCCCCGACCCACCCATTCGCGCATCAACACCAGGTAGCGTTCCCGCCTCCAACCTCCCGGATGTCCGTAGGACCGGGCGCGTGGGCGCGTGTCGGCCTGTTTGGGCCTCGGCTGCGGTGCCCAGGTGAAGGGACCCTCCTCGCCCCCGGGCGTGGGCCGCCCGCGGTCGTAGGCCGCGCGGTCGTCCGGGTCACCGATGCGCTCCCACGCCACTTGCACGGCGGTGAAGCGTCCAGCGTCTCCCCCGGTATCGGGATGTGTTTCGCGCATCAGCCGACGATAGGCGCGTCGAAGGTCATCCTGGCTCGCCGCCGAGCTCACGCCCAGCACCTCGTACGGGGTGGCGGAGATCGGACTGTCGGGCATGACGCGCTTTCGCTGGACTCTGGTTCGCTGGAGGCTCGGGTTCGCCGGGGCTCTGGCACGCGAATCAGATGCGCACCACCCCACGACGATAGCGAAACCTGACTGGGATCGACGTGAAGACTCCCTGTGGATGCGGCAGGCGACCGCTTCGAGGGTTTGGGCACCCGAGCCTGCTCGACTCATTCCCAGTTTCGCTCGATGGGAATACCCGACTTTGGCAGGTAGGTTGCTCAGTTATGACCCTCAGCGACAACTCACTAGGAACCATCCCGCTCACCACCATCGACGGAGGGTCGACCTCACTGTCCGATCTCGGTGACAAGGTCTATCTTGTCGTGAACGTGGCGTCCCGCTGCGGGCTCTCGCCCCAGTACGAGAAGCTCGAAGACCTGCAGAAGACCTATGGCGAACGCGGGTTCAGCGTGCTCGGGTTTCCGAGCAACCAGTTCCTGCAGGAGCTCGGCACCGACGACGCGATCAAGGAATACTGCTCAACGACCTGGGGGGTGACCTTCCCGATGTTCGAGAAGATCCGGGTCAATGGCAAGAACGCGCACCCGTTGTACACCGAGTTGACCAAGGCTTCCGATTCGGCGGGCAAGGCAGGCAAGATCAAATGGAACTTCGAGAAGTTCGTGATCACCCGCGAGGGCGAGGTGCATCGCTTCCGCCCCACCACGCAGCCGGATGCCCCGGAGATCGTGGATCTTATCGAGGCGTCGCTCCCCATCGACTAGTCGGGGGTGCGCCGCGGAACTCGGATGTCGCAGAGTGATGGAAGCGGTGCAACTAACGGTGGCCGGGATGAGGAAGTGCCACGACGTCTAGCTCGTCGATACCGGCGAAGTCTGCGGGGTTGCATGTATACACCGGCAACGAGTTGGCTATCGCCGTTGCGGCGATGAGCGCATCGTATGCTCGAGCGGCGGGCTTCCGCCCGGTGCGACGGAGCGACGCAGCCTCCCGTCCGAATGCACGCGCTGCAGCGGCATCAAATGGAATGGGTTCGAAGTCAGCTTCGGCCTGCTGAAGATGAGCCTGGCGCGCAACGCGCTCCTGGTCAGTGCCTGCAACATGAGGGCCGATCGACAATTGGGCCAGGGTCACGGCACTGATCAGTGCTTCGTCGGGGAGTGTCGCAGGGTCCTCGAGTTGTCCAAGCAGGATCACGGTCGAGGTGTCCAGAAGTCCTTTCGAACGGCCGGGGCTCATGCACTCGGGTCCAGAACCGAATCAACATCGGTCGTGAATTGTTGAACATCCAAAGCAGGGAGTGATGCTCGCCGCGCAATGGGCTCAGCGGATGAGACCGTCCCTCGTTGCAGAGGACGGAGCTCCGCGACGTGAGTTCCGTCACGGGTCACGATGAGCGATTCACCGTGCGAGACACGGAGCATAGTGATACCTGCATCTATGATCCCTCACCGCTGGTATCGGTTGTCTTCCCGGTGGAATCCCACCGATAGTCGTCCGCGGCGAACCAGCGCACCGCGCGGCTGTGGCTGACGAGCACGGCTCGTACCGACAACCCAGCCGCGTCGAAGCCACTGCCCAGCGCGCGCGCCCAGGCCTTGTCGGCCGCGCTGAACTGTGCACCGGCGTAGCGTTCCAGCACGATGATCACCGATCGGGCGTCCAGGTGTTCGACTCCCTTGGCGATGTTGCCGGCCAGTTGTGAGACTGCCGCATCCGGCAGTGCGGGTGGATCGGCGACCGGGATGATCAGCGGCAACTGCATGTTCTCGCTGTCGACGAACAGGAACCAGATCTGCCGTCGGCACGCGCGGCCGACCAGTGCGGAGACTCTCGCTTCGATGAGATCATCGCTCGTGAGGGGTTGGGTGACCGTGTCTTGGTAATGGGGTTTCATCACCACAGGATGATCCCTCTCGCGGCGTCGACCGACGGTGACCCGGGGCTCTCGGGGAGAGTGCCGGTCCGTTGATCCCGGTGGAGGAGGGGAGCGGCTTCTCCTTCACCACTTCCGGATGTGCCGCTGGAACACCCGCGACGACCATTGCGGCGCGGGCTGTCGCCCGCTGATGCCAAGCTGGGGCGATGACCGACAGCCGCGCTTCCGCCCTCGCCATCCTGCGCGCTCTCGTCGGCCGGGACGATGCCGTGTTCCACGAGGGTCAGTTCGAAGCGATCGAGACCCTGGTCGACGGACGTCGGAGGGCCCTGGTGGTGCAGCGCACCGGCTGGGGCAAATCGGCGGTCTACTTCGTCGCGACACTCCTCCTGCGGCGGCGCGGAGCCGGGCCGACGATCCTGGTATCTCCACTGCTGGCGCTGATGCGCGACCAGGTCGCCGCCGCCTCCCGTGCCGGGGTGCGCGCGGTGGCCATCAATTCCGCCAACGCACACGAGTGGGCGGATGTGCTCGACAAGCTGCGATCCGACGAGGTCGATGTGCTCCTCGTTTCTCCCGAGCGACTCAATAATCCCTCGTTCCGCGATGAGCAGCTTCCCACTCTCATCGCCCGCGCCGGACTCCTCGTGGTGGACGAGGCCCACTGCATCTCCGACTGGGGGCACGACTTCCGTCCCGATTATCGGCGACTGCGTCATCTCATCGCGCAACTGCCGGACGGTATCCCCGTACTCGCCACCACCGCCACGGCGAACAGCCGGGTGGTGGCGGATGTCGCGGAGCAGCTCGGTGGCGCGACCGGGTCATCCGGGTTGGGGGTCGTCACCATCCGGGGTCCGCTGGCACGGGCATCCCTGCGTCTCGGCGTGCTGAGACTGCCTGACTCGCGGGCACGACTGGCCTGGCTGCTGAGTCATCTGTCGGACCTCCCTGGAAGTGGCATCATCTATTCCCTCACTGTTTCGGCGGCCGAGGATACCGCTCGTCTCCTGCGTGACGCCGGCCACGAAGTGTATGCCTACACCGGACGCACCGACACTGCCGAGCGTGAAGAGCTCGAGCAGCGGCTCAAATCCAACGATGTGAAGGCGCTGGTTGCCACCAGTGCCCTCGGAATGGGCTTCGACAAGCCCGATCTTGGGTTCGTGCTCCATCTCGGCGCACCCTCATCGCCGGTCGCCTATTACCAGCAGGTCGGCCGAGCAGGCCGGGCGACGGAGAACGCAGATGTGCTGCTTTTGCCTGGCACGGAGGATGAGGCTATCTGGCAGTATTTCGCAACGTCGTCAATGCCGGTGGAGCAGAAAGCCCTCGCGGTGATCGACGCACTGGGCAGCTCGGCGCTGGGGACGGCGGCGATCGAATCGCGAGTGGACCTTCGGCGCACTCCCCTCGAACTGCTGCTCAAGGTGCTCGATGTCGATGGTGCGGTGCGGCGGGTATCCGGGGGCTGGGTCGCCACCGGAGTTCCGTGGACCTACGACGCAGAACGGTACGAGCGTATCTCCGCCGCGCGAGTGGCAGAGCAGCAATCGATGCTCGATTACGAGACGACAACCGGATGCCGAATGGAATTTCTGCAACGGGCCCTCGACGACGAGACAGCGGTTCCGTGTGGCCGGTGCGATCGCTGCGCAGGCACGTGGTACCCCACCGGCTTAGAAACGGATGCCGTCGCCGCGGCGGCGGCATCGCTCGATCGGGTGGGGGTCGTGGTCGAACCGCGGGCGCAGTGGCCCGGCGGCATGGATCGGCTCGGCGTCACCGTCCGTGGCAAAATTCCGGTCTCGGAGCGCAACGAGCCCGGCCGGGCGCTGGCGCGACTCACCGACCTCGGCTGGGGCGGCACCCTGCGAGAGCTGTTCGCTCCCGGCTCACCCGATGCCCGAGCGAGTCCGGCACTGATCTCCGCCTGCGTGCGCGTGCTCGCCGACTGGGGCTGGGGGGAACGGCCCATCGCGGTGGTGAGTCTGCCCTCGCGACGCCATCCGCTGCTCATCGCGTCCATCGCGGAGGGGCTCGCCGGTGCCGGCAAGCTCCCCTATTTCGGCGCGCTCGAGTCGGTCGGCGGCGGCCCCTCAGGAGATCCGGGCGGCAACAGTGCGTATCGTCTCGCCGGTGTCTGGCAACGGTTCGCCACCTCGGGTCTCGACCTGACGGCGGGTCTCGACCTGACCGCGGGTCCGGTACTGCTTGTCGACGACCTGGCGGACAGTCGCTGGACGCTCACGGTGGCGGGTCGTGAGCTGCGGCGAGCCGGCGCCACTGGCGTGCTGCCCTTCGTTCTCGCGCTCCGGGCCTAAGGTCCTCTGCCCGGGGAGGCAGGCTGAGGGTTGCCAACATGATCATCGTGACCGCCAACGCCATCGTCGCGATGCGTTTCGACACCTCTGACCTCGGTACCAACTGGACGGAGGTGTGCGCCTACGGCAGCGCGGTGATCGTCTCGCCGATCGCCGCGGGCGAGCCCGGGTCCACCCTCCAGTCGGCTCCCCTCGCGGTCTGATTCGAGCCTGTCCGGATATACGCCCTCGCGAAGTTCGGGACTTTCGTACTGTCTGCCGTCATGACGGGCGAGTACGGTGCCACTCAGGTTGCAACGAAGCGCAGCCCGACCGAAGTGGAGACCCGATGACCGACACGATCAGCACCCTCGGCGGCGAGAATAATCACGGCACGAATCATCCGCGGGCGAACATCGCCGGCGCGAACCACTACGGGGCGAACGGCGGCTCGACCTGGGTGTCCCGGGCCGTCACACCGCTCGATCCGCACACTCTCGCGCAGATCGATGGCTGGTGGCGGGCCGCGAACTATCTCTCGATCGGCCAGATCTATCTGCTCGACAACCCGCTCCTCCGTGAACCTCTCACGCGCCAGGACATCAAACCCCGCCTTCTCGGGCATTGGGGCACGACGCCGGGACTCAATTTTCTCTACGCCCACCTCAATCGGATCATCGGGGAGCGCCAGCAGAAGACGCTGTTCGTCACCGGCCCCGGCCATGGCGGTCCGGGGATGGTGGCCAACGGATATCTGGACGGCACCTATTCGGAGTTGTACTCCCCCATCCGCCAGGACTCCGTGGGGATGCGCCGCCTGTTCCGCCAGTTCTCCTTCCCGGGCGGAATCCCCAGCCATGCGGCACCCAATGTTCCCGGGTCGATCAACGAGGGCGGGGAGCTCGGGTATTCGCTCTCCCACGCCTACGGTGCGGCCTTCGACAATCCCGACCTGCTCGTCGCCTGCGTCGTGGGTGATGGGGAAGCCGAGACCGGTCCGCTGGCGACTGCCTGGCACTCCAACAAGTTCATCGACCCACTGCAAGACGGAGTGGTGCTGCCGATCCTGCACCTCAACGGCTACAAGATCGCAAACCCCACCATCCTCGCCCGAATCCCGGAGGAACAGCTGCTCGACCTGATGCGCGGCTACGGCCACAGGCCCTACATCGTCTCCGGCGGCTTCGACGGCGAGGATCCCCTGCGCGTGCACGAGCGGATGGCCGAGACCCTCGACGAGGTGCTCAACGAGATCTCCCGCATCAAGAAGGCCGCGGCCGATGGCTCGCTCGAGGGCACCGCGGTGTGGCCGATGATCATCCTGCGCACGCCGAAGGGCTGGACGTGTCCCGCGGAGATCGACGGCAAGCCCGTGGAAAACACGTGGCGCGCCCACCAGGTGCCGCTCGCGAATGCCCGTGACACCGAGCAGCACACGCGAATCCTCGAGAACTGGCTGTTGCAGTACAGGCCCACCGAGCTTTTCGACGAAGCCGGTCGTCTCGTCAGGTGGATCGCCGATCTCGCCCCGGTCGGTGACCTGCGCATGTCGGCGACTCCGTTCGCGAACGGTGGTCGGCTGCGTCGCGACCTCGAGCTACCCGACTTCCGTGGCTCTGCCATCGATGTCGGAGAGCCGGGAAGCGTCGCGGTCGAATCGACGAAGGTGCTCGGCGGCTGGCTCGCGGGTGTGATTCGCGCCAACCCCGACAACTTCCGCATCTTCGGGCCGGATGAGACGACGTCCAACCGCCTGCAAGAGGTGTTCGAGGCCACCGACAAGCAGTGGAACAGCGAGATCTGGCCGGTCGACGAACATCTCGCTCGTGCTGGACGGGTGATGGAGATGCTGAGCGAGCACCAGTGCGAGGGATGGCTCGAGGGCTATCTGCTCACCGGACGTCACGGCATGTTCAACTGCTACGAGGCCTTCATCCACATCATCGACTCGATGTTCAGCCAGCACGCCAAGTGGCTGCAGGAGTCGAAGAGTATCGAGTGGCGTCGCCCGATTTCCTCGCTCAACTACCTGCTCTCAAGCCACGTCTGGCGACAGGATCACAACGGATTCAGTCACCAGGACCCGGGGTTCATCGATCATGTCGTGAACAAGAAGGCGAGCATCGTGCGGGTGTATTTCCCGGTGGATGCGAACACGCTGCTCTCCACCTACGACCACTGCCTGCGGTCGGTCGACTACGTCAACGTCGTCGTCGCCGGCAAGCAGCCGAGTCCCCAGTGGCTCAGCATGCCGGACGCGATAGCGCACTGTGCGCGCGGCGTCGGTATTTGGGGCTGGGCGGGCACCGAGGTCGAGGGGCAGGAGCCCGATGTCGTGCTCGCGTGTGCCGGCGACGTCCCGACTCTCGAGATCATGGCCGCGGCATCCATCCTGCGCGAGCGCCTGCCCGAGCTGAAGGTTCGGATCGTCAATGTGATCGACCTCATGCGCCTGCAGGACGAATCGGAGCACCCGCATGGCCTCGCGAGCGAGGAGTTCGACGCGATCTTCACGACCGATAAGCCCGTGGTGTTTGCCTACCACGGCTATCCGACGCTGATCCACCGGCTCACCTACCGCCGGACCGGGCATTCCAACATCCATGTGCGCGGGTTCAACGAGGTGGGTGGCACGACCACGCCGTTCGATATGGCGATGCTCAACAGCCTCGACCGCTATCACCTCGTGATGGATGTGATCGACCGGGTACCCGGCCTCGCGGGCCGTACGGCTGGATTGCGTCAGGACATGCAGGATGCCCGCCTGCACGCCCGTGCGTACACTCGCGAACGCGGCGAGGACATCCCCGAAGTGGCCGACTGGACCTGGAGCGGATCGGGCGTTGGCGCAATTTCCGCCGCCGAAACGGGCGGTGACAACACCTAGCGCGAGTCGGAAGCCCGGTGGAAGATCCTCCGGAAAAAGCCCTCGACCGGGCCCGAGCCCAACAAAAAGTGCGCAGGTCGAAGGTCACGATTCGAGCACGCGCCGCAACGGAGTAGACCGACGCGTACAGTGCGACCGACAATGGAGATGAGCACGAAATAGAGGAGTGGATATGGGCCCGACGATCCGTGACTCTGCCCCCTTGCAAACTTCCATGAGCCAGTCCTCGGTGTCGGACTACGGCAAGCGCGGCACGGTCTTCGGCTCCCTGGTCGGGCTGTTGTTCTTCAGCGTGCTCGCGGCTGTGCTGGTCGCATCCCTCGCCGTACCGTCGATCCTCGTGGTCAGTCGCGGGACGAGCGCATCCATCGGCTTCCTCGACAATCTTCCTGACTACCTCACGATCGATGCGCAGACCCAGCGCAACCTGATCTATGCCCAGCGAGACGGGACTCCGGTGCCGATCGCCACGATCTACGACCAGGATCGGCAGAGCGTGGCATGGGAGTCGGTCTCGAAATTCATCATCCAGGCGACCGTCGCGGGCGAGGATCGCCGGTTCTGGGAGCACGGCGGCATCGACCTGAAGTCGATCGTGCGCGCGGCGGCTGGCAACCTCGCCAACAAGTCGATCACCAGTGGCAGCTCGACCATCGCGATGCAGCTGGTGAAGAACATCCTGGTTCAGCGTGCGCTGCGCATCGACGATTCGGTGAAGAAGAAGGCAGCATACG
>JBBRDX010000054.1:0-16608 GCA_038203515.1 Actinomycetales bacterium | reverse complement strand
CCTGCAGTCCCGGCTCCGTGTAGGTGATCTCGAGCGTGACGGATGCTGGGAGCTCGATGTAGAGCGGGTCACCGTTGTGGAGCGCGATGGTCACGTTTTGGTTCTCGAGCATGAAGTTGACAGCATCCCCCACCTGCGATGCAGTGAGGGTGATCTGATCGTAGTTGCCGACGTCCATGAACACGTAGTTCTCGCCGTCGGCGTAGAGGTACTGGAACTCTGAGCGGTCGACCGTTTCGGTCTCGATCTTCGCGCCGGCGTTGAACGTGCGGTCGACGACTTTGCCGCTCATCACGTTCTTCACCTTGGTGCGCACGAAGGCGCCTCCCTTGCCCGGCTTCACGTGCTGGAAGTCGATCACGGTCCAGAGCTGGCCGTCCATGTTGAGGACGACGCCATTCCTGATGTCAGCGGTTGAGGCCATGACTGTAAATCCTTACCTGAGATATGCATTCGTCGATGAGCGGTGTTCCGTCGGGTAGAGACCGGGGAACGACGCCTCAGGTCGACACGACCGCGATGGGAAACCAGCTCCTGAGTCTAGCTTCTAGCTGAGTTTGCGGTTGATCGCATCGAGGGCGAGCAGGTAGGAGTCGAATCCGAATCCGGCAATCACTCCGGTAGCCACCCCAGAGATCACGCTGTTGTGCCGGAATTCCTCGCGCGCGTGCGGGTTTGAGATGTGGACCTCCACGAGAATCAGGCCGGCTTTCGTGACCAGCGCCGCGGCATCCCGCAGCGCGTAGGAATAGTGGGTGAACGCTGCCGGATTGAGGATCACCGGGCTTGCGGTGTCCACCGCCTCATAGAGCCAGCCGATCAATTCCGCTTCGTCGTTGGTCTGCCGCAGGTCGATCGCGTGACCGGGGGGAGCCTCTTGGTCCAGCGCGAGGCGCAGGTCGTCCAGGGTGCCGCTGCCGTACACATCCGGTTCGCGACTTCCGAGGCGACCGAGGTTCGGACCGTTGAGAACGAGGATGCTGACCATGGGAGCGAGCCTAGCGTTCAGGACTGTCGACATCGGTTCGTGGCCCATCGATGGCGACTCCCTCTCCGCACCTTCTTCGCGCCCGTTGGTGACACGCGCGCCCGCCCTTTCGGGCACGAGTGGCACCAACGGGCGCGAAGGCGGGCGGGCGCCAACGCGGGCGGGCGCGAGAGCGGGCGGGCGCGAAGGCGGGCGGGCGCCAACGCGCAACGCCTACGAGCCGATCTCCTGGTACGCCGCGAAGAGCAGGCTCTCGTCTGGCCCGTTGAGCACGGTCGGCTTGCCGATGTCGTCGAGCACGATGAACCGCAACAGCGCGCCCCGGGCCTTTTTGTCGCGCTTCATCACCGAGAGCAGTGTCTGCCAGCGTCCTACGGGGTAGGAGACCGGTAACTGGAGCGACGTGAGGATGTTGCGATGCCGGTCGACCGCGGAATCCGACAGCCGTCCGGTAAGCCTGGCCAGCTCCGCGGCGTAAACCATGCCGATCGCGACAGCCGCCCCGTGGCGCCACTGGAATCGCTCCGCGTATTCGACCGCATGCCCCAGAGTGTGGCCGTAATTCAGTATCTCCCGCAGGCCGTTCTCCTTGAAATCCTGCCCGACGACGCGAGCCTTCAGTCCGATCGAGAGCTCCACCATTCGGCGGAATTCGTCGGAAGAGGAGTTCGTTGCGACATCCACGTTGCGTTCGATGATGTCGAGGATCTCCGGCTCACCGATGAAGCCGCACTTCACCACCTCACCGAAACCGGCCAGGATCTCCATCTGGCTGAGACCCTCAAGGGTATCGAGGTCCGCCACGACACCGGCTGGCGCATGGAAGGCTCCGACCAGGTTCTTGCCCTCGTTGGTGTTGATGCCGGTCTTGCCACCGATTGATGCATCCACCATACCGAGCAGGGTCGTCGGCACATTGATCAGGCGGATGCCGCGCAGCCAGGTTGCCGCGACGAAGCCGGCGAGGTCGGTGACTGATCCCCCGCCGAAGCCGATTACGACGTCGGTGCGGGTGAAGTCGGACTGCCCCATCACCTGCCAGCAGAAGGCGGCGACCTCCACGCGCTTTCCGGTCTCCGCATCCGGAATCTCCGCCAGGAGCACCTCGAAATCGATGCTGAGCGCCGCGCGAAGGCGTTCGGCCCTGGCTCCAAGGGTGGCCGGATGCACGATGAGCACTTTGCGCGCGTCGGGTCCGATTAATGCCGGGAGAGTGGAGAGGATGTCGCGACCGACGACGATCTCATAGGAGTCGATCCCCGGAACAGTGATGGTGGTTGAGCTCATGGTGCCTTCTTTTCGGTGGCGTCGATGGGGGCGTCGTCGGTGATCCAGTTCGCGATCTCAGCCGCGATCTGGTCGATCGGACGATGGGAGGTATCCCAAGTGCGAGTGGCAAGACGTTCGTAAATCTCACGGCGGGACGCGACCAGTTCGGACCAGGTGTCGATCCCGCTGATCAGCGGACGGCCGGTGCCGAGAATGCGCGCGGCGACCGCGTCAGGACTGACCGTGATGAGCGCTACGCGGTGGACGAGGAGATCGCCCTGGGTCACCGGATCGATGATCGCGCCTCCGCCGAGGGCCACGACGGCGCGTTCGCCCAGCGCCCTCGTTACCTCGGCGCGCTCCAGTGCGCGGTAGTACTTCTCTCCGTGCTCGCTGAAGATCTGGGCGATCGGCCCGTGTCCCGCAACGATCCGGCGGTCGGTATCGACGAAGGATGCCCCGAGGATGCGGGCGATTCGCTTACCCAGCCGGGTCTTCCCTGCCGCCGGTGGGCCGATCAAGACCAGGTACGGTCGACCCGGCTCGGGGGTGCGGTGGATCACGAGCCCAGCAGGAGATCGGATTCGTGGGCGGTCGCGAGATTCGCCGGGATCGCCGCGAGGTAGCCATCGAGGTTTCGCTTGGTCTCGATCACCGAGTCCCCGCCAAACTTCTCGAGCACGGCGTTCGCGAGCACCAGGGCGACCATCGCCTCAGCGATAACGCCGGCGGCGGGAACCGCGCAGACGTCCGAGCGCTGGTGATGCGCATCGCCCGCGGCCGAGGTGGCGATATCAACAGTTCGGAGGGCGTGCGGAACGGTCGAGATCGGCTTCATCGCCGCCCGAACGCGCAGCACCGTTCCCGTGCTCATGCCACCCTCGGTGCCGCCGGCACGATCACTCGAGCGGGTGATCCCCTCGGCGGTCTGGAACAGTTCGTCGTGCGCCACAGACCCGCGTCGCGAGGCGGTGAGGAAGCCGTCACCAATCTCGACACCCTTGATGGCCTGGATGCCCATCAGGGCGGCGGCGAGTTGGGAGTCGAGCCGTCGGTCCCAGTGCGTGTAGGAGCCGAGCCCGGGAGGCAGGCCGTAGGCGAGCACCTCGACGACACCTCCGAGGGTGTCGCCGTCTTCGTGGGCGGCATCGACCTCCGCAACCATGAGCGCAGAGGTCGCCGGGTCGAAGCACCGCAGCGGATCGGCGTCGAGGGCCGCGACGTCCGCAGTTCCGGGAAGAGCGGAGCTTTCCGGAACCCGCGTCGCACCGATCGAGAGAGTGTGGGAGACGAGCCGGATTCTCAGCTCGCCGAGGAAGGACCGGGCGACCGCTCCGAGTGCGACCCGGGCCGCGGTCTCGCGGGCGCTCGCCCGTTCGAGTACGTTGCGGGATTCGTCGAAGCCATACTTCTGCATGCCGACGAGATCCGCGTGACCGGGTCTCGGGCGGGTGAGCGGCGCTCCGCGGCCCTTGGGCAGCGAATCGAGGTCTACCGGCTCTGCGCTCATCACGTCGACCCATCGCGGCCACTCGGTATTACCGATGCGCAGCGCGACCGGGCTGCCCATGGAGAGTCCGAAGCGGATGCCACCACTGATCGTGAGGGCATCCTGCTCGAACTTCTGGCGCGCTCCCCGGCCGTAGCCGAGGGTGCGGCGATGCAGGTCCTCCTGGATGGCCCCCATCGAGACGGGAACCCCCGCCGGGAGACCCTCGAGGATCGCGATCAGCTCGGGCCCGTGCGATTCCCCTGCGGTCAACCATCGAAGCATAAAAGAATCCTCCCACAGGAGCGGCTGCCTCCCGGTCAGAGCCCGACTGACTCCCGCATCGCCGCGAGCACCGCTGCTTCGCGCGGAAGGATACGATCGGGCCTGCCGCCCACGAAGATCCGCACCTGCAACAGGGCCTGGTTCACAAGCATCTCGATTCCGGGGATCACCCGGCCGCCCGCCTCGAGCCAGCTCGCCGCGAGAGTCGATGGCCATGGGTCATAGGCCACGTCGAAGAGTACTGAGGAGGCCCGGGTGGCATCGTCACAGCGGTAAGAATGATCCGCGCCGCCGGGGAGAGTGCTGATCACAGCGTCCGGGACAATGCCGTCGTCGATGCTGTCCGGACGTGCTGCGTGCACATCGATGCCAAGCTGCTCGCCGAGGTCGATCAGCGCGACGAGCTTGTGTGCCGAGCGCGCGGAGACGACGACGCGACGCGCTCCGAGCTGGGCCACGGCGACGAGAGCGGATGCCGCTGTCGCGCCTGCCCCGAGCATCCGCACGCTGGTGAGGCGCTCGACACCCGCATCACGGAACGCTTCTACGACGCCGAAGACGTCGGTATTGAAACCGTGCAGCGCGGGCCCGTCGGCTCCCTCCTGGAACAGGACCGTGTTCGCCGCCCCGGTGAGCTCGGCAAGGCTGTCGACAACGGCGAGGAGTGGCATCACGTCACGTTTGAGCGGCATCGTGAGCGACAGCCCGCGCCAGTCCGGCCCGCGATTGCCGATAAACCCGGCGAGCCCGACCGACTCCATCTCGATCGACTCGTACAGCCAGTCGAGCCCGAGCACTCCATAAGCGGCACGGTGAAGTGCCGGTGACAGGGAATGCCCGATCGGAGACCCGAGCACGGCGAGTTTCGTCAATCGCATCCACCGGGATTCGCCTTCAGCCAGGCACCGAGCTGAGCAGTCGCGGCCTGCTGCTGGGCGAAGGTGTCGGAAAAAGCGGTCTCCCCGGTCGAGCAGTTCACCACCACGAAATACAGCCAGTTGCCTGCGGTGGGTTTCAGCGTCGCGCTGATCGCCTGATCCCCCGGATTAGAAATCGGTCCGACCGGCAGCCCCGGGTTGGCATAGGTGTTGTAGGGGTTACCGGTGTCCGCCCGCTGGGCAGCCGTCGTGTTGATATTGGTCGACCCGGCACCATACGCCACCGTGGCATCCGATTGCAGTTTCATCCCCTTCGCGATCCGATTCTCCCAGACCCTTGCGACCTTGGGGAAGTCGGCTGCCGGTCCACCTTCCTTCTGCGTGAGGGCAGCGAGGGTGAGTACGCGGTGCCGGTCTGCCGGAGCGACCCCCGCCGCATCGAGCCTCTTGAACATCTCGATAACGAAAGCTTGCAGGATCTGCTTGGCCGACTTACCGGGTTCGATGGTGTAAGTCGCCGGAAAAAGATATCCCTCGAGGTTCGGAGCTTCGGCCGGCAGGCCGAATGATTTATAGTCGGCGGCGGCGACCTCGAGCTGCGCCTGGGAGACGCCAGTGCTCTCGCTGAGTTTGCCGAGCTTCGCGATGATGCCCTTGACCGTGGTGCCCTCGGGGATGGAGAGCCGTGTCGACACCCGATTGGCCGGATCCATCAGAGCAGCGAGTGCCGCCCTGGCGCTCATGTGGTTCTTCAGCTGATAGCTGCCGGGATGGAAGGTGACCTGCGGATCCTGCACGAGCAGGAGCTTGTAGAACGCGGTCGAGGATCTGGTCACGCCCTGGGCGGCGAGGGTCTTCGCGACGTCCCCACCGATCTGGTTGTTCTCTATGTTCACCACGACCTTTCCCGTGCCGCCACCGGTGTAGTCGTTGGGCGCCTCGATTCCCAGCACCTTCTCGATCTGCGGCTGGAAGTTGAACCACACCGCTGTCGACGCGACCCCGAGCACCACCACGATGGAGAGGAGCACCCAGAGCCAGGCGAGGCTGCGACGGGGCTTTTTGCGCCGAACGAGGCCGTGCTCGTCGACCCGCTCCGACCGTATCTTTCCGCTGGAGCGCTCGCGGACCTCACGGCGGCTCTGCGGAGCCGGTGCGGCGGGTGGCGGAACTCCGGGTCCGGTTGGCGGGGGTTGCGACGAGAAGATCTCGTCCCAGCTGGGCTCATCGGCCACGATTACCGTCCTTCGTGCGGGACGACGACCGCGCCCGGCAGGCGTCCGCCGGTGCGCTCGGCGTCGAGGGCATGTTGCAAAATTATCACGGCAGCCACCTGGTCGATCACGGGCCGCGACGCACGGGAGTTACGCCCTGTGGACCGCAGGGCACGGGTCGCCGACACGGTCGACAGCCGTTCGTCCACCATTCGCACCGGGATGTCCGAAGCCTCCGCTACCCGCAACGCGAAGTCGCGCGCATCCCGTGTCGAAGCCGAATCGCTGCCCGAGAGGGCGAGGGGCAGGCCGATCACGATTTCCACCACTGCGCGTTCAATCGCTTCGGTCATGATGGCTGCGACATCACCGTCACCGCGAGACACCGTACTCACGGGGGTCGCGAGCATGCCGTGCGGGTCGCTCGAGGCGACTCCGATGCGCACCTTGCCCACATCGATGCCGAGACGAGCGCCCAATCGCACCGTTACCTCGGGAGTCCGGCCGTGATGGCCTCGAGGGCGGCCGGGATCGCCCCGAGATTCGAGCCACCCCCCTGTGCCAGATCGTCCTTGCCCCCACCACCTCCGCCGAGAATGCCCGCGGCCGTCTTCGCCAGCGCGCCCGCCTTCGCTCCGAGGATGCGTGCCGCGTCGTTGGTCGCGATGATGACCGCGGGCTTGCCAGCGACATCCGCCGCGAGAGCCACGACCGCCGCGTCGCTTCCGAGTCGGCTGCGCACTGTGGTTACCAGCAGGCGGAGGTCATCGGACGACGACAGCGTACCGACATTCGTGATTACGGCGGTCACGGCCCCGACCCGACTCGCCTCTGCGAGGAGCGCGGGAACACGCTCGGTGAGGGCCGCCTGCTCGAACTCCGCGATGCGCTTCTCGGCGTTCTTGAGACTGGCGAGTAACTCGGAGATGCGGGTCGAAACCTGGTCACGAGGTGTCTTGAGGGTTGATGTCAGCTCATTGACGATTGCGCGTTCGGTCGCGAGATCGCGGAAAGCTTCCCGGCCGACCAGGGACTCGATACGCCGGTTGCTCGACCCGATCGAGGCCTCGCTGATCACATTGATGAGTCCTATCTCTGCGCTGTGGCCCACGTGCGTGCCCGCGCACAGCTCGAGTGACCAGGGTCCACCGATCTCGACGACGCGCACCTCCTCGCCGTACTTCTCCCCGAACAGTGCCATGGCGCCAAGAGCGCGAGCCTCCTCCAGAGGCATGACGCGCGTCGTTACCTCGAAGTTCTGCCGCACGGCGTTGTTCGCGATGTCTTCGATATCGCTGCGTGTCTCGAGCGAGAGTGGCTTGCTCCAATTGAAGTCGAGGCGCATGTAGCCCGCCCGATTATCAGAACCGGCCTGGTGAGCATCCGTTCCGAGCACTTCGCGGAGCGCGGCGTGGATGAGGTGGGTCGCCGAGTGGGCCTGGGTCGCACCACGCCGATAGTCGCGATCGACGACGCTCGTGGCCGTATCGCCCACGCCGACTTCTCCGCTGCGCACCTGAACGCGGTGGCTGACGAGTCCCTTGACCGGGCGCTGCACATCGAGCACTTCGAGGTCGAACCCGGTGCCGACGATGCTGCCGGCATCCGCCTCCTGGCCACCGGACTCGGGATAGAGGGAGGTCTGGGCCAGGATCACCTCGGCGATGTCGCCCGCGACGGCCCTGGTCACGGACACCCCATCGACGATCAGGCCGAGGATGGTGGTGTCGGTGTCGAGGTGGTCGTACCCGGTGAAAATCGTCTCGCCCTGTGCGCGGAATGCGCTGTAGACCGAGAGGTCGGCGAGCAGGGTCTTTTTGGCCTTGGCATCCGCCTTCGCCATGGTGCGCTGCTCCAGCATCAGCGCATCGAAGGCATCGCGGTCGACGCTGAGCCCGGCCTCTTCCGCCATCTCGAGCGTGAGGTCGATGGGGAACCCGAAAGTGTCGTGCAGCAGGAAAGCGGTGTCGCCCGCGAGCCGCTTGGATCCGGTGCCCTGCGTCTTCGTCACCGCGAGATCGAGGATGCTCGTGCCGCTCGCCAGCGTGCGCAGGAATGTCTCTTCTTCGGCCAGCGCGAGATTCGAAATGCGAGAGAAGTCTGACTCGACCTCCGGATACGCCGCCTTCATCGCGTCGCGCGACGAGGGGAAGAGTGTGTCGAAGGTCGGGGCGTCAACACCGAGGAGCCTCATCGAGCGCACGGTCCGGCGAAGGAGTCTTCGCAGAATATAGCCACGGCCCTCGTTCGACGGGGTGACTCCGTCCGACAGGAGCATGAGGCCAGAACGAACGTGATCCGCCACGATGCGCATGCGAACATCGTCATCGTGATTTGCACCGTAGGTGCGACCGGAGAGCTCGGCAGCGCGATCGAGCACCGGGCGGATCTGATCGATTTCGTAGATGTTCTGAACGCCCTGCTTGAGAAACGCCACCCGCTCGAGGCCCATGCCCGTGTCGATATTCTGCTGGGGCAGATCTCCGAGAATCGGGAAGTCATAACCGGAACCCTCGCCGCGCAGGTACTGCATGAAAACGAGGTTCCAGATCTCGAGATAGCGATCGTCACCTGTCGCAGGACCGCCATCGGGGCCGTAAGCAGGGCCGCGGTCGAAAAAGATCTCCGAGTCGGGACCAGCCGGACCCGGCTGGCCCGTCGACCAGTAGTTCTCCTCCTTGCCGAGACGCTGGATACGACTGTCGGGAAGCCCAGCGATTCGACGCCACAGGTCGAACGAAACGTCGTCCTCTTCATACACCGTCACCCAGAGGTCTTTTTCGGCGAATCCATAGCCGCCGTCTGCCTCCGATGTCGTCAACAGCTCCCAGGCATAACTGATTGCACCCTCTTTGAAGTAGTCGCCGAAGGAGAAATTGCCGTTCATCTGGAAAAAGGTGCCGTGGCGCGGGGTCTTGCCGACCTCCTCGATGTCGAGGGTGCGGATGCACTTCTGCACGCTCGTGGCACGCGGGTACGGCGCCGGAACGAGCCCGGTGAGGTAGGGCACGAACGGCACCATTCCGGCCACCGTGAACAGGAGGGTCGGGTCGTCGCTCACCAGGGAGGCGGAGGGAACTACGGTGTGGCCACGCTCGGCGAAGAAGTCGAGCCAGCGGCCCCGGATGTCAGCGGTCTGCATGGTGTCCTGAAGTCAGGGCGTACCCGTCCGGGCCGCCGCGGGTTGCGAGAAGGATCGTTTTCAGTGCGCGGTGAAGTCGGAGAGCGCGTCCCCGGCATCGGCCACAGCGGCTCGAAGCTCGGCTTCGCGTTCCTTGTAGCCGTCAACTACAGCGTTCGAGAATTCATGGGCGCGACTGTCCACGTCCTCGAAGAAGCGCTTGCCCTCGGGGGTCTTATTGATCTGGTGGGCGGCGACGAATCCCAGCCCCACACCGACAATGAGCCAGAGGATGTTCTTCATGATTGCTCCCTAGATTGATGACGGATGCTTCGGGCGCTGCGGGTGTCCAGCTTACTTTGCGCGCCGTTTCGGCTTCAGTGCACCGAGTGCTACCTTTACTGCGGCCGAGAAGCCGGCGAGCTTGATGAGCGGGCCGCCGACGGTGGCAGCGGTGAGCGCGATGAGGGACGATACGTTGCCGGTTGCCTCCGCGACGCCCTTCGTGATGGTGTCGACCCGGGCGAGCTGCTTATTGGTCTCGGAGATCGTGGTGGTGGCCTCGTCGAGGAGTGGCGTTACATTCCTACCGAGGTCGCGAATCGCCGTGCCGGCCTCGTCGAACACCCGGCCGAGCTTGACCAGAGGGATTGCCAGGAGCCCAACAAGCACCGCGAAGACGCCCGCGGCAATCAGTCCAGCGATATCGCCACCGCTCATGAGATGCACCAATCAGTTGGTTAACGAGAAGGAGCGAACCATCCGAAGATGATCCGCTCCTACAGTACCGGTGGTCGAGTAGGTCGCTCCGACCCGGTGGTCGAGTAGTCCGCTCCGTCCCGGTGGTCGAGTAGGTCGCTCCGTCCCGGTGGTCGAGTAGTTCGCTCTAGCGACCGTATCGAGACCCCGTGTCGAACTAGCGAGCCGCGTAGTACTCGACGACGAGCTGTACTTCACAGGTCACAGGAACTTCGGCACGCTTCGGGCGACGCACGAGGCGGGCCTGCAGCTTGTCGATCTCGACCTCGAGGTACGGCGGAGTTTTCGGGAGCACGTCCACGTGACCGCCGGCCGCGGCGACCTGGAATGGCTCCATGCCCTCGCTCTTGGCGTGCACGTGGATGAGCTGTCCCGGCTTCACGCGGAAGGACGGGCGGTCCACACGCTGTCCGTCGACGAGGATGTGACGGTGCACGATCATCTGGCGAGCCTGCGCCGTGGTACGTGCAATGGCCGCACGCACGATGAGCGCGTCGAGACGCATTTCGAGCTGCTCGACCAGGTTCTCACCGGTCAGGCCAGCGGCACGACGGGCCTCTTCGAACTGGATCTTGAGCTGGGCCTCGCGGATGCCGTACTGGGCGCGCAGGCGCTGCTTCTCGCGGAGACGCACGGCGTAGTCGCTATCGGTCTTGCGCTTGGTGCGGCCGTGCTCCCCCGGAGGGTATGGGCGCTTCTCGAGGTACTTGGCGGCCTTCGGCGTGAGCGGGATGCCCAATGCGCGCGACAGGCGCGTCTTGCTACGGGTACGTGACTGGGTAGACACGGATTCCTTTCGATTCTCTTCGCCCCCACGAAACGGAAATGCACCGTGGAGGCCCGTGCGTGAGCGCGGACAGATTGGGAAGAGGGGTTGGCCACTGGCAAAGCCGTCATGACCGTGGGAAAGCTTAGCAGATGGGGTGTCCCCTGTCTTAAACCAACCGCACGGGTATATCCTCTCGCCATGAGCGTCCCTCACGCGTCGAAGGCTTTTGACCCCGCTGTGCATGAGATGTCGGCGCGGGATGACCTCCGACTGCGACGTCGATCGCGTGCGGCCGCGCTCGCCGCGGCAGGTGCGTCGCTTATCGTGGCCTCACTCGTCATCTGGCCACGGGGGGTCTACGGATTAGTCGCCTCGCCGACGGTCGAGTCGGCGATCCTGACCGTCGCAGGGATAGTCCTGCTCTCCGCCGGAATAGTCGCCCTCGTAATCGGCTCTCGACGCTTCCGACACCACGCGATGGCAGGGCACTTCTCCCGTGGGAAACCGGATCCCGGTTTCGTCAACCTGCCAGACATGCAGCTTCCCTCTGGTCTGGGGACGGGCGGACCGCTCGATCACAACCTCGCACAGCTCGCCAACCCGACCAAGACGCTCCCCGGTCGGCACTGATCCGGCCAGCACTGATCCGGCCAGCACTGATCCGGCGAGCACTGATCCGGCTCGCAGAACAGGGAACCAGGCGGTGCCTATTCGCCGCGGATGATGCGCCGAAGCCGTTCGACCCGTGCCTTGACATCGCGCTCGTTGCCGTTCTCGGTGGGGTGGTAGTAGGTGGTCGCGAGTAGCTCGTCGGGAAGGTACTGCTGCTCGGCGACCCCGTGGTCGTAGTCGTGCGAATACTTGTAGCCCTTGCCGTGCCCGAGCTTCTTGGCCCCGGCGTAGTGGGCGTCCCTGAGGTGTTTCGGAACCCGCCCGATTTTGCCTGCCCGCACATCCGCGATCGCGGCATCGAGAGCCATGTACGCGGCGTTGGACTTGGGCGCCGTCGCAAGGTACACCACCGCCTCGGCCAGCGGGATGCGTCCCTCTGGCATACCGACATACTGCACGGCGTCGGCGGCGGCGACGGCGATGAGAAGTGCCTGCGGGTCGGCGATCCCGATGTCCTCGGCCGCGCTGATCATCACCCGACGAGAAATGAAACGGGGATCCTCACCCGCTTCGATCATGCGGGCGAGGTAGTGCAACGCGGCATCCACATCGGAGCCGCGGATCGACTTGATGAACGCGCTGATCACGTCGTAGTGCTCATCACCGTTGCGGTCGTAGCGCAGCAGCGCGCGGTCAACGGCCATCGCGACGATGTCCGCCGTCACGACCGGCTTCGTTTCACCCTCGGTCGTGGACGACGCCGACAGCGCCGCTGCCTCGAGCGCTGTGAGAGCGCGACGGGCGTCACCGGAGGCGAGACGGATGATGAGGGCCCGCGCCTCATCCTCCAACACGACCCTGTCGGCGAGACCGCGTGGATCCACAACGGCCCGGTCGACGAGAGTTGCAAGGTCGTCGTCACTCAGCACCTCGAGGGTCAGCAGGAGCGAACGGGACAGCAGCGGAGAGATCACCGAGAAAGAGGGATTCTCGGTTGTGGCCGCCACGAGGATGACCCACCCATTCTCGACCCCCGGCAGCAGTGCATCCTGCTGCGCCTTGCTGAAGCGGTGTATCTCGTCGAGGAACAGCACCGTAGAGACGCCGTAGAGATCCCGCGACGACATCGCCTGCTCCATCACCTCGCGCACGTCTTTGACCCCGGCGTTGACGGCGGAGAGTTCGACGAACTTGCGGCCCGAGGAATGCGCGATCGCTTGGGCGAGGGTGGTCTTTCCCGTGCCGGGTGGTCCCCAGAGGATCACCGAGGTCGCTCCCTGCTCCCCCGTCTTATCCGATGCGAGGCTCACGAGTGGCGAACCCGGAGTGAGCAGGTGACGCTGGCCCGCGACCTCGTCAAGGCTGCGCGGTCGCATCCGCACGGCGAGCGGGGTCGCGCCGGCACGTAGTCCGATCCGGGCATCCACCATGAACGCAATGGTAGTTCGCGCCGCTGACCATACTCGTTCATCGGAGTGTGCTGGTCAGATACAGTGCAGGAGGACATTCCCTGCCGTCAGCGCGGCACCGACCCCGAAGGACCAGCCGTGGCAGCCAGCAAGAACGCCGAGCGAGACGC
This sequence comes from Actinomycetales bacterium, assembly GCA_038203515.1. Classification (GTDB taxonomy): domain Bacteria; phylum Actinomycetota; class Actinomycetes; order Actinomycetales; family Microbacteriaceae; genus Lacisediminihabitans. Next base: position 3,645 of record JBBRDX010000054.1, on the reverse strand, counting down.
GCGGGAGGCCCGCGACCGACTCCGCCGCTACAACGCTCGGCAGTCGGTGCACAGTGTGCAGGTTTCCCGGCGCCGACGCGACAACGTGATTGCCGTCGTCGGCGTGGTCGTCATTGCCGCCCTTGCAACGCTCACCCAGGTCTTCTACTTCACCGCAGGACCTGGAATGCCCGTGCCGACCGCCTCTCCATCGCCCTCGAGCAGCGCCGCTGCGGGAAAGAACGTGGGGGATGTTCCGGCCAAGACGATCGCCGAGGGGCGCACCTGGACGGGCGACCTCACTCTCAACACGGTGAAACTGGGGATCTCTCTCGACGGTGCGAAGGCGCCACAGGCCACTTCGGTGTTCATCAATCTCGCGAAGAAGAACTTCTTCACGACAACCGGGGCCACCTGCCACCGCCTCACTAATGGCGCCACGGCCAAGCTCATCCAGTGCGGTTCGGTCGACGGCAGAGGCTCCGGCGATGTCGGCTTCAGCTTCGGCCCCCTCGAGAACGTGCCGGCCGACGGTGTCTATCCCGCGGGGACCATCGCGATGGCCCGCGGGGACGCCGCGTACTCGCAGAGCAGCCAGTTCTTCATCACCTACGCCGACACGAAATTGGACACCGCCACAGGCGGGTACACGGTCTTCGGTAGCGTCACCAGCGGTCTCGCAAGCTTCGTCAGCCAGATCGCGGATGGCGGCGTCACCGCCTCCGCCACCAGCACTAGCGATGGCGCTCCGGTGGTGCCGACGAAGATCACGCAACTGGCCGTGCAATAAGCTGGTGGTCGGCCATTCCACAGCATGGCCGACAAGCAAAGGTGAGACTTTTGGCGACAGACGATCAGGCTCCATGGGGCCGCGTTGACGAGACCGGTACCGTCTTTGTGCGCGACGGTGAGAGCGAGCGCGCTGTCGGGCAGTATCCCGATGGCACTGCCGAAGAAGCTCTGGGCTACTTCCAGCGCAAGTACATCGAGCTCGGGGGCCAGGTGACGCTGCTCGAGCAGCGAATCAAGCGCGGCACGGCAGCGGCGGATGTCGCGAGGACCATCTCCGCGCTCAAGGTGACGGTCGCCTCGGCCAACGCCGTCGGCGACCTACCCTCCCTCACCAAGCGACTCGACGCCCTCGACAGTGCGGTCGGCGAGCTCACCGAAAAGCAGACCGCCGAGACGAAAGCGGCCACGGATGCTGCCCTCGCCCAACGGGAAACGCTCGTAGTCGAGGCCGAGAAGCTCGCCGCGCAGGACCCGGCCAAGGCACAGTGGAAACAGGTCAGTGCGACTCTCGACGACATCTTCGCTCGCTGGCAGAAGCACCGGGCAGACGGCCCCCGCCTGCCCAAGAACGAGAGCAACGAACTGTGGAAGCGATTCCGCGCCGCCCGCACCATCATCGAGACCCACCGCAAGGCATTCTTCGCCGAGCTCGACTCCGTGCACAAGAACGCGCGCAACAAGAAGCAGGAACTCGCCGAAAAGGCAGAGGCGCTCATTCCCCAGGGCCTCGACGGCATTCCTGTCTACCGCGCGCTGCTCGACGACTGGAAGGCGGCAGGCCGCGCGGGCAAAAAGTTTGACGACGCCCTGTGGCTGCGCTTCAAAGCCGCCGGCGACACGCTCTACTCGGCGAAGTCCGAGGTGGACGCGAAAGACAACGAGGAGTTCAGCGCCAACCTCGAGCGTAAACTGGCGCTCCTCACCGAGGCGGAGCCACTTGTCGCCGTAACCGACCGGGGCAAGGCGAAGGACGCACTGCTGTCGATCCAGCGTCGGTGGGATGCCATCGGCAAGGTGCCGCGTGACAGGGTGAAGCCAATCGAAGACCGCCTGCGTAAAGTCGAGACAGCAGTGCGCAAGCTCGACGAGGATCACTGGCAGAAGAGCAACCCGGAGCGCATCGCGCGTGCCGAGGGGCTGACCGGCCAGCTGCAGGATGCAATCGCCAAACTCGAAGCAGAGCTCGCCGAGGCGCAAGTCGGCGGCAACGCCAAGAAGGTCGCGGATGCCGCGGAGGCGCTCGAGGCACGTAAGGCCTGGCTCAAGGCGATCGGCTAGCAGCACGTCCCTCCGGGCTGTGAGGCGAGGCGCTTTGTCCACAGATCAGGCACGACGAGCGATGGCGCCCGATGCCATCCGCGACGATGGCTGGCATGTCTCGCCTTCCCTCCGTACTCTCCCACCTGGATCTTCCTGAGGCGGAGCTCCACGCGGCGAAGCTGGACGGCGAGCTCTACCGGATCGATCAGTGCTTCAGTCCTGTCGATGAGATCGAGTCCGGCCAGCTCCGGGCCCGCGCCCTTGCGCTGACGATTCCCGCCCGACTCATCGTCGAACAGCGCAGTGCGGCGTGGATCTACGGTGCTTCCTGGTTACCTCATACACACCAATTTTGTGCCGATATCAACGCCCGGGTGCGAACGGCGACCCTCGTTGGCCTGACGGTTCGCGAGGTCGTGATCGATGTCGGAGACCTGGTCGACATGGCAGGGCTGCCGGTGACCACACCCGTGCGCACTGTTGTAGACCTCGCCCGAAACTGCCGCAGCTTCGGTGACGACGAACTCAGGATGAGCGGGGCGTTGATGCGGATCGGCGGGTTCGGGCTCGAAGAGTGCCGAGCCCTACTCGACCGTCGGCGCAACCTCCCCCACAAGACACTCGCGCTCGAGCGGATCGCCGAAGCCGTGCGGCGGGCCGAAGCCGTGCACCGAGCTTGAGCGGGGAGCCCCGCTCAGCCGCCGTTGACCCGATAGACGTCGTAGACCGCGTCGATGCGCCGCACCGCATTGAGCACGGCGTCGAGGTGGGTGGTATCGCCCATCTCGAAGACGAAGCGACTGAGCGCCAGTCGATCACTCGAGGTCGACACGGACGCCGACAGGATATTGACATGACTCTCGGAGAGCACCCGCGTTACGTCCGACAGGAGGCCCGACCGGTCCAGCGCTTCGACCTGGATCTGAACCAGGAAGATACTCGACGAAGTCGGCGCCCACTCCACATCCACCATTCGCTCGGGCTCGTTCAGCAGCGAGGCGACGTTGTGGCAGTCGCTCTTATGCACCGACACGCCCGAGCCGCGGGTGACGAATCCGACGATGTCATCGCCGGGCACCGGAGTGCAGCACTTCGCGAGCTTCACGAGGATGTCCGGGGCCCCGCGCACAAGAACACCAGAGTCGCTGTTGCGCAACTGCTTGCTTCGTCCCTTGGTGGGGAACGGAATCTCGGCGTCTTCGGTCTCCGCCTCGGTGTGCAGGGTGCCGAGCACCTTCTCGATCACCGACTGGGTGGAGACGTGTCCCTCCCCCACTGCGGCATAGAGGGCGGAGATATCCTCGAATCGCATCTGGGCCGCAACCTCGTTGAACGAGTCCTGGCTCATCAGCTTCTGCAGGGGAAGGTTCTGCTTGCGCATGGCTCGAGCGAGGGCATCCTTGCCCTGCTCGATCGCCTCGTCGCGTCGTTCCTTAGTGAACCACTGCTTGATCTTGTTGCGGGCACGGGGCTTTTGACGAAATTGAGCCAGCCCTGGCTTGGCCCGGCGTCCGGATTCTTCGAGGTGAAGATCTCGACCACGTCGCCGGAGTTCAGGACACTCTCGAGTGGCACCAGCCGCCCGTTGACCTTCGAGCCCATGGTGCGGTGACC
>JBBRDX010000053.1:0-16730 GCA_038203515.1 Actinomycetales bacterium | reverse complement strand
TCGGGGTTGAGCGCCGGCTGATCGGCGAGGGACTTGCGGCGGCCGCGGAACTGGTGGCGCGGAACACTGCCGCCGTCACGGGAGAAGGAGTCGTAGAGGATGAGTCCCACTTTGATGAGCAGGGCACCCCGCTCGGTGGTGCTGCTCTGCTTGTGGGTGAGGAATCGCAGCGGAGCCGCAGCGATGCCCGAGAAGGTAGAGAAGATCGGGATGGTCGTCTGCAGCGGCTTCACATAGTGCGGCGCAGTCTTCAATAGCCGGTTGCGCTCCTGCACCGCTTCGCGAACGAGCCGGAACTCGCCATTCTCGAGGTAGCGGATGCCGCCGTGGATCATGTGGGACGAAGCGGCGGAGGAGCCGGAAATGTAGTCGCCGCGCTCGATCAGCGTGACGTCGACGCCCTGCAGGGCGAGCTCGCGGAATGTGGCGGCACCATTGATGCCACCTCCGATCACAAGCACCTGGGAACGGGGGTGCTGGATAAGGGAAACGACATCGGTTCGGGGAGTTGTAGTGGTCATAAACCTATACTGCGTCGTGCAGAGAGATTTTTCAGCGGGGTTGGACGGATGTGCAGATGGACTTTTCCGATGACGAAGGCGATAGTCGTGCGACCGATGCGCAGCGTGCCGCTCATCTGTACTCCATCCAGAACCTGACAATGAATGCCATCGCCGTGGAACTGACGATCTCCGAGTCGTCCGTGAGTCGCCTCATCGCATTCGCCCGGGATTCCGGGCTTATGGAGATCCACCCCCACTCGCCGGTCAACCAGGTAAACCAGCTGCAGCATCAGTTGCACGACCAATTCGGTCTCACGGCCCACATCGTGCCGGCCTGGGACGCTGCGACCGAAGTCGACCGCCTCGAACGTGTCGCCCTCTCCGCTGCACGGATTCTCAGCGATTTCGTCGACTCGACCATGATTCTCGCGGCGGCCTGGGGATCGACGATCGCCTCGGTGAGCCGGCATCTCGTACGAAAGCCGGCGCGTAACACCCAGGTCGTTCAGCTCAATGGCGGCGGTAATGCGCACGACACCGGTCTCGTCTATGGGGGTGAGATCACCGGAAGGTTCGGAGCCGCCTTCGGAGCCGCGGTGCAGCAATTCCCGGTGTCCGCGCGCCTCGATGATCCGGCCACCACAGAGGCACTGTGGCGGAGCGGACCACCGCGTTAGCGCTCGCCGTGCAGAGGCGGATGGATGTCGCGGTGTTCGGTATCGGATCACCGAGCGCCGATGTGCCGAGCCACGTCTCCGCCGGTGGGTACCTCGACCGCGCGGATTACGACGACCTCGCCCGCTCGCGCGCAGTCCGCGACATCGCCACGATATTCTTTCGCGCCGACGGCAGCCATGGCGACATCCGACTGGAGGACCGCTCGAGCGGTCCCGGACTCGACGTGCCCATGAGGGTGCCCCGCCGTATCGCCGTGGTCTCGGGCCGAGCAAAGCTCGCGGCGATGGACTGATTCCCGGGAATATCTTCGAGGCCGGAGCGTTGGATAGAATGAAATAAATTAAGTACGTGCTCCGGGGTCGGTGAAAGTCCGAACCGGCGGTGACAGTCCGCGACCCGCGTCTCCAGAACATCGGAGAGTCGGTTGACTCGGTGGAATTCCGAGACCGACGGTTATGAGGTTCGAGAGAGCTTCTCAGTCCGGATGAGAGGAAGCACGCGTGGTCGCTTTCGGGCGCGCACGAACGATGTCGGCGAGCGTCGATACCGGCCCGGAGTCCGTCTTCATACGAAGATTCGAGATCACCGGATGACCCCCGCAGAGGCAGGCAGAGCGTACGAGACGCTCATGCGCCACGCCCTCACGCTCGCGGCGCGCGGTCCGGCGACCGGCGTCAACCCGCAGGTCGGCTGTGTGCTCGTCGATGCCGACGGCAGTGTCGTCGCGGAGGGCTGGCACGGCGGAGCGGGCACGCCCCATGCGGAGGTGGATGCCCTGTCCCGGGTGGCAAGTGCCGCAGGTCTCACTGTCATCGTCACGCTCGAGCCATGCAACCACCAGGGGCTCACGGGTCCCTGCTCCGAAGCACTCATCTCTGCCGGAGTCGAGCGCGTCGTCTATGCCGTGTCCGACCCTGGCGAACACTCGGGCGGAGGCGCGGAGCGGCTGCGAGAGGCCGGAGTGATCGTCGAGTCCGGGGTGCTCGCGGACGAGGCATCCGAAGGCATGCGCGTCTGGCTCACCGCCGAGCGCCTACGTCGCCCATTCGTCACCCTGAAGTGGGCATCGAGCCTCGACGGTCGCGCTGCCGCGACGGATGGCTCCAGCCAGTGGATCACCGGCACCGCCGCTCGCCAGCGCGTACACGAGCAGCGCGAGCAGTCCGACGCGATCGTCGTGGGTACCGGTACGGTGCTGGCCGACAACCCGAGCCTCACCGCTCGCGGTGACGCCGGAGAGCTGATGCCGCACCAGCCGATTCCGGTCGTGATCGGTGAGCGCGCGATCCCCAGCGGCGCTCTGGTTCTGCGTCACCCGCAGACCCCGATCATCACGGGCACCCGGGATCTGCCAATGATTCTCACCGAGCTGTTCGCGCGCGGCATCCGTCACGCCTTCGTCGAGGGCGGTCCGACCCTCGCGAGCGCGTTCGTCGCGGCGGGCCTTGTCGACGAGTATCTCGTCTACCTCGCACCGGTGCTGTTCGGCGGCAAACGGCTTGCCCTCACCGACATTGGCGTCGGCACAATCGGCGATGCACGACGACTCTCGATCGACCGGATCGAGCGGCTGGGCGACGACCTGCTTGTAGTCGCGCGGCCGGCCGCGGCGAACGGCCTGCAGACACAGGATCACGCACAGCACGATCAGGCACAGCACGATCACGCACAGAAAGGCACCTGATGTTCACTGGAATCATCGAAGAACTCGGCGAGGTCGTCGACTGGCAGCCGACGGCGGATGCCGCGCGCCTGACGATCCGCGGGCCGCTCGCGGTCTCGGACGCGGGCCATGGCGACTCCATCTCGGTGAGCGGAGTGTGCCTCACTGTGGTGGACAAGGGCGATGACTGGTTCACCGCCGATGTGATGGCCGAGACGATTGCGATGTCGACCCTGTCCGGTGTCACCGCGGGATCCCGCGTGAACCTCGAGCGCGCCGCCCAGGTGGGCGACCGGCTCGGCGGCCACATCGTGCAGGGGCACATCGACGGCACCAGCACTCTTCTCAGCATCACGGACGGAAGCGTCTGGCGGGTGTTGAGGTTCTCACTCACCGCGGATGTCGCGCCTCTGGTCGCCCGCAAAGGATCGATCGCGGTGGACGGTGTGTCGCTCACCGTGAGCGCCGTTGGTACCGACTGGTTCGAGGTCTCCCTCATCCCCGAGACCCTCACGGTGACGACCCTCGGGCGCAAAGCCGTCGGGGATGCCGTCAACATCGAGACCGACATCCTGGCACGCCATGTCGCGCGCCTCGCAGAACTGTCATCAGCACCAGCCCCGACCGGAAGGAGCGAGTCATGAGTCTCGCCGACATCCCCACAGCCCTCCTGGAACTGCGGGCGGGCAAGCCGATCATCGTCGTGGACGACGAGGGTCGGGAAAACGAGGGTGACGTCGTACTCGCCGCCCAGTTCGCCAGCCAGGAATGGCTCGCCTGGCTGGTGCGCAACAGCTCCGGCTTCATCTGCGCCCCCATGACCAACGAGATCGCCGACCGCCTCGAATTGCCGCTCATGGTCGTGAGCAACGAAGACCCGCGCGGCACCAACTACACCGTGTCGGTAGATGCCGCCGACCGGATCAGCACCGGAATCAGCGCCGGAGACCGGGCGCACACCCTGCGCGTGCTGGCGAACCTGGACTCGATTCCGTCGAGCGTTCACCGTCCCGGACACATCATGCCGCTTCGGGCCAGGGATGGCGGGGTGCGCGAGCGCGACGGCCACACCGAGGCGACCATCGACCTTCTCAAGCTCGCCGGGCTTACGCCGGTCGGTGTCATCTCAGAGATCGTCGCGGAAGACGGCGAGATGATGCGGCTGCCCGGGCTCCTCCAACTCGGCGAACGCGAGGGCATCGTGGTCATCACCATCGAATCGCTCATCGCATACCTCGAGGTCCAGCACGGCGACTCCTCGGTGCCGCTGGCGGCGCCGATTCCCGAGACCTCGCGGGTGACCTTCGAAGTCGAGACGACCATCCCCACCAGCCACGGTTCATTTCGCTTCCGCGCGTATCGAGACCGGTTGACCGGGGCAGACCACCTCGCCATCATCAGCGGTACCCCGAAGGACGGCGCGCTGATCCGGGTGCATTCGGAATGCCTCACCGGGGAGGTCTTCGAATCGCTCAAGTGCGAGTGCGGGCCGCAACTGGACGCCGCGCTCGACCAGATCCAGGCCGAAGGCGGGGTCGTCATCTACATGCGTGGACACGAGGGCCGGGGCATCGGACTCATCAACAAGCTGAAGGCCTACCGCCTGCAGGAAGACGGTCTCGATACCCTCGATGCGAACATCGCCCTCGGCTTCCCGGTCGACGGTCGTGACTACAGCGCGGCTGTGTCGATCCTCGAGGACCTCGGGCTCAGTGAGGTTCGCGCGATCACCAACAACCCGGAGAAGCTGCGCCAACTGCGGGATCGCGGAATCTCGGTGACCGAGCAGGTTCCCCTCGTGGTGGGTGTCGGGGAGTTCAACGAGCAGTACCTCGAGGCGAAACGCGACCGCATGGGCCACATTCTCCCGGGCACACCCGAGATGCGCGGCGACACCGAACTTGAACGATCTGCGCGGGCCCACCTGCGCATCCTCGAGACCCCGAAGGGACACCTCGCATGAGCGGCGACGGCGCACCGCAGATCATCACCGACGGTACGGGCCTCAGGATCACCATCGTGGCGGGACGATGGCATGAGGCCATCACCGAGGGGCTCCTGGCCGGCGCGCGTCGTGTGCTCGCGGCATCCGGAGCAGAGGTGACAGAGGTGCGTGTGCCCGGCAGCTTCGAGCTTCCCGTGGTGAGTAAGGCAGCCCTCGATGCCGGGGCGGATGCGGTGGTCGCGCTCGGCGTGATCATCCGAGGCGGCACCCCGCACTTCGAGTTCGTGTCGGATGCCGCGACAAGCGGTCTCACCCAGGTGGCGATCCTCACCGGCAAGCCCGTGGGCTTCGGCGTGCTCACCCTCGAGGATGAACAGCAGGGACTCGACCGTGCGGGACTCCCCGGGTCGAAAGAGGACAAGGGTGCGGAAGCTGCGGAGGCGGCGCTCGCCACGGCCGTGGTCATCCGCGGCCTGGTCGGCTGATTTGGTCCGGTTCGCCGAAAGGTAGGCTGGCTTCGTGAGCAACCCCTTCAAGATCCTGATCGTCCTCGCCGTTGTCATCGCGGTGGTGCTCGCCGCCGGCTTCACCTACGTCGTGTTCCTGAAGAACCCGGGGCACGTCTCGCGCAGCCTCAGCAGTCATTCCGTCATCGAATCGGCCTGAGGTGCGGCCGCAGTTGCGGCTCGTCGCGATCATCGCCGCCGCCGTGATCGTGGCTGTGGTCGTGCTCATATCGGTCATCGATTCACGTCCACGCCCGGAGCTCACACCGATCACCCGCATCCAGTACAGCCAATCGAAGGCCGTCAAGGGATTCTCCGGTTCCTCCCACGAGACATCGGATGCCACACGCATCGCCGCGTTGACGGCCATCGTCACAAAGTACGCGGTCGATGTCTCACACTTCGACCAGACGCTCAACGATGTCTGCACCGGGGGCCTTGCCACCGACATCACGCTGCGGTTCGCGGATTCGAAGACGGCCACACTGCGCGTTTACGACTGCGGGCGCACTGTGCCACGCGGCACCTTCGTGAGCGACACCTCTGCGCTCTTCGCACGGTGGCGCGCGCAGGACGACGCATAGCCTCCGCCTGGGAGAGCACCCAAACTGGGGGATCGGCGGAGACGGTCAACTGGCATCCGAGCCGCTACTCTGGCGACGGAGGAGCCTGACGTATGACCGACCGGACACTGCCCGCCGCATTCACTCCATTCGCCGAGCCGCGCCGGAAGGTGTCCGCAGGATGGATCGCCCTCTTCGCCACGGCCTGGCTTGGTATCTGGATGGCGCAGCTCACACCGATCCAACTGCTGCTCCCCCAGCAGATCGACGAGCTGTTCACGACCACCGGCTGGGTCTCGAGTGTGGTCGCGTTCGGCATCATCTCGGGGATCGCAGGTGCCTGCGCGCTCATCGTCTACCCGCTCACCGGCGCACTCTCGGACCGCACCACCTCACGCTTCGGGCGTCGTCGACCCTGGATCTTCATCGGTACTCTCGTCTTCGCGATCTCGCTCTTCTTCCTCGGTGCACAGTCCACGATCGTGGGGGTGGGGGTCTTCTGGTCGCTCGCCCTCAGCGGCTTCTGCATCGTCTCCGCGGCCGTCACCGCCACCATCTCCGATCAAGTTCCCGTGAACCAGCGTGGCTTCGTATCGGGATGGGTGTCGGCACCGCAGGCGATCGGAACGGTCCTCGGACTCGCCCTCGTTCTCGCCCTCGTGCTCACCACCTTCGTCGGGTATGCCCTCGTGGCGGTGCTGCTTATTGTTTTCGTTGTGCCCTTCGTGCTGCTCGTCCCCGATGAGGTGCTCCCCCGCGTGCTTCGCGCGCCGTTCACTTTCGGCAGCCTGGTGCGTGGATTCTGGATCAACCCGATCCGCTTCCCCGACTTCGGTTGGACGCTTCTTGGCCGCATCCTCGTCAATTTGGGGAATGCTCTCGGAACCACCCTGCTGCTCTACTTCCTCCTCTACGGCCTCGGGCTCGGGAAGGCTGCCGAAGACGACCTCCTCATCCTCACGATGATCTACCTGGTGTTCTTCATCGCGGCCGCCCTCGGATTCGGCAAGCTCAGCGACCGCATCTGCCAGCGCAAAGTGTTCGTCTACGCCGCCGCCTACCTGCAGGGACTCGCCGCCCTGCTGCTTGCCTTCGTGCCTGCCCTTCCCGTCGCAATGGCCGCCGCGGGGCTTCTCGGTCTTGGCTACGGATGCTTCATGGCCGTCGACCAGGCACTCGCGACCCAGGTGCTGCCCGACTCCCATAGCCGGGGCAAGGACCTCGGGATCATGAACATCGCCACGGCCGTTCCGCAGGCCTTCGCCCCGCTTCTCGGAGCGTTCATCGTGGCCGCAGTCGGCGGGTTCACCGGGCTGTTCGTCTGCTCTGCGATCGCCGCCGCGCTCGGCGGTCTCGCCATCCAGCCCATCACGGGCGTGCGATAGCGCGACCCCGCTCACCCCGCCCGGGGCCGGGGCCGGGAACGCCAGTCCATCCCCCGTTTTTCTGACCACCCCCCTGTTCACACTGGAGGGTGGTGGGAAAAAGGGGAGATGGATAGGCGCGCCAGTCGAGGAACAGCGCCAGTCGAGGAACAGTGCTAGTGGAGAAACAGCGCCAGTCGAGGAACAGTGCTAGTGGAGAAACAGCGCGCGGAGCCGACGGGTGGTGAAGACCAGTCCGACCGCGATCATCACGACGTAATACAGCACGTGCCCGAGCATCGCGACGCTGAATGCCCCGGTGGTGAGACCGCGCACCAGCTCGACACCGTGCCACAGCGGCAGCGCCTGGATGATGAACTGGATGCCCTGCGGGTAGACGCTCAGCGGATAAAAGGTCGCCGAGAAGAGGAACATCGGCAGCATCACAAAGTTGATCCAATCCATCTGCTGGAACGTCTTCATGTAGCTGGTGATCGCCATTCCGATGCTCGCGAACCCGAAGGCGATGAGCAGCACCGCGGGAATAGCGAGCACGGCGGTCCACGACATGTTAAGCCCGAGCACCTGCATCACGATGAGGAAGCCGGTAGCGTATACCGCCCCGCGCAACAGGGCGAGAAAGATCTCGCCGAGCGCAACATCCAGCGGGCCGAGGGATGTCGCGAGCATGCCTTCGTAGAGCTTGGCGTACTGCATCTTGAAGAAGACGTTCCAGGTGGAGTCGTAGATTGCCCCGTTCATCGCGGAGACCGCGAGGAGCGCCGGCGCGATGAAGGCCGCGTAGGAGACCGGCTGCCCGGTGGTGGTCGAGACAGAGCCGACGAGGGCTCCGAGGCCGATGCCGAGCGACAGCAGGTAGAACACCGGCTCGAAGAAGCCGCTCACGACGATGAGCCAGTTGGAGCTTCGGGTCGCGAGAAGTCCCCGCTCGATCACTGACCGGGAGTTGCCGGCGTAGAGCGCGCCGATGCCGCCGGAGCGTGGCTTCGGAGACGGTCGGGTGGGGGCGAAGGCGGGAGTGGCGCTCATTTGTCGAGCCTCCGGGTGACGACGACCTGCGTGCGCCGCCAGCCGTAGATGCAGAGGGCGAGCGGATACAGCACGTGCACCAGGGTGAGCCAGACGGGCTCGACGGCACCGTAACTCACGACCCGGCCGAGCTCCGTGCCGTGCCAGAGCGGCGAGATCCATCCGATCCATTGCAGGAAGACGGGCATCTGGCTGAGCGGGAAGAAGGTGCCGGAGAACAGGAAGAGCGGGGTGACGATGAACCGCTGGATGAACGCGGGCTGGCCGACATCCTGCTCCACTGTCGACATATAGCTGGCGATCACGAGGCCGAAGGCCATGCCGGTGAGGATGGCGATCGGGATGTCGAGCACGCCGAGCGGCGACGGCACCGCTCCGAAGATGAGCATCACCGCGTAGTAGATGAGGGTCGTCGGAAACAACCGGGCCAGCACGGCGATGAAGATGCCGTTGACGATCTGGTTGCCCGAGATCGGCGCGGCGTTAATGCCGAAGAAGATCGGGTTCCATTTGAAGCCCATGACGATCGGATAGGTGCACTCCTCCACCGCCGCGGTGACCGCCGCCGATGCGATGAGCGCGGGGGCGACGAAGACGAGATAGCTGGTGCCGCCAAGGCCACTGTTCTTGTCGACCAGGGTCGCCAGCCCCACCCCGAGCGCGAACAGGTACATGAAGGGGCTGCCGATCGACGTGAACACCAGCGTCTTGTAATAGCTCCGCATGCCGCGGAGGCGATGTTCCGCCACGTACCACGACCCGTACCGGCGTGGCTTCAGCGCCGCTTCGATAGCCGCGGTTCTCTCGATCAGGGCGGTCATTCGATCAGGCTCCGCCCGGTGAGGCGCAGGAACACGTCTTCGAGGCTCGAGCGGCGCACGAGGCTCGTGATGGGTGTGAAGCCCTTCGCGATGATCCGGTCGAGATCGGCGTCACCGTCGTTGCTGTAGATGAGGATACGGTCGGGTAGCACTTCGATGCGGTCCCCGGTGCCCGTGACCTGCTCCGCGACCTGCGCATTGTTGTCCGAACCGAACCGCAGCTCGAGCACCTCCCGCGTCGAATAGGTGCGGATGAGATCGGCCGGCGCTCCCTCGGCCATGATGGTGCCCTTGTCGACGACCACGAGACGGTCGCAGAGTTGCTCCGCCTCATCCATGTAGTGGGTGGTGAGCACGAGAGTGGTGCCCTGCTCCTTGAGCCGGAACAGCCGGTCCCAGAGGATGTGGCGCGCCTGAGGGTCGAGACCGGTCGTCGGCTCGTCGAGCAGCAGCACCTTCGGGTCATTCATGAGCGACCGGGCGATCGTCAGCCGGCGCTTCATACCGCCAGAGAGATCGTCGACCTTGGACTTCTTGCGATCCGATAGCTGTGCGAACTCGAGCAACTCATCGGCCTTGGCCGCGCAGGCCGAGAGACCCATGCCGAAATATCGCCCGTAGACGATGAGATTATCGCGCACGCGCAGTTCCATATCGAGGTTGTCCTGCTGGGGAACGACGCCGAGCTGTGACCGGATCTCCGGCCCGTGCTGGTTGGGATCGAGGCCCAGGATGTCGAGGCTGCCGCTCGTGCGCGTGGAGACCGCACCGACCATCCGCATCGTCGTGGACTTGCCTGCGCCGTTGGGACCAAGCAGTCCGAAGGACTCCCCGGGCTCGACTTCGAAGGAGATGCCGTCGACGGCGGCGAAGTCCTTGTACTTCTTGGTGAGAAGGCTGGCGGCGATGACAGGAGTGGACACGGTATTCCACACTAACCACTCCCTCGGACCGAGCGCGAGCGCCGCTCATGCTCCCTGCGGAGTACGTCTTCCGGTCAGCGCCGTGCCTAAGCTTGACTGTTCACCCCGGCCATTCGAAAGACATCATGAGCACAAGTACGCAACCACCCCGATCACGCTCCCCGTTCGCCCGCCCCAAGAAGGACGACGGGCCGCGTGCGAGCTTTCGCCAGCTGGTGCCCTACCTGCTCGAGCACAAGAAAGTTCTCGGCATCGTGATCACGCTGAGCGTGCTCGGCGCCGCCACATCCCTCGGGCAGCCGCTGCTGGTGAGCCAAGTGATCTCCCGCGTGCAGAAAAGTGAGCCGCTCGGCGCGCTCGTCGTCCTTCTCGTGGCACTCGTCGTGATCTCCGCCCTCCTCTCGGGAGTGCAGCACTACCTGCTTCAGCGCACCGGAACGAGCGTCGTTCTCTCTGCCCGCCGACAGCTGGTGCGGCGGATGCTTCGGCTCCCGATCAGCGAATTCGACACCCGCCGCACCGGCGACCTCGTCTCCCGCGTCGGCTCGGACACGACCCTGCTCTACGCGGTGCTCACCCAGGGCCTCGTGGACGCGATCGGCGGCGCCCTCATCTTCCTCGGGGCGCTGATCGCCATGCTGGTCATCGATCCGGTGCTCCTCGGCCTCACCGTGCTGGTGATCGCCGTCTCGGTCGTCACGGTGGTGCTCCTGTCCCGCCGAGTGCGGGTCGCGAGCCGCAAGCAGCAGGAGAAGGTCGGGGATCTCGCCTCCTCCGTGGAGCGCGCACTCGGAGCAATCCGCACGGTGCGTGCCTCCAATGCCACCGACCGCGAGACTGCCGCGATCGAGAAGGATGCGAAGGGCGCCTGGGAGATGGGTATCCAGGTGGCGAAAATCTCGGCACTCGTGGTGCCGATCGCCGGCATCGCACTGCAGGTGTCCCTGCTCGTCGTTCTCGGCGTCGGCGGCTTCCGGGTCGCGAGCGGCGCCATCACCATCGCTAATCTCGTGGCCTTTATTTTCTTCCTGTTCATGCTGATCATGCCTCTCGGCCAGGCCTTCGGCGCCATCACCTCCGTGAACCAGGCCCTCGGCGCGCTCGGTCGCATCCAGGAGATCGTCACCCTGCCGAGCGAATCCGAGCTCGACGGTGCCATCGAACCCGCCGCGCCGCTGCCCTCGGATGCCGCGATCAGCTTCCACGATGTGGTGTTCACCTACCCGGCACCACCCGTCGTCACCCCGAAACCCGGTTCCGTGACCGACTTGGTCAACCAGTCCGAGCCCGTCGAGGACACTGCCCCCAAGGACCTCACTGTTCTTCACGGGGTCTCCTTCGAGGCTCCGCGTGGCCAGCGCACTGCCCTGGTCGGACCCTCCGGCGCAGGCAAGAGCACGATCCTCGCGCTCATCGAGCGCTTCTACGATCCCACGGCGGGCGTCGTGCGACTCGGTGGCGTTGACATCCGCGGGCTCGATCGCGAGGCCCTTCGCGCCCAGATCGGGTATGTGGAGCAGGATGCCCCGGTGCTGGCCGGTTCCCTGCGCGACAACCTCACCCTCGGAGCGCCCGACGCCACCGACGAAGAGTGCATCCGGGTGTTGCACGATGTGAACCTCACTGAGGTGCTCGAGCGCAGCGAAAAGGGCCTGGATGCCGCAGTCGGGGAGGAGGGTGTGATGCTCTCCGGTGGCGAACGCCAGCGTCTCGCCATCGCGCGCACCCTGCTCGCCGCCCCGCCCATCCTGCTGCTCGACGAGTCGACATCGTCGCTCGACGGCCTCAACGAGCAGCTACTGCGCGAGGCGATCGACGCCGTAGCCGAAGACCGCACCCTGATCGTCATCGCGCACCGACTCTCCACCGTGGTCGACTCCGACCAGATCGTAGTGCTCGACCATGGACGTGTCGTCGGCGTGGGCACCCACTCCGAACTCGTGAAGAGCACCCCGCTCTACCGCAAGCTTGCGAAGCACCAGCTGCTGGTCTGAGGCCAGAAGGCTCGCCGTCTCACCGCCCGTTCGCACCGGCGCCTGCGCACCCCCACCTGCACCTGCACCTGCGCCTGCGCCTCCGCGCCCACGAGTGACACTCGTGCCCAAAAATTCGGGCGCGTGTGGCACTCGTGGGCGCGGAGGCGCGGTGGGGCGCGGCGCGGAGGCGCGAGGCGCAGTGGCGCGGAGGCGCGGAGGCGCGGAGGGGCGGCGAGGACTAACCTTCTGCTGAGCAGAGGAGCCGACGATGGCTGCAGGCACGAAGGACGACCCGTGGCAGCTGTCCACCGCGCCCGGATCATCCCGTTACACGATGTTCCTCGAGGGCACCGAACTGGTCTGCCAAGTGGGGTCGACCACCCTCAGGTACCGGGCACGCGCGATCGACGACCTCCACGCCTGGCTCACAACGCAGGGTGACTGGGTCGATCTCGGCGCCGCCGACGAGCTGAAGAACCCCGCCGGGGGCACCGTCGAGGCCTGGGGCCGAGCGGAATCCAACCCCGTGGGCGGCTGGTACGGCCTTCGCAAAGGCTACCGAGGGCGATTCGGGATGTACCTGCCCCCGCTCCTCGAGCAGCTGGGGCGCGCCGAACTCACGCACGATGCGCGCAACAACCGCATGCGGGCGCTGTAGTCCCACCGAAAAGCTGTGACCCCACCGGAAAGCGGCGACCCGACCGAAAACCGGCGACCCCAACGAAAACCGGCGACCCCACCGATCAGGCGAGCGCCCACATCGCCACCGCCGCGGTGGCCGCGACGTTGAGCGAATCGATGCCGTGTGCCATGGGAATCTGTACCACGGCGTCTGCACTGGCACGGGCTTCCGGTGTGAGGCCCTCTCCCTCGGCTCCGAGCACGAGCGCGAGTCGCTCGGGCGCCTCGAAGTCACGCAGGCTCACGGCATCCGGGCTCAACGCCAGTGCCACGATCTGGAATCCGGATGCCACGAGCAGCTGCCGCGCAGACGGCCAGTCCCCGAGACGGGTCCACGGCACCTGCAGCACCGTGCCCATCGATACCCGGATGGCACGCCGATAGAACGGGTCGGAGCAGCGCGGAGTGACGAACACTGCATCCGCTCCGATGGCGGCGACCGAGCGGAAGATCGCTCCCACGTTCGTGGGGTCGGCCACGTTCTCGAGGATGATCACCCGCCGGGCGCCCTCGAGCAGCGAGGACACCGACGGGAGCGCCGGACGGTGCATCGCCGCGATCAGTCCGCGGTGAAGCAGGTACCCGGTCAGCTCTTCCAGGAGCTCGCCCGGGCCGGAGAAGATCGGAACCTCGTCGCCGACCAGCGCACGCGCCGCATCGAGGGTGTTACCGAGGGCGAGTACCGAACGCGCGCGATGGCCAGCCGCGAGTGCCCGCTGCAGAACGAGTGCCGACTCCGCGATGTAGAGACCATGCTCGGTGCCACGCGCCTTCTTGAGCGCGACATCCGTCTGGTGCGAGTAGTCGACGAGTCGCGGATCGGAGAGATCCGAGATCTCGACGACGCTCACGCGACTGTGTTCGGCGCGAGCACGTATTTCGTCTCGAGGTACTCGTCGATACCGACGTTCCCGCCCTCGCGCCCGAGGCCGGACTGCTTGACCCCGCCGAAGGGTGCCGCTGCGTTGGAGACGACTCCCACGTTGAGCCCCATCATGCCGGTCTGGATGCTGTCGATCAGTCGGAGTCCGCGGGCAAGGTCGCGCGTGAACGCGTAGCTGACCAGGCCATATTGCGTATCGTTGGCCTTGGCCACCGCGTCCGCCTCATCGGTAAAGGTCGTGATCGACAGCACCGGCCCGAAGATCTCTTCGCGCAGGATGTCGCTGCCGGGAGCCACCCCGGTGATCACCGTCGGCGCGAAGAAGGTGCCATCGCGGTCGACGGGTGCGCCACCGGTGAGAATGATCGCGCCACGCGAGACCGCGTCTTTCACCAGGGTCTCGGCCTTGTCGACAGCCGCCGCATTGATGAGAGGCCCGATCGAGACGCCCGCCTCGGTGCCGCGCCCAATTGTCAGGGTATTGACACGCGCTGTCACCCGGGCGGCGAACTCCTCTGCGACCGACTCTTGCACGATGAACCGGTTCGCTGCCGTGCAGGCCTGGCCGATGTTGCGGAATTTGGCAATCATCGCGCCATCCACGGCGGCGTCGAGATCGGCATCCTCGAATACTAGGAACGGTGCGTTGCCACCGAGCTCCATCGAAGTGCGCAGCACGTTGTCGGCAGCCTGCTTGAGCAGGCGAACTCCCACGGGAGTCGACCCGGTGAAGCTGAGCTTGCGCAGGCGGGGGTCCGCGATGATCGGCGCGGAGACCGCGCCGGAGGTCGATGTCGTGATGATGTTGAGCACGCCGCCCGGCAGGCCGGACTCCTCGAGGAGCTTCGCGAAGTACAGGGTCGTGAGCGGCGTGAGCTCGGCTGGCTTGACCACCGCCGTGCAGCCGGCGGCGAGCGCCGGGGCGATCTTGCGGGTCGCCATCGCCAGGGGGAAGTTCCACGGGGTGATGAGGAATGAGGGCCCGACAGGGAAGCGGGTGATGAACATGCGCCCGGTGCCCTCGGGATTCACTCCGTAGTGACCTCCGATTCGCACCGCCTCCTCGCTGAACCAGCGAAGGAATTCCCCGCCATATGAGACTTCACCGTGCGCTTCGGCCAGCGGCTTGCCCATCTCGAGAGTCATCAGCAGTGCGAAGTCGTCGGCCCGCTCCTGCAGCAGGTCGAACGCTCCGCGCAGAATCTCGCCGCGCACGCGCGGTGCGGTGGCCGCCCACGAATCCTGGGCCGCGGCGGCGGCATCCATCGCACGGGCGCCGTCTGCAACCGATGCGTCGGCAATGGTCTTGATCACCAGCCCGGTCGAGGGATCCACCACATCGATCGCCCGGCCAGAGGTGGAGTCGACCCACTCTCCGCCGATGAAGAGCCGGTCGGGCACGCGGGAAAGCAGTTCGGATTCGGAGATCGCACTCATGCGTCCAAGTCTAGTTTTGTGCAGACCCTTCGATCCGCACGCCGGCCGCCGCCAGCCGTTCGAGAGCGAGCGCGCTGGACGCCGGATCGACCCCCGCGATGAGGTCGTCGAGCACCCGAACGGTGCGGCCTGCCGCCACCGCATCGAGTGCGGAGGCGAGCACGCAATAATCGGTGGCAATGCCCGCAACATCCACCTCGTCGATCCCGAGGTCGTCGAGCTTCTGCGGCAGCGACTCACCATCGTCCGTCACACCCTCGAAGATCGAGTAGGCCGGGCGTCCCTGTCCTTTGCGCACTCCGACCGTCACCGCCGAAGTATCCAGGGCCGGATGGTAGTCCGCACCGGCGGTGCCGGCCACGCAGTGCACCGGCCAGCTGGTGACGAAGTCCGGGGCATCCGTCGTGGCGAAGTGGCCGCCGTTGTCGTTGTCGGCATCATGCCAGTCGCGCGAAGCGAACACCTGGTCGTAGAGATTCGGATGCGCCGCGAGGTATCGCGTGATGCCTGCGGCGACCGCGGCGCCGCCCTCGACTCCGAGCGCGCCACCCTCGGTGAAATCATTCTGCACGTCGATGATGAAGAGAGCGCGGGTCATGGATCAGTTGTTCGACAGGTTGTTGCCGCACGTGAACACGGCCGTGGTGAGGGTGTCCAGCGCCGGGATGGTACGGCTGTTGATGGCTCCGAGTGCGTAGAACGCGAATGCCAGTGTCGTGCCGTCGGTGGCGTGCACGACGCCGGCGAGGGCATACTCGGTCTTGATCCAGCCGGTTTTCGCATTGACCGCGCCACGGGCGGCCGCATTCGCGCCGGTGAAGCGGCTGCTGAGGGTGCCGGTCTTTCCGGAGATCGGCAGGGCGTCGTAGATGATGTTCAGATTCTGCTGGCCGGCAGACACCTTCGCCATCAGCTGCGCGACGAAGGCGGCCGGCACCGCCGAGTTGTTGCTGAGCCACCAACCGTCCCGGATGCCCAGTCCGGTCGTCGAGAGTCCGTACTTCGCCAGGGCGGCCGGTATCACCTGCGCGAGAGAGGTCGAGGATCCGTTGTTGCCCGCGACCTTCGAGGTCTGGCGCGCGAGATATTCGCCAAGGGTGTTGTCGGAGACCGGCAGCATGTAGGCCACCAGTGCGCGCACCGGCTGGGATTTCACCTCGCCGAGCAGGGTTGCGCCAGCCGGGGCCGTGCCGGTCGTGATGTGGTCCGCACCGGAGATGTCGAGGTCAGCGGCGAAGGCGGCGCCCGCATCCGCGATCGGTTCGCTGCTGCGCGGGCTGTTCTGTGCGGCGGGGTTCGCTCGGCCGCCATCGACGGTGAGTGCGGTGATCTCTGGCTGGTAGCCCTCGGACTGCTCGCTGCGCTCCCAGCTCGGATCCCAGTTGTCGCTCGGATCCCAGAGGCTCGAATCCAGCACGATGTCGGTGATGGGCACGGAGCTCTTGGCCTGCGCCTGGGCGGCCAGATCGCTCAGCTTGGGAGCACCGCGATAGACGCTCTCCGTGCCGGACGGGAGGGCGCTGAGCGTGGGGTCCCCGCCCCCGACGAGCACGACGGTGCCGGGAGTGGCGCCCGCGTAGACCTTTGTGGAGATCTGGTAGTCGGGGCCGAGCACGGTGAGCGCGGCCGCGGCAGTGAGGGTCTTGAGCACGCTCGCTGTGCGCGAGGGTGTCGCGCCAGCACGATCAAACAGCACCTCACCGGTCGTTGCGTTGATCACCGAGGCCTGGAAGGTGA
>JBBRDX010000052.1:0-16997 GCA_038203515.1 Actinomycetales bacterium | reverse complement strand
TCTCAAACGTTTTTAACGTGTGGGCAGAACGTGCGCAGAAACCACAACGGGCCGACCGCACTCCAAAGGAGTTGCCGATCAGACCCGTGTTTCGTGGTGCGCCCGGAGGGATTTGAACCCCCGACCTATTGATCCGTAGTCGAAGGTCGTCGTCCCTGAACCATGCGGAAGTGCCCGAAATCTCGCCTAAACATTGGTGACAGCGCGCGACTCGGATGCCACCAGCTGACCACGATGCTCTCCGAATGTGGGTGAAATGTGGGCACGGCGTATCCAGAGAAATAATCGGTTATGCAAATAGCCGGCCGAAGCGCTATCACGTTCGGACGAGTGCTACGGACTACTCCTACAAAATCACGACGCCATTCCCAGCTGAACCACCTCTCCCCATCTGACCACGAGTAACGCTCTGACCAGACACCCATTTCGGCCTGATCTTGACGCCAAAGACAATAGCCATAAAATCGGACACCTCAAGACAACTAAACCTTCAGTAGCCCCAACCGGCTGAACTCGAGCACGAGCATTCCATCGAGCCCAGCCATGGGCAGCGGTCAGAAGGTTTCCACCTTGTAAATTCGCTTGGCTGCACGGTGAAGGATGTCCTGCTGCTGCTCGTCAGATAAGCCGGCGATAACCTGGCATTGGGCTTGCCAGACGCCGAGGAAATCACCGTTCAGGATCGATACCGGCCAGTCGCTGCCCATCATCATGCGGTCAGCTCCGAAGGAGGCGACCGCATGATCGACGTACGGCTGCCAGTCGGCGATCGTCCAGCCGGGGGCAGATGCGGTGTTGAGCCCGGAAAGCTTCACCGATACGTTTGATCGGGTTGCTGCTGCTGCGAGCAAAGATGCCCACGGCTCCCATCCTCTGGCGGCGATGTCGGGTTTGCCGAGGTGATCAACCACGATCGAGAGCTGCGGATGGCGGGTTGCCAGCTCGGCGATCATCTCGAGGTGCGCGGGCTCGGTGCTCACGACATCGAGAGTGAAGCCCCTCGATGCGAGCAGCTCGACGCCGCCAGCGCCAAGTAACCAGCGAGGGTCGGAGTAGGTGTGATTGAGCACCCGGATGCCGCGAACAAGAGAGCCAGCGTATAAGTCGAGCGCCGCCCTCGCCTCGTCAACGCGATCGAGTGGCGCCCAGCCGATGACACCGATGACACTAGGAATGCGAGCAGCGGCGGAGAGCATATAGAAAGTATCTTCATAGGTGTCGGCCGCTTGCACGAGGATCGTTCCCGAGATTTCGGCGGCCACAGCATCGTTAGCGATCAGCTCGGGCCCGAAGTCCGCATTGAGGGGCAACCCCGCCACGTCGAGCCAGTCATAGCGACGCTCTGACGGCATCCAGAGATGCTGATGGGTATCGATCATGGTCACGATGTCCGCCTGCTGTTCACGAGATCGAGGAGTTCGATCAACAGCGTAATGCTCTCGAGGGGACCACCGACACCACGCGGGTGATCCCCGGTCATCCGGTGCAACACCATTGTCGTGCCGTCCTCCCTGAGATGAATCGCGTATCAAAAACCTCGCTGCCGCCATCCAAGCGAAGGCAGATTCCATGCTTCTCAGGAGGGCGCGAATCACGTGCCTTCTCGCGTGACAAGTGGTCAGTCGAGGTGAAACACCTCGGGGACCTCGTGCCACCACTCGCCCTCGGCGCGATCATCCAGCGGACGCTGCAGCGGCTCGCAGACCGCCCACCACCGCCTCGTTGCTTCGTCCGCCGCCATCGCGGCCATGTCGGCGTCGAAGTCGTCGCCCACGTACTCGAGGTACGAGAACAACAGGTCGCCGGAGCGATAGATCGAGTAGTTCGTGACGTTGCTCGCCGAAAGCCGGGCCTGCACCGCCGGCCAGACCTCAGCGTGCAACCGCTTGTATTCCTCGACATTCTCGGGCGGCAGGCCGATGACGGAGGCGATGCGTTTCATGCCGGCACCGGTGCGTCTGCCCGGAGTAGGCCCGCCGAAGCAAGGTCGACCCAGAGGGTAGATGGGATATCGACGTCGAACAGGGCTGCGTTCTGAGCGACCTGGTCCGCTGACCGTGCGCCGGTGCAGACCGTTGCGACCGCCGGATGAGCGAGTGGGAACTGCATCGCGGCCGCTGGCAGCGAGACACCGTGACTTTCGCACACGTCGGCGAGCGCGTTGACCCGGGACAGCAACTCCGCCGGAACAGGACCGTAGTTGTAGGTGAGGTCTTTGGTGGGGCGATCCCGGGCGAGCAGCCCCGAGTTGAAAACGGCCGCCGCAACGACCGAAACCCCGCGCCGTGCTGCCGCAGGAAGCAACCCGTCGAGCGCTCCCTGCTCGAGCAGGGTGTACCGGCCGGCGCACATCACGATGTCGACATCCGTATTGATTACGAAGTCGGCGAGCATCGCGCTCTGATTCATCCCGGCGCCGTAGCTGGCGATGATCCCCTGCTGGCGCAGGTCGTCGAGCGCAGGGAATGCCCCGTCGAGTACTTCGCGATAGTGGTCGTCCGGATCGTGGACGAAGAGCACGTCGACTCGATCGAGGCCGAGCCGCCCGAGACTCTCGTCGAGCGAGCGGCGAACGCCGTCCCCGCTGTAGTCGAGTTCGCGCCGGAGCGAGGTGATGACGTTGAAGCCCTCGGTGTCGGGGTGCAGCCCTGCCGGATCATCGACCAGCAACCGCCCGACCTTGGTCGAGAGGATGAATTCGTCCCGGGGCTTGGTCGCCAGAAACGAACCGAGCCGACGCTCGCCGAGCCCGACACCGTAGTGCGGCGCAGCGTCGTAGTACCGCACCCCAGCGGTCCAGGCCGCTTCGAGAGCATTCCAGGCGTCGTCATCCGACACCCCGCGGCCCAGGTTGGCCAGCGGCGCTACGCCGAACGAGTAGAGCCCCACGGTCAATCCACCCCGCCCGAAATTCCTCATGGTCGACCCTGGCCAACACTCTGGCGTTGCCGACCGAGCCCATCGATCTCACACTCGACGATGTCGCCAGCTGCGAGGTAAGGAAACCGGCCCGACAGAGCGACACCCTGCGGCGTTCCGGTGTTGATCAGGTCACCCGGCTCGAGTACCATGCACTGACTCAGCTCGTAAATGATCTGCGACACCGAGAAAATCAGGTCCGTTGTTGTGGATGACTGCCGCTCTTCGCCATTCACCCACGAGCGGATGCCGAGAGCTGAACCATCGCCCAAGTCGGACGCTGCCACGAGCCACGGCCCGAGCGGATTGAAGGTCTCGCTGCTCTTGCCCTTGCTCCACTGGCCGCCCGAGATCTCCAGCTGGTATTCGCGCTCAGAGACATCGTTCGACACAGTGAATCCAGCTACGTGGGCCATCGCTTCGGCCGGCGAGGAAAGGTAGCGAGTCCGCGTGCCGATGACGACCCCGAGCTCGACCTCCCAGTCGGTTTTCAGCGAACCCGGCGGGATGAGCACATCGTCGAACGGACCGACGACGGCATTCGGATGTTTGAAGAAGATGATCGTCCGCGTCGGCGGCTCCGATCCGGACTCAGCCGCATGAGCCGCGTAGTTCATTCCGATGCAGATGACGGCCTGGGGGCGCGCGATCGGCGAACCGATGCGCAGGGTGGAGCCGTCCATTACCGGCAGGGTACCGGCGGCGAGGGCAGCGACGGCTGCAGCGAACCCGTCAGCAGCAAGGAATGCGCCGTCGATGTCCGGGGTGATCCCGGACAGGTCGTAGAGCACGTCTTTCTCGTCGAGCACGGCCGGCGTCTCAGCGCCAATCACTCCAACTCGCATAAATCGCAGCATGGTCAGAGCGCCTTCCAGCCCGAGCCATCGGGGAAGATCCACTCATCGATTGAGGCTTCGAGGATCTCGGCTCCCGAACCCGGGGTGGTCGGGGTCTGGTAGCGACCGCGGACGATCTTCGCCGGGGTCACGAAGTGGTCATGGAGGTGGTCGGCGAACTCGATCATCCGGCCGTCCATCGTGCCGGAGACACTGACGAAGTCGAACATCGACAGGTGCTGCACCGTCTCGCAGAGACCGACACCACCCGCGTGCGGGATGACCGGAATGCCGAACTTCGCTGCCAGCAACAGAATCGAGATATTCTCGTTGACCCCGCCGACACGACACGCGTCCATCTGCAGCACCTCAAGTGATTTCGCCTGCAGCATCTGCTTGAAAATGATCCGATTCTGCACGTGCTCACCGGTGGCAACGGGCATCGGTGCGAGCCGGCGGGCGATCTCGGCGTGGCCGAGCACGTCGTCCGGACTAGTCGGCTCCTCGATCCAGGCGAGATCGAACTGCGCCAGCTGCGACATCCATTCGACCGCTTCGTCGACGTCCCAGCGCTGGTTGGCATCGACGGCGATACGGAAGTCCGGTCCGACGGCCTTCCGGGCAATCGCGAGGCGGCGCTTGTCATCCTCGAGGTCTGCACCGACTTTCAGCTTGATCTGCTGAAAGCCCTCGGCGACGGCTTCCCTCGCGAGGCGTTCGAGCTTCTCGTCGCTGTAGCCGAGCCACCCGGGGCCTGTCGTGTAAGCGGGGTAGCCCTTCTCCAACAGCTCGGCGATGCGATCGTCCGCTCCAACCCGACCGGCGCGCAGAATGTCGAGCGCCTCCTCGCGGGTGAGGGCATCGCTGAGGTAGCGCAGGTCGATCAGGTCGACGATCTCCTCGGGGTCGAGGGTTGCGAGGTGCTGCCAGAGCGGCAGGCCGGCTCGCTTCGCGCGGAGATCCCAGAGCGCGTTAATCACAGCGCCGATCGCCATGTGAATGACGCCCTTCTCCGGCCCGAGCCAGCGCAGCTGCGAATCGTGCATCATCTCGCGCCAGGTCGCCCCCATGTCAGTGAGGAGTTCTTCGACATTCCGGCCAACGAAACGTGAGGCGAGCACCTCAATTGCGCTCGCCTCGATGTCATTGCCGCGCCCGATCGTGAAGACAAAACCGTGGCCGCTCAGACCGTCATCACTGTCGGTCTCGAACGAGAGATACGCGGCCGAGTAGTCGGGATCAGGGTTCATCGCATCTGAACCATCGAGAAAAATCGAGGTCGGAAACCGGATGTCGAGTGTTCGGGCAGCGGTGACGATACTCATACTTCTCCTTGGGCGCCGGGCGCCGTTCTTGGGCTGTTACAGGCCGACGGATAAATGGCTTAAGGCAGCGAAGTCATCCTCGACACCTGTGCCGTCATGCCCGTTGCCCTGCCAGAAGGTGATGTCTGTGGGACCTTCGATCCAGTGAAGCCTATGCTACATGATTCTGCAGAATCCTATAGAGTTTAATCCCTTCGACTATTTCGGTCGAAAAGTCGATGGAGAGAGCACACCACATTATGGCTGCAGAATTGACAGGCCTCACGGCAGTGGTCACTGGTGCCGGGTCGGGAATTGGCCTGGCCACCGCCCGAAAATTGCTGAAATCCGGCGCTCGCGTCTTCGGTTTTGATATTGCAGTCGGAACAATGGACGGCGTCGCCGACTTCGTGCACTGCGACGTAGGCTCGAGCGAATCTGTCGCTGCCGCCTTCGCTCAGCTTGCTGCCCAGACGACAGTCATCGACATCCTCGTCAACAACGCCGGCATCGGCGCGGTCGGCAGCATCGAGGACGCCACGGATGAGGAGTGGGCCACAGTCTTCAACATCAACGTGACTGGAATCGCGCGCGTCAGCCGTGGGGCCCTCCCCCTTCTCCGGCAGAGCGAGTCAGGCGCGATCGTCAACATCTGTTCGATCGCTTCCACCGTTGGGTTGCCGAAACGTGCCGTCTACTCCGCCAGCAAGGGAGCAGTCGAATCGCTGACCAGGGCCATGGCCGCCGACCTCATCTACGAGAATATCCGCGTCAACTGTGTCAACCCCGGAACGGCCGACACCCCCTGGGTCGCCAGGCTTCTCGACCTCGCCCCTGACCCGTCTGCTGAGCGCGCTGCGCTCGAGCAACGCCAGCCAAGTGGCCGCCTTGTCGCCGCTGAAGAAGTAGCCAGCGCGATCTGCTTCCTCGCAAGCCCCGACCAGCGTTCAACCACCGGTGCCGTGCTCGCGGTAGACGGTGGGATGGATGGCTTGAGGGTCGCACGCTAGTCACCAGAGATGACGTCCCGTGGATATAGGATTGGGGCGAATCGTGTCTCGTCCTGACCGAACGGGTAAAGAAAGATCGAGATCGAATGCCTAGAGATGTAGCTAGACGAACGCACGCCGGACCGAAAAGGTCAGTTTTGGCTGACGGCACATACGAGGCCATCAAGGGCATGATCCTCGACCACGAGATCTCGCCTGGCGAGCATGTCGGCATCGATGAACTGTCCAGAGACCTCTCCGTCTCGCAGACTCCGGTACGCGAAGCGTTGGCCCGGCTCGAAGCAGACGGCCTGGTAACCAAGATCCCACTGCGTGGCTATGAGGCAACCGACCTCCTCTCCGTGCAGCAGTTCGACAACCTCTTCCAGTTTCGCGCAGTGATCGAACCCTGGGCCGCCGCCGAGGCCTCCCGCCGCAGTACGCGCCGTGAGATTGAAGCTCTCGAGGCAGAGCTTGAACGGGCCGAGAAGATCTCCACTGGCGGAGCTTCAATTACCTTTCCGGAGTTTGCGGAACACGACACGCGCTTCCACGCCTTGGTTGCGCGGGCATCGGGCAATGACTTCGTCGAGGAAGCCTTCATCCGCACGCACTGCCATATGCACCTGTTTCGTGTCTACCGAGCGACTCTGGGAGAGGCAGCTGCCCCGAATGGTGAGTTCGTTCAGAGCATGTTCGCCGAGTACTACAGCGGCGGAACCCGGCCGCTCGCACTGTCAGAGCACGTCGCAATCGTTGCCGCGATCAAAGCGGGCGACGGCAGTGCGGCGCGCGACCTCATGCTCAATCACATCGAGTCGTCGCGGCGGCGCTTCATCCCGGCGGTCGAAGCACTCAACGCGAGGGTCTGACCAACTCGTCCCGCCCATCCCGAGTGACAATGGCCGAATAAGCGCTGCCGTGAGGGTGACGTTCCTCGCCGAAGATCACTAATGCGTGGCACCAATGCGTATATCTTGCATTCCACCATCCACCGCGATGCTGGTGCCAGTCGTCGAGCTATTTATCGGATCGGCCAGATACGCGATCGCTTCCGCGATTTCCTCGGGACGAACCAGCCGGCCATGAGGCTGGCGTGCCGCCAGGGCGATTCGCTCTGCCGCCGGGTCTGCCGCTAACTCGAGCAGGCGAGAAACCCAAGGTGTATCCGCTGTTCCGGGGTTGACGCAATTCACCCGAATACCCTCACTCAAGTGGTCGGCAGCCATTGCTCGTGTTAGCGAAAGTACCGCACCCTTCGAGGCGGAGTACAACGCACGGTTCGGCAAGCCAGCGGTAGCTGCGATCGAGCAGACATTCACGATAGAAGCAGACGATGACAGCCGGAGATGCGGGATGGCAGCACGAGAAACCCTAACTATGCCGGTCACATTCAAGTTGAGAACGTGAGCCCATTCTTCATCGGAGTTATCCTCAATAGAGCCTCGCGCTCCGATGCCAGCATTATTGATCACAATATCGAGCTGACCGAATCGTGCCACCACCTGATCGACCGCATTATTTACAGAACTGGTGCTTGAAACATCCGCGATCAGCGCTAGCGCTCCCGGGTTGGCGTGGTCAATGTTTATGTCAAGAACAGCGACGCTCGCGCCGCCGTCGAGTAGACGTTGGACAACAGCCGCACCGATGCCTGAGGCACCTCCTGTGACGATTGCTGTGAGGTTGTGGAAATGAGAACTCATTTATCGACTCTCTCCTAGTTATTCTGGGTGCAGCTGCGGAGCGCGGGTTTCTAGGCGTTAGGGCTGAGCCTCATCTGGAATCCGCTGGATGAGTTGCGCCAGGTCAACTGGCACGAATGCGGCTCGACCAAGCTGGCGCCGATGTTCGGCTAACTTCGCGCGACGTATCCGTCGAGCTGGAAATACCCTCCGCTTGTGCTCGTCATGACCAGGGTGTGAGACCCGGCGGCCAGTCCCGACACGGAGAAAATCACCTGTTGTGGGGTGTACGAGCTGGTCCCCGCCTCACTGATCGCACCATAGCTAGTGCCGTCTATGCTTACGGTTCCGGTGGCGTACCCGTTATAGGTCGGCGCACGCAGCTCCATCCTCGTTCCAGAGAACGTGATGGTTGCTGTGTCACCCACGGTTGAGGAGTAATGCACGTCATTTTGGTAGTCGCCCGCTCCCCTGCCTGCCGAAGTTGCCCAGTGCCCTTGGTAGGCGATCGACTGATTGTCATCATTTGTTTCGGCGACTGTGCGGAACGCGTCCACTTGGAAATACGTTCCGGGTCCGGTTTTTCTTGCGACCAGGGTGTGAGTACCGTTGCTGAGCCCTCCGATGGAGAAGATCGTCTGCTGGGGTGCGTACGATCCGGAGTTGTTTTCGCTCACTGTTCCTTTATCTACACCGTCGATAGTGATGGACGCCGATCCGGATCCGGATTGGAGTGGGCCAATCAGATCGATGTCGGTTCCTGTAAACGAGAAAAGGGCGCTGGAGCCGGTGGTATTTGTCCAGTGGACGTCATCGCTAAAGTCTCCCGCACCGCGATTCGATGCCACCGTCCAGGTGCCTTGGTAGGTGATCTGTGAACTGGAATCGTTGGTGGTGACCGGTGCGCTTTGCCCGGTCGGCGCCGCATAGGCGGCCTTCACCTGCTGGAGGACCGCAAGGGTCCCCGGGTCGACCGTTCCGTCTTCGTACATCATGAGGTTGAAGGACACCGCCGTGTGGTTGGCGATAGCGCTGTTGACCGCGGGAGAAACGGTGTTCCAGTTCGGAGACGTGATCGTCGTGTTGGGCGAGTGGACTCCCCAGTCCTGGTTGAGCATGTACAGGCAGTGCGCTCTCAGCCCGACGTTCGCACCGGAGACGATGATCCCGGAGCTGTTTGCCGTTCCAGGGGCCGTCATATTGCCTGACGCGCAGTCCTCGCCTGAGCTGTAGTCCTCATAAGGAGAAACCTGCGTCGCCGTCCAACTGTTGAAGGTCACCATTCGTGCGGGGTTGCCTGTGCGCGCATGCCGCTCGAGGGCGGCGAAATCTGCCGGGTAATAGAACGATCCGTCGTCGAACCACCATCCGTCGAGGTTCGTCCCGAAGTGGTTTCCGGTCCAGTCCACGATGCTCGACCAATTGGCCAGGAATGTGCTTTTGTCGCCCGCGCCGGTTTGCGAGTTCAACGATGGGTACGCCTGCTTTGCCCACCATGTCGCGTCGGTGTCGTGACCGTTGTGGTAGTACAGAATGAATTTCACCCCTGCGTTTTTGAGCGCTTGGGCGACGTTGAGATCGAGATCGCAGGCGGTCGTGTGGGAGCTGTCTCCGGCAATAGTGTCTATTGCCGCGTTTGGTCCGTCGATTTGGTACGTGTACCAGGTGTACGACCAGATGACATACGCGGCACCGGTGGCTTTGACCATGGTGACGAATTTCGACGTGTCAAAGTCGCACGCCTGGGCGGCCGGCGTTTTCGCACTTCCGGTTTTCGGATAGCCCCAGGCTCCGTATTGGAAGAAGAGTCCGTATCCGCCGTTGGACATCCACTGTCCGTCGGCCTTCGCGTTCGTGACGCTGTTGTTGTAGGCGGTCACGGAGTTGGCGGGTACCAACTCGATGGACTTGATATTGGTGGCGGATGCCGCAGTGGTGGACCGGGTGAATACCAGGTTGCTGGTTCCCGCCGGCACAGATATCTGGCCCATAACCAATGATTGCCAGCCTGTTCCAGCGCTGCTGACCGTGACAGCACTGCCGTTGGTATCATCCGTTACGGTAAACGGCGTCGCTTCGGAGGAAGCGAGCAGGGACGTGATGCTGAACGACGTTGCCGCTGAAACGGTCACGGGCCAGGTGAGGGTGTCGGTTGATCTATTAAAATTGTTGACCCAGTAGTAGGCACCGGTTTGATGGGTCTCTACCGTGAGATCGGAAGTCTTCGTGGCGTTGCCTGCTGTGAGAGCCGTCGGCACTATTCCGCTTGTAGGCAGCGAATAGGCCGCCGTGGATGCTGCGGCGTTACCGAGCCCGACCAGGTTCACCAGTGCCAGCGATGCGACCGTGGCGAGAAGGACTCCCTTCGTCGCTTTGTTTATGGTTTTCATCGTGTTGCCTCCGATAGTGTCATTGCTTCATGAGATGTCCGCAGCAGGGAACTATGTATTCGAGATCTCCACCACGATCACTGAGCTCATCGGGTCGATCTCACTTTCGGGAACAAAAATTGTGAGCTCGCCATGGGGATCTGCCAACCCCTGATGAATGTCCGGCAGGTGAGGCACCGCCGAGAAGTTGAGGTCCGTTCCGGAGGCCAGCATCCACACTCGTGCGATCCGTAAGGCCGGGATATCGCGGACACGAACGAGCTCGTAGGGCCTCGAAGCAAGGTGCAGATAGAGGCGGGTCGAACCATCGGCGAGGACTCTCTGGGTCGACCATCCCTGATACTGGCCAAGGCTGAGGCCACGCTCGACTCCGGAGATGCTCTCGTCATGCCGGGACCGCCAAGCACCCACCGCATCGAGACGATCCTTCTCCGGGTCGGGGATGTCTCCGAGGCCGGTCGGCCCGACATTGAGGAGAAGATTTCCACCCTTTGACACCGCTTCGACGATGAGGTGGATGATCGCAGTGGCCGACTTGTATTCGTTGTCCCCGGCCAGGTATCCCCAGCTGGAGTTCATAGTCAGGCAGGCTTCCCACGGTCCCGCCGGAGGGTCGATAGGGATCTGCTGCTCCGGAGTTGAGTAGTCGCCGAAGCCGACGCAGCGATCGTTGACGATGCAGTCGGGCTGGAGTTGACGCACGAGTTGGCGCAGCCTGCCGAAATCCCATTCCTCGGCCGTGTGTTCGAACTCTCCGTCGAACCAGAGCAGGTCGATCCTCCCGTAGTCGGTCAAGAGTTCGGTAACCTGTGCGTCGAGGAAGCTGCGATACCGAGCCCATTGCTCGCTGGTGCCGCGCGGGTAGTCTCCGATCACATAGGGCTTCGAGATGGAATCGTCGGTGTAGGTCGGGTAGTCGGGGTGGTGCCAGTCGACCAGCGAGAAATACGCGCCGACCCGGATTCCCCTCACGCGCAACGCCTCGCTGAGTTCTCGAAAAACATCGCGCCCAAAGGGCGAAATCTTCGTGATGCTGTACTCCGACTGGGCGGTATCGAACATCGAGAAACCGTCGTGGTGTTTCGTGGTGAAAACGACATATCCAGCGCCGAAAGCCTGAGCCTGTTCTGCCCACGCCTCGGCGTCGAAATTCGTAGGATTGAAACTCGCTGCATTCGCGAAGTAGGTCTCGAACGGCACCGGAGCCAATGCCGGATGTTGGCCCAGCACCCCACCCGTCGCTTGCCAGGAAAGTTCCCAGCCCGCTGCGGAGGCATGCCCCCAATGGATGAACAGACCGACTGGATTTTCGTGAAACCAGGCCTTCTTTTCCTGGAGCCCGACTAAGACGGTCTCCCCAACGAGTGTCATTCTTTTATGCTTCCGTTGGTCATCCCGCGACTGATGTACTTAAAGCCGCCGACGATGATGATGAGAGCGGGTACGGCGAGCAGCATAAGCGCCGCGTAGTAGAGCGAGTTCTCATAGGCGGTTGGCCCGAATGCCCCTTTGATCGTCTGCACCGCTTGCGCCGCTGTAGTCAGTGACACATCGCGTAGAAGGGTTGCAGGGAAGAGGAAGTCCTGAAGTGACCACATGATGCTGAGGGCAGCGAGGCTGACGAGAGGCCCCCTCAGCAGCGGCAGTACGACGTGGAAGTAGATGCGGAAGTGCCCAGCTCGATCCATGACGGCCGCCTCCATAAGCGAGACCGGCATCGCGTCGATCTGGTTCTTCAAGAGGAGGACCGCGAACGGGAGCGTCAGGGTCGCCTCCGGCATCGCCACCCCCAGATATGAGTTGAACAGCTGCATCGAGCTGGTGATGTGGTAAACCGGCACCAGGATCGCGGTCGCTGGTACGGCCAGGAAAATCAACACCAGGTAGTAGGTCGCGGTTCGCCCGACGAATGGAATCCGGGAGAAGGCGTAGCCCGCGAGACTGCCGACAACACAGACGATGGCGGCGTGCATCGCCGCGATGATTCCGCTGTTGAGAAAGGTAAGCGGTATCGAAACACCGTTGTAGTCACGGGTGAGAACGGTCCAGTAGTTCATCAGCCCGCCCACCTGGATCGAGGCCTGGAAAGCGTTAATCAGAGGAAAGAGAAAGACGAGGCAGGTGACACCCAGGATCAGGTACATGATCCATTTGTCAGCGATCCTCAGTCGCAGTGGGAGTGAGCCTTCGTTCGCTGAATCCGTCACTTGTTCTTCCTGCCAAATATGAGCTGAACGAGGGAGAGCGACAGTGCTATGACGAGAACGATGATCGAGGCCGCTGCTGCGAAACCGACGCGGTCGGACCCGAGCGCAGATGAGTAGATATAAGTCCCGATAATCCCGGTACGACCGCCTGGCTGACCACCGGTCGAGAAGAAGACGATATCGAACGCCCGGAAGCTACCCAGCACAGCGGCGATGATGACCGTGGTGTGGGTATTCCTTAATACGGGGAACAGGATGAGGCGAAATATCTGCCACACGCTGGCTCCATCCAGCGTGGCAGCTTCGAGAATCGATCCGTTGACCTGCCCGAGATCCGCCGTGTAGTAGATCACCGGCAGCCCAATCATGAATGTCAACAAAATACCGAGCGCGGCATACGCCGAGGGCTCGTTGACGATCCAGTCCTGGGCCATAAAACCGAGCCCGACATTTCGGAGCAGTTCGTTGATGGCCCCATCACGGGTGTCCAGCATCCGCCCGAAGACGGTGGCGAAGAGAGAAAGCGGGATGAGCGATGGCAAGAGCACCACCGTGTAAATCAGTCGACGCGCACGAAGCCCGCTGGCAAGCATCATCGCGACCAGGAACCCCAGAGTCAGCGCCACGAAGACGCTGAACGCTGCGAGCGCCAGGTTGTTCAGAAGCGAACGCTGAAAGATGGAATCTGTGAGAACTAGCCGGAAGTTATCCCAGCCGACGTTGACCGCGCTAAGAAATGACAGGGAGACCTGCTCCGTGCTTACCTGGGCGAGGAAGCCAAATCCATAGAAATAGTAAATCCCATAGAAGACCGCCAGCGGCGCAAGGAACACGCACGCAATCAACAGCGACTTGAGCTGCGGTCCGCGCTTTCGGCGCCGCGCGGGGCGGGCTACTGATGTTGCCCGCCCCGGGACTTGGCCGACCCTGCGAAGAGTGGTCTCGGTGCTCATGTGTTAGCCGGCGACCCTACTGCTTGCCGTGAGGATAACGACCTGACGTCCATTCGGACTGCATGAAGTCGGCCGCTTCCTTGGCGGTCTTCTTACCGCTGAGAACATCGAGGATCGAATTGCCTTCCACCGCATTGTTGAAGGCCTGATTACTGTGGCGTGCAGAGGTGGCGTTCAAGACGAGGGAAGTTATCGTCTTGAGTCCGTCGACCGCCGCCGGTGTTGTGAGCGTGTCGGCCGGGAGCGAGAAACCTTTCACGCTGGGAATGACGACCAGGTCAGGACCCCACGTATTTACGCCCGCCTTGCTGAACATGTACGAGATGAATTTCGCTGCCTCTGCCGGGTGCTTGGAGGTCGTCGGGATGGCCAGGCCGCCTTCGGTGAGAGCTCGTGCCGCTGGCTTGCCTCCGGCGTGCATCACTGGAATTGCGACAGCACCGACATCCGCGAGGTCGTTCTTCGCGGCCTTACGGGCAGCGGCGGACAGGTAGTAGTCATTCCAAGTCGCATCGATGAGAAACACCGCTTTCCCATCATTGAACTGCGTGTTGTGGTCGCCGTAGGCCACGCTCAAGGAATCGGTACTGAGGATGCCGCTGTCGAACATTCCCTTATAGGTTTGCAGGGCCGCGATCATCGCCGGCTGATTCCATTTGCCGGTGCCCGAGATGATCTGAGAGGAGATCCCCGGGTTGTCCTGTTCGGCAAGAGTCATCAAAACTTCTTCCTGCCACCAGGCGTCCTTGCCGGCAGTTGCCACCGGAAGGATGCCGGGCTTCTTCGCTTTGATGACCGCGACGTCGGCCTGAAAATCCTTCGCGGTCTTGGGCGGCGTCATGCCAAGTTCCTTCAGGATGGTCGCGTTGTAGAACATGACCGCGCTGCCAATGGATCCAAGGGGCAGCGAGTAGAGCTTGCCGTCAGAAGCAACGTTCGCCGTCTGCTTCAACGCTTTGGCGTCGATACTCGAGTAAATGCCCGGGTCAAGATCGCTCTTCCATTTCGACACCGGCAGCAGCTGATCTTTCACTGTGTTAGTCATTGCGTCGATCTGCACCCCGGCAATATCAACTGGTTCTCCGCCGGACAGTGCGAGCGGCAAGGCCTTCTGGTAGTCGGTATTCGTGAACTCTTTGAGGTTCACCGTGATGTTCGGGTTCGCCTTCTCGAAGCCGGCAATGGCCTTCGTGAGAATCGCTTCGGAGGGAAACCAAGTGTAATAATTTAAAACTACTTTGCCCTGGCCTGAACCCGATCCAGCCTGCGCCTGACACCCCACGAGGCCTATCAAGCCGGTCGTAGCCACGATAAGAATGGCTGCTGTTTTCAATCTAGATCGCACGATGGTTCCTCACTGTTTGCGCATCGACAATGATGCGGTGGTTCGAGCCTTGGGCAGCGCGCACCCCTAAACGGCGACGAATGCCCCTCGGGAATAAGCACTAATTTCTCGCTCCGCAGACCAACTTGGCCTCCAGGACATATCATTGTCAATATCCTATAGCATTTATGAAATAGGAATACGATTTCATCGCATATTTCTCTGAAGCTCTCTAATGACGCTCCACTTCGTTGAGATCCGCGCGGGCAACTATTTTTGGTTCTAAGCTGCCAACCCCGCGATGCTGGCGGAACGAGTTCATTTGAACCGCATAGCTCCGGACAAAACAGCGAGAACTCTCGCGTCGCCGCTGGACCAAACGTCGATGCTGCACTCGGACTCGGACTCGGACTACAAAGTGACTCGAACAGTGACGACAGCCGCTCCTCTGAGAGCGACTTGAGCCTCGGACTCGGAATTTATGCGCTGCTCAGCCGCTAAACATAGGCGGTAAGCGCGGAAGTTGCTCTCGCAAAGACATCGCCCATCGCTTGATGGGCGACACTGCTGAACTGGCCGACGTAAAGCCCGCATTGTCGTTATCGTCACCGGTTAGAAGAACAACCGTGGGGTGCGTCACATACCGTTCGGTGCGATCGCTGTCGAACCGGGCCATAATTTAGAGGTCAATTGGTCAACTCCGCTGGTCAGACCAAAACCCTGACAAACACTGGGTTCCAAAGAGCCGGACCGGCCGAATTTAGGCCCGAAATCGGCTCAGAAAGTTCTCAAGCGTGGGCAGAATGTGGGCAGAAAACACAACGGGCGCGACCACACCTCGGAAGAAGTGCTGGTCAGGCCCGTGTTTTGTAGTGCGCCCGGAGGGATTTGAACCCCCGACCTATTGATCCGTAGTCGAAAGCCGTTTCCGCGGAACTATGCGGAAGTGGTCGAAATCCCGCCAAAACTCTGGTGACTGGGCGCGACCTCGATGACGTGTGCTGACCCCGATGTTCTCCACGTGTGGGTGAAATGTGGGCACGGATCACCCCGCCGCCACCCAGCCGCGGTGTGATGTATCAAGACATGCCTGACAAATCTGCATCAGGACATCTCTGACATTTCCTGTATCAGGACATGCCTGACACTCACGTGAAGCTGGGGCCTCGTCCGCGCTTCTTGCCGCTGCCGACATACTTGGTTCCGGGTGCCGGCCAGGGGTGCTCGATGAGCAGGGTGCCTTGGTCGTCGAAGACCAGAAGAGCCTCGTCTGCTTCGACGAGGAAGACGATCATGCCGGTGAGGGTCCGGCTGACGTGGAACCGGATGCTGCGAACCACGACGGTGCCGTTGTCACGAACACGAGTCAGCCGGATCCCGTCGGGCAAGGTCGGTGCGGGCCTGGGTATCGGGCGCGGCGCCTCGGCCTTCGGTGTCGCCTCCCACGCCTGCGCCGGGGTGATCCGTCCGGGCAGGCCCTGGTGCGGACGCTCGGTGTTATAGATCACGTCGAACCGATCGACCTGTTCCTGCAGTTGCTCCAGAGACTCGGCCAAGGGTTGTTTGTCGAGCCACCGGAACAGGGTCTGGTGGAATCGTTCGTTCTTGCCCTGCGTGGTGGGTTTATACGGCTTCCCGGTGATCGGCTCCACCCCGAGCGCGGTGACATAGGCGACCAGTTGGCCGAGGACCCCACGGCGGGACGGGTTCAACGCCGCCCCGTTATCCGACAGCAAACGCTGCGGGACCCCGTGCGCGGCGATGCCTTTAGAGACGACCGCAATCGCCCCAGCCGAGGTTTCACCCCAGGCAACATGGGGGCAATGGCCAGGCGGGAGTGGTCGTCGATGAGTTGGAAGATCACACACTTCCGACCACCGGTCAGGACATATTCGGTGCCGTCGATCTGCCAGCACGCGTTCGGCGCCGGATAGACGAAGCGGCGATACGAGGCCCGCGGTTTCTTCTTCGGCTCCAGGCGGGCCACCCCGGCGTCGCGGAAGAACCGCGATAGCGCTGCGGTCGAGGGGACCGGAGTCATCCGGAGCGCCTTCATCTTCTCGTGAACGCTGATCGGCCCGTGGTCCAGGCCGGACTGCTCCAGCGCAGCGCGAACCCCGATCGCCTGGACTTTCACTTTATCGTCAGTCCGGTTCGGGCTCGACTTCGGCCTCCGGGTCCGCGGCTCCAGCGCCGCCGCCTGACCTTCCAGCTCGGCCCGCTTCTTGATCGCGTAAAACGTCTCCCGCGAGATCCCGTGCTCAGCACAGAACATGCTCACCGAACCCCTCGGTGCATCCGGAGGCCACTGAACGATAGCGAGACGGACACGAGGATCAACAGGCTCAATTCGACTCATCCCTCAAACATCAAGGAGAAGTGTCAGGACC
>JBBRDX010000051.1:0-17072 GCA_038203515.1 Actinomycetales bacterium | reverse complement strand
CATGGGGGCAATCCTATGACTACTCCTGAAATCCCTCCTGCGCAGCCCAGCGGGGAACGAATCGATATCGTCGACGTCTCGACCGAAATGGAGGGGTCATTTCTCGAGTACGCATACTCCGTGATCTACTCTCGAGCCCTGCCCGATGCCCGCGACGGCCTCAAGCCGGTGCAGCGTCGCATCCTGTACCAGATGACCGAGATGGGCCTTCGCCCCGACCGTGGGCACGTCAAGTCCGCACGCGTCACCGGCGAGGTGATGGGCAAGCTGCATCCGCATGGCGACGCGTCGATCTATGACGCGATGGTGCGACTCGCCCAGAGCTTCATCCTGCGGGTGCCCCTGATCGACGGTCACGGCAACTTCGGCACGCTGGATGACGGACCGGCTGCACCGCGCTATACAGAAGCCCGACTCACCGCGGCCGCGATGGCGATGACCGAGGATCTCGACGAGGACGTCGTGAACTTCGTGCCCAATTACGACAACCAGCTGACCCAGCCCGAGGTGCTGCCCTCGGCCTTCCCCAACCTCCTGGTCAATGGGGCCTCCGGCATCGCCGTGGGTATGGCGACCAACATGGCGCCTCACAACCTCATCGAGGTGGTGGGCGCGGCGCGGCACCTCATCGCTCACCCGGATGCCTCGCTCGACGACCTCATGTCATTCGTTCCCGGACCCGACCTGCCTACCGGCGGCACCATCATCGGCCTCGCCGGCATCCGCGACGCCTACGAGACCGGGCGCGGCAGCTTCCGCACCCGGGCGCGAGTTTCGGTCGAGAACATCACCGCGCGCAAGGCGGGACTCATCATCACCGAGCTGCCCTACATGGTCGGCGCCGAGAAGGTGATCGAGAAGATCAAGGACGGCGTCAACTCCAAGAAGCTCAATGGCATCTCGGACGTTACGGACCTCACCGACCGCAAGCACGGCCTGCGGCTTGTGGTGGGAATCAAGACCGGCTTCAGCCCGGACGCGGTACTCGAGCAGCTCTACCGGTTCACCCCGCTGGAGGACTCCTTCAATATCAACAATGTCGCCCTTGTCGAGGGTGGGCCGAAAACACTGGGTCTTCGAGAACTGCTGCAGGTCTATGTCGACCACCGCATCTCGGTCGTCACCCGCCGCAGTCAGTTCCGCCTGGCGCGAAAGAAAGAGCGGCTGCACCTCGTCGAGGGCCTTCTCGTAGCGATCCTCGATATCGATGAGGTGATCCAGGTGATCAGAGCGAGCGATGACACCGAACAGGCGCGCGTGCGACTGATGGATGTGTTCGACCTCAGCCAGATCCAGGCCGAGTACATCCTCGAACTGCGACTACGCCGTCTCACCAAATTCTCCCGCATCGAACTCGAAGCGGAGCGTGACCAGTTGCTCGCCGAGATCGCCGCCCTTGAGCAACTGCTCACCGGGCCGCAGCGCGTGCGCCAGCTGGTCTCCGACGAGCTCGAGGAGGTAGCGGAACGCTTCGGCACCCCCCGCCGCACACTGCTCACCGAAGCGCGACCCCCGGTCGGTACGACTGTCGCCGCCCGGGCTGCCGCGGCCGTGCTCGAAATCGCGGACACCCCCTGCAGGGTGTTCCTGTCGACGACCGGGCGCGCCATCCGTGTCGACCTTCCTGATGTCACGTCGGAGCTGCCGGAACGCACCGCCCGGCGCACCAAACACGATGCGATCCTGTCGTCCATCGTCACGACCAGCCGGTCGGAGATCGGAGCGGTCACCTCCCTCGGGCGGCTGATCCGCCTCACTCCCGTCGACCTTCCGGTCGTGCCGGAGAACTCGATCCAGCTTGCGGCTGGCGTACGGATCACCGACTATCTCGCCATCGATAGCACGAAGGAAAGGGTGCTCGCACTGGTGTCGCTCACGTCGTCCGAAGCGATTGCCATCGGCACTCGGCAGGGCGTGGTCAAGCGACTGACACCCGGAGACTGGGCGAACCGATCCGAGTTCGAGATCATCTCCCTCAGGCCGGGAGACTCGGTTGTGGGAGTGCAGCAGTCGGCCGACACCGACGAACTGCTGTTCGTGACCTCCGAGGCGCAGCTCCTGCACTTCCCCTCCTCGAGCGTGCGCCCCCAGGGCCGATCCGCGGGGGGAATGGCAGGCATCAACCTCGGTTCGAAGGCCACGGTCATCTTCTTCGGTGCCGTCGATCCGGGAGCCGAGGTGGTCGTGGCGACGGTATCGAGCAGTAGTGCGACCATCGCGGAAATGGAGGCGGGACGCGCGAAGTTGTCCGCCCTGTCCGAGTTTCCCGGCAAGGGTCGCGCGACCAGCGGGGTACGTGCCCACTCGTTCCTCAAGGGCGAAGACCAGCTCACCGTGGCCTGGGCCGGCACCGCTCCGGCGTTCGCTGTCGGCTCGGACGGCGCGGTGCGCTCCCTTCCCGACGCCCGCGCACGGCGCGACGCATCCGGCACGCCGCTCGACGGCCTCGTCGGATCTATCGGTAGCCCGATCCGCTAAACCGGAATTCACGAGCCGAACACCACGCAGGGCTGCGCCTCCCCAACACAGAGCCTCCGGGCGGGGTGAGGGTGTTCCTGTGCGAAATGCAGGACTCCGCGTGACTGGTGAGGCTGAAGGGCCTCATCCGCCACAGCTGTCACGATCCATCTGCATTTCGAACAGGGCGGTGCACTCAGCGGGTGTGGGCAGCCGATCGCCCCGTGCGGGCCTCGGATGTGTTACCCGCTACACGTCGATGCGTTCGCGGGAAAGACCGTCGGAGCCCGCGATGATGAAGTCTTTGCGCGGCGCGACGTCGTTGCCCATGAGCAGCTCGAAGACACGTTCGGCGTTCACGGCGTCAAGGATTTGCACACGCCGTAGGGTGCGGTGATGCCGGTCCATCGTCGTGGTCGCGAGCTGGTCGGCATCCATTTCGCCGAGTCCCTTATACCGCTGAATGGGATCCTGGTACCGCTTGTTCGTCTTCTTGAGACCGGCAAGCACGGCGTTGAGTTCCTGCTCAGAATAGGTGTAGATCGTTTCGTTGGGTTTGGTGCCGGGGTTCATGACAATCACCCGGTGAAGCGGAGGAACCGCGGCGTACACCCGCCCGTCACGGATCATGTCGGGCATGTACCGGAAGAACAGCGTGAGCAGCAGGGTGCGGATGTGTGCGCCATCGACGTCGGCATCGCTCATGATGATCACCTTGCCGTAGCGTGCCGTCGCGAGGTCGAAGCTGCGCCCGGACCCGGCACCGATCACCTGGATGATCGAGGCGCACTCGGCATTTCCGAGCATGTCGGACACTGACGCCTTCTGCACGTTGAGGATCTTGCCGCGGATGGGCAGCAAGGCCTGGTATTCGCTGTCGCGAGCAAGCTTCGCCGTACCAAGCGCGGAGTCGCCCTCCACGATGAAGAGCTCGCTGTTGGCGACGTCCGAGCTGCGGCAGTCCACGAGCTTGGCCGGCAGTGACGAATTCTCCAGGGCGTTCTTTCGGCGCTGGGTCTCCTTGTGGGCCCGGGCCGAGACACGGGACTTCATCTCCGCGACAATTTTGTCGAGCACGAGCGCCGACTGTGTCTTGTCGTCGCGCTTGGGCGAGCCGAACTTCTCCCCCATGGTCTTCGCCACCACCGCCGCGACGATGTTGCGAACAGCGGGAGTTCCGAGGATTTCCTTCGTCTGGCCCTCGAACTGAGGCTCCGGCAGCCGTACGGTCAACACTGCCGTGAGGCCGGCGAGGATGTCGTCCTTCTCGATCTTCTCTGTGCTGTTCGGACCCGTACCGACCTTGAGCCGCCGCGCATTCTGCTCGACCTGCGCCCGCAGGAACTTGAGCATTCCGGCTTCGAAGCCAGCCTGGTGGGTGCCGCCTTTCGGAGTGGCGATGATGTTCACGTAGCTACGGAACACGGTCTCGTACCCGGTACCCCAGCGCAGGGCGATATCCACCTCGCACTCGCGTTCGAGCTCGGTGGCGACCATGTGGCCCTTGTCATCGAGAACGGGAACGGTCTCGCTAAAGGTGCCGGAGCCGGTCATCCGCCACGTCTCGGTGAGGGCGGTGTCGGGGGCGAGGAAGTCGACGTACTCACCGATCCCGCCGTCGAAGCGGAACAGCTCAGTGATGGGTTCCGCGCCTCGTTCGTCGGTGATGCCGATGCCGAGGCCGCGCACGAGGAAGGCGGTCTGGCGCGCACGGGTCGCGAGCTCATCGGTCTGGAAGGTGGTGCCGCGGCTGAAGATCTGCGGGTCTGCCCAGTAGCGGATGCGGGTGCCAGTGACGCCGCGTGCGACCTTGCCGACCACGCGCAGTTCGCTCTTGTTCTCGAACGGGGTGAACACCTCATCCACCCTAGGTTCACCCGCGGAGTCGGCGAAGATGCCGGGCTCGCCACGGTGGAACGACATCGCCCAGGTCTTGCCGTCACGATCAACTTCGACGTCGAGTCGTTCGGACAGCGCGTTGACGACGGATGCTCCCACGCCGTGCAATCCCCCGGAGGCGGCGTACGATCCGCTCCCGAACTTACCGCCGGCGTGGAGTTTTGTGAAGACGACCTCGACTCCGGAGAGCCCGGTCTTCGGCTCGATGTCGACCGGGATGCCCCGGGCACGGTCGCGCACTTCGACACTGTTGTCCTTGTGGAGAACGACGCTGATCTCGTCGCCGTTACCACCGAGCGCCTCATCGACAGAATTGTCGATGATCTCCCACAGGCAGTGCATCAGGCCGCGCGAATCAGTGGATCCGATGTACATGCCGGGTCGCTTGCGCACCGCCTCCAAACCCTCGAGCACCGAGAGGTGTCGTGCGGAGTAGTCCGAACTCGCCACGTGATTCTCCTTCGCGGCGCCGCCAACACGTCTGTGCGGGGAATGGATGGTGGCTGGGCCGGACTCAACACTAATGACCGCGGATGACACCACTCGCATGCGACACCCCCAGCACTGGGTGGGTACGCGTTCAGCGAAATACGCTGGTTTTGTCGCCACGATTCAACGCGTCCATGTTTGGATAGGAACAACGTATTAACGATAGGAATCCGGAGGAGCAACTCATGGCTCAGATTGCACCCGACACGACTGCAGTACACGAACTCGACTCGAGCCACCAGCTCACCGCCTCTGATCGCTGCGACAGCTGCGGCGCGCAGGCCTACATCCGAGTCGCCATCGGTTCCAGCGAGCTGCTGTTCTGCGCCCACCACGGCAAGAAGTACCAGGAGAAGCTAGCGAAGATCGCCAGCGACTGGCACGACGAGTCCGACCGCCTGCTTCAGGACAACCGCGCCTGACCCAGCACGTCCCCCGCTTTCGCTAGGCTACACCGATCCGATTTCACCCAGCGCCCTCGGCTCAGCCCGGGGGCGCTGCTCTGTCTGATCCCCTCGAGTACGACACTCACTCGCAAAAGCTACGCCGGATACGCGGACTCAGTCGCGTCACGATCTCTTCTCCGATCGTGCCGAGCCCGTCCGCCCACTCCTGGAGGGTCGGCTCCCCGTCCGAGCCGCTGCCGAACAGCACTGCGGTGTCGCCGGGGCGCACGAGCGCGTCGCCCCTGTCTACGGTGAGGCGGTCAGGTTGCACCGAGACGATATCGTACAGGCGGCCGTCGATGGAGAGTTGAAGCACCCCCGCCGCGGCGCTCGGAATACCGTCGCCGTAGCCGATCCCGATGGTCGCCAAGCCGTCCCGCACGGCCGTCACCGGAGCCGTCAGGGTCATCACGGGCTCCAGGCCAAGCGATGACGACGTCATCCCGCCCCCGGGGGAGATTCCGTAGCAGAACGCGCCGACACGCACCAGTTCGAACCGCGCATCGGCTCGCGCGAATGCAGCTGCGCTGGCCGCGAGATGGCGAACACTCAGTGTCGCACCGAGGTTCTCGGCGATTGCGACAGCCGCGGTGAAGCGCTCAATGGCGACGGAGTCATCGTCGTCCGACGCCTCAGCGATGTGCGTCCACACACCGACGAGCTCCACGCTGTCCGACAGCGCCAGGGCTCGCGATACGAGCTCCGGCCAATCCTCGACACTTGCACCATTGCGGTGGAGTCCGGTGTCGATCTTGAGGTGTACCCGAGCGCGGACGGATGCGCCGACCGCCGCAATCGCATCGAGCTGGCCGACCGTGGAGACGCCGAAATCCAGTTGGGCATCGATCGCCGCCGCATAGTCCTCGTGTGGTGCGAGCAGCCACGTGAACACCGCCACATCGCGGGGAATGCCGTTCTCCCGCAGCTCCAAACCGGTTTCGATGTCGAGCACACCGAGCCACCCGATCCCTGTCTCCACTGCTGCGCGCGCGATCGGCACGAGGCCATGTCCGTAAGCATCCGCCTTGACTACGGCCATCAATACCGCCGGAGCGACCCGCTCGGCGAGCCGCGCGAGGTTACGACGATAGGCGGAGAGGTCGATCACGGCCGTCGGCTGGTTGATCTGCACACCGGCTGCCATCAGTAGACCCGTGGCAGGTGACTGCCGAACACAGAGACGATCTCCGCACTGGGGCGCCCGATACTGGCCGCCCAGTCCCAGACGGCGGGCTCGCCCGCCGCCGGGTCGCCGAACACGACAGCCTCGTCGCCGACCGCAGCGGAGTATTGCCCGAGATCGAGCACCAGGGCGTTCATCGCCACACGCCCTCGGATTCGACGCGGAGCCCCACCGAGGAAGAGGGACCCCACATTGCTCGCAATTCGGTCGAGTCCATCGGCGTAACCGATCCCGACGAGCGCCAGGTTGGTGCGAGAACTCGCGGTCCAGGTGTAGCCATAGGAGACGCTTTCACCAACATCGATCGATTTCGTGCCCACGACCAGCGCGCTGACCCTCATCGCAGGCTGCAGTTCCGGATCCGCCGACAGACCGTACAGGGCCGTGCCCGCGGATACGAAATCGGCGTGAAATCCCGCGGATGCCGAGAAGTCGATGTCCCGAACGAATGCGCCGCCGTCCACGGCAGCGTCGCGAACCGCGGTGAGGCCGTGTCCGTAAGCATCCGCTCTCACGTCGGCGACCACCATCGCCGCCGCTGCGCGACGAACGAGCACGGCAGCGTTGTCACGAATCGCCGAGAGGTCGACGCTCGCGGAGTGAATGCGTGAACCGGGCAGGATAATCACCTCTCGAAGACGAACCGAA
Organism: Actinomycetales bacterium; assembly: GCA_038203515.1. GTDB lineage: Bacteria > Actinomycetota > Actinomycetes > Actinomycetales > Microbacteriaceae > Lacisediminihabitans. Next base: position 9,950 of record JBBRDX010000051.1, on the reverse strand, counting down.
GATTCTCGAGAATCTAGATTCTTGAGAATACGTGCTTTGAATGGAGGACGATCACTTCACGAGCCCGCGTCGCGTAGCGGTCGAGCGCCTCGTCCTGTGCGGATGGCACAACGGCAAATCCGCGACGCTCTCCAATCGACGCAATGATCGCGTCCGTGAGGAGGGGGTTGAGCGGCAGCACCGGCCCGCCGATCTGGGTTCCCATCGCGCTGCCGTCACGCACTCCCTCGACCGATCCTTCTCCGTTGCCCGTTCCCGCTTCGAGGATACCGAGAGGCTTCGCCGCGGAATCCAGAGTCCACTGTGACGCATTGTCTTCGAAACCGACGATCTGGCCGAAGGGCGAGTCGACGATTACATAGCCGACCGATCGAGTCGTAACTCGCGCCGCTCGAAAGGGAAGGATGCCGAGACCCTCGAGCGAGGTGCCGTCGAGAAGGATGAGTCCATGGCCGAGGAGCTCTGCGCCAGAGCCGTATGCAAACATGGGCACGCCACTTGCGCGCAGTGCGCGCAGCCGATCCCCGTTGGCCAGCAGGTCGGAGTGGATGTTTCGCATCGCTGAGAGCGGACCGTTACCCACAACGACGAGGTCGACATCCGTCGGCAGTTCCGATCCCGCTTCGTGAGCGACGACAGTGACCGAATGTCCGGCATGGCGGAGTCGAGTTGTCAGTGCCATGACATTACCGCGGTCTCCAGCCACGCCGAGTTCGTCGGGGTAGAGCTGCACGATTGTCAGGTCGCTCATCGCTGGTTCTCCAGTTCGAGGAAACCGATCTGCTTGCGCGCGAGCATCATGATCTCGTAGTTCACGATCCAGGTCTTGAGACCGGTCGACGGCCGGGGAAGCGCGCGCATGATGTCGATCGCCTTCTTCAGGTCGGGTTCGACTGCCCCGATGGTGATGCCTTCGTGCTCAAGGCGCAGTGCGATCTGCCAGGCCTTCGCGCCGGTGATGACATCAACGTGATCGAGCGCAGCGAAGTCGATGTCGTAGATCCAGGAGATGTCGGGTGTGCCCTCATCGATCGCGAAGAGCACCTGCTCGGGGGGCTCCGGCAGGGCGTCCAGGTTGAGCTGCAGGCTCGCGGCATTCTTGAACATCACGAACTCGACCTGTTCGTTCACGCCCTCGCGGTTGGTGAAGTCCAGCAGTTCGCCGCGGCCATAGGCCGGCTTCATCGCAGCGAACGCTACCGCCGAGGCCGCCCCGTCGAAACGGTCTCCGAGGATGACCGCAGCCGTAGCCAGCGCTGCGGCCGCATCGATCGCGTAGTGGAGTCCCTGTGCGGGCAGGGTCACGTCGATGGTTGAGCCGTCGACGGTGATCCTGGCACCCGTGCGATCGGTGGCCACGAGTTCGGCCAGTGCCCGATGGGACTGGGAGTGCACTGCCTGGTCGCGGTAGTCCTTCGCATTGAACAGGCCGTGCGGCGCACGTGCGATGACGTCTGCCGAAGCCCCGAAGTAAGTAATGTCAGGCGCGGTTGTCGAATCACCGTCGGCATAGCGGCGTGCGATCTTCGACAGGTACGGGTCCTCCCGGTTGGTGACGATGTGCAGCCTCGCCTGCTGGGCGGTGTCCAGCATCATGTCCGCGACGCGCTCGGTCTCATAGAAGCGATACAACTGGTCGACCTGGGTATTGAGCACGAGCACTGTCGACGGCGGCACGACGGCGGCGAATTCCAGCGCGAACGCCTCATCCACCTCCAGCACGCCGATATCGGCATCGACGCGTCCGAGCACGCTCGACTCCGCAAGGATCGACGACGCGATCCCCTGCGGAAGGTTTGCTCCCGACGGGTTGGTGAACACGGTAAGACCGTGCCCGCGCAGCACCTCAGTGAGCATATGGGTGGTCGTGGACTTGCCGTTGCTGCCCAGCACGTAGACGATTCCGTAACGAAATTGGCCAGTGACATCCCGCAGGAAGTTCGGGGCCAGCCGTGTCGTGACGTACCCCGGGAAGGCGGACCCCCCGCCACGAAGTTTCGCGAGGGCGCGCACCGCCTTGCCCATAACTACGGGAAACAAATATCTGAGGCCGTTGGGCCTTCCTGTTTCTGGCTGGCTCACAACGCGGTTTACTCGAGGTAGTCGCGAAGGGACTGCGACCTCGACGGGTGCCTCAGCTTCGCCATCGTCTTCGATTCGATCTGGCGGATGCGCTCGCGCGTCACACCGAAGGTGTCACCGATCTGGTCGAGGGTCTTCGGCATGCCATCACCGAGGCCGAAACGCATGCGGATCACACCAGCCTCGCGCTCGGATAGCGAGTCGAGCAAGGATTCGAGTTGCTTCTGGAGCATGGTGAAGCCCACGGCATCCGCCGGCACGACCGCCTCAGTGTCCTCGATGAGGTCGCCGAACTCGCTGTCGCCGTCTTCACCGAGGGGAGTGTGGAGCGAGATGGGCTCACGACCATATTTCTGCACCTCGATGACCTTTTCCGGCGTCATGTCGAGCTCGCGGCTCAACTCCTCCGGAGTGGGTTCGCGACCGAGATCCTGCAGCATCTGTCGCTGCACACGGGCGAGCTTGTTGATGACCTCCACCATGTGTACCGGGATGCGGATAGTGCGGGCCTGATCGGCCATGGCCCGCGTGATTGCCTGCCGGATCCACCATGTGGCGTAGGTCGAAAACTTGAAGCCCTTGGTGTAATCGAATTTCTCGACGGCACGAATGAGGCCGAGGTTTCCTTCCTGGATGAGGTCGAGGAACTGCATTCCACGGCCGGTGTACCGCTTCGCGAGCGAGACGACGAGGCGGAGGTTGGCTCCGAGCAGATGGCTCTTCGCCCGCTGCCCGTCCTTGGCCACCCACGTGAGCTCACGTCCGAGCTGCGACTTGAGTTCAGCAGGCGTCATATCGGCCAGCTTGTCCTCGGCGAATAGCCCTGCCTCGATTCGCATGGCGAGCTCGACCTCTTCGGCCGCGTTGAGAAGAGCGACCTTTCCGATCTGCTTCAGGTAGTCCTTGACCGGGTCGGCGGTGGCACCGGTAATGGCGGAGGAATAGACCGGAACTTCGTCTTCGTCGTCGACGAGGGACAACACGAGAGCACCCGATGGAAGAGTCTCGGCAGCCTCCTCTTCTTTCTCCTCATCCGAGTCCTCGGCGGATTCGTCCTTCGCATCGCTGTCTTTGGCGTCCTCCGCTATGACGACGGGCTCTGTTTCGGTATCCGCCTCGTCTTCGGGGCCGTTCTGGTCATCATCCGTGGGCGTGGCCTTCGAGCCCCGCTTGACCGAAGCCGCCTTCGCCGGAGCCTTGTTCGCACCCTGAGCGGCAGCACCCTTCCCGGCAGCGGCTTTGTCCGCGGCTGCCTTCTCCGCGGCTGCTTTCGGCGCAGCCTTCCTTGCTGGGGCAACTTTTTTCGCAGGTGCTGCTTTCGCGGGCGCAGTCTTCACAGCCGCGTCCTTCACAGCCGCGTCGACGGCATCGGCGAGATCGACACTGACCTCATCGGCGATGTCCGGCTCCGCGACGGCGGTGGTTTTGGTTCGGGTGGCCATCGGGACACCTTTCACTAGTAGTTCTTCAGGCGTTACACGCCCATCACTGGTAGGACGACCCTCGCCCGGCGCACCATGATCGCCGGGTTTTTCGGGCAGCACTAAGACCCATGTCAAGTCCTGATCTGTCACACAGCGGTGCTGCGTTCGAATCAGAAGAACCTGAAAGGGTCTTACGACAATTATTGCACGGATTCACAAAGACCCTTGCCAATTCGGACCGATCGCTATATAGAGCGCTCTACCCGATCCGGCGTCGCCAGGACCTCACTAGCGAAACCCATAATGGGGCCACCTCTATTCCCTCGTCCGCGTGCAGACGCAGCCGGGTGCGCCTGCGTGCCCGCACAAGGAACACCATGCCCGTGCCGATCACCAGGTACTGCACGAGCAGTGCGATACGGAAGGAGTCCCAGCCGAAGACGTCGCTCGCGGCCCCCCTCGCCACCCGGGCGGTGTTCTCCACGTCCAGGACGAGCCCGATGAGGTACATCATCACAAAACTCGCGAGAAAACCGCCGACGTTGACAACACCGTTCGCCGAGCCGAGGCTTCGCATGGGGTTGAAAGTGCGCGCGAAGTCGAATCCGATGAGCGAACCAGGGCCTCCGATCCCGAGTACCACCACGAGCGTGATCACGAGCCAGAACGGCGGATGGCCCGGCCAGAGCAGCACCGTCGACCAGGCGACTCCGATCATCACCACGATTCCGATCACCAGGTTGGACCGTCGCATCGGGAAGCGCGCGGTGAGGATGCCGAGAACCGGCCCGGCAACGACACCGGCGAGCACGATCAGGGTGAGTAGTGCCGATGCCGTGCTCGGCGGGTAGCCGAGCCCTGCGGTGAGCAAGGGAAATCCCCATAACAGCGAGAAGACTGTGCCTGACGACTGGGTGACGAAGTGCGACCAGAAACCCAGCTGGGTGCCCGGGCGGGCGAGGGATTCGCGCAGCTGCCGCAACGCCGTCGGCCAGCTGGCGGCGCGGTCGGGGGATGCGGCATCCGAGAGTCGGGCCGTCGGACGACCGTCGGACAGCAGTACGACGACGAGCACAGCGGCCACCAGGGAGAGTGCCGCAGCCGAAAGGAATGCGCGATCCCAGCCGTACCGGTGCAGGAGAAAGGAGAGTGGTATGGCGGAGAGCACCTGTCCGAGCTGGCCGATATTGCCCGTCCACTGCGACACCTGGGGCAGGACCCGCCCGCGAAACCAGGAGGCGAGAAGCCGGATGACCGAAATGAAGGTCAACGCGTCGCCGGCGCCGACGAGAATCCGCCCGAGGATCGCGATACCGATGGACGGCGCGAGAGCGAGGGTGGCCTGCCCGGCGATCATGAGAATAGCGCCAGCCGCGATCAGAACTTTCGGTCCAACCCGATCGAGCAGGACGCCGGTAGGGATCTGCAGGGCCGCATACACGATCAGCTGCACCACTGCGAGGCTGGAGAGAGCCGAGGCGGACACCTCGAATCGGTGGGCGGCCTCAATACCGGAGACACCAAGCGAGGTGCGCTGCATCACGGCGACGACGTAGGCGAAGAGTGCAACTCCCCAAATGAGCCAGGAGCGCCGCGAATTCACCTGTTCACTGTAGCCCGAGGCCGTTCACTCCCCGGCGGAAGCGGCTCAGAAAGAGAAGGGCTCGGTGTCTTCGCCGTTGCGGCGAGCGGCGAGGAAGTTCTCCAGCTCGGCGGCGATCTCGTCGGCAGACGGCAGTTCGCCGTCCATGTCGGTGAGCGGCGAGCGAAGCGGATTGCCCTCCATGTACGAGTCATGACGCTCCTCGAGGGTGCCGACCAGTCGCGCGAGTTCCGGGTTCGTCTCGATCTGGCTGTCGATCTTGGCGAGGAAGTCCCGCCCCGCTTCGCGGAGGGCGTCAGTCGGGAAGATCAGCCCGGTGGCCGCGCTGATCGATTCGAGCGCCTTCACCGCGGCATCCGGAAACTCGGTGTCTGCGAGGTAGTGCGGGATCAACAACACGAATCCCGCGGTGGGGTGAGACTGCTGCTGCAGCCGGTATTCGACCAGGTGGAGGGCGTTGGCCGGCACTTGCGTGCGCGGCTTCCAGATGGACATCGAATCGATGAGCTCCGTGCGGTTGCCACTCACGGTGACGCCGATCGGGCGGGTGTGCGGCACCGGCATCGGGATTGCGTGCACCCACGTCGTCGTCTTGACCTTGTAGCGGGCGATGAGTCGCATCACCGCTTCACTGAACCGCTCCCATTGGAAGTCGGGCTCGAAACCGGTGAGGAAGAGAAATGGCTGGCCGATCTCATCGGTCGCCAGAGAAAGCGCGAGACGTGGTGGGCGGTAATCGGCGAGATGGTCCTGGTCGAAATAGATGGTGGGGCGGCGAGCTCGATAGTCGAGGAGGATGTCGGCGTCGAAAATCGCGACCTCTCGGTGATCGACCCTCTCGAGCAGGTATTCGCTCAACTGCGTCACGGCCGCGCCAGCGTCAGCGAAGCCGGTGAGGCCGGCGACGAGATTGAGTCCCTCCGGTACGTCGGTGACACCCGGGTTCAACTCGTAGAGACCATCGGGATTCTGCATTGGTTAACTCTACGGGCGGCCTTCGTCGGGCGCCCGCCCTCGGTTGGTGCCGAGAGCGAACAACCCGGTCGGGTGCACGAGCGCGCCGGATCCGATAGCGCGGATACGATGGCGCTATGACTGTTCCCTCCCTCGCGCTTTCTTCCGAATCACCTCTTTCGCTCGCTGCTGACGTGCTCGTACTGGGGGTCCGGGCAACCGATGACGGACCCCGATTGCTCGCAGAAGACGCCGCGTTCGCCGACCTCGCGGCGGGCCTCGACGCAATCGGAGTGACCGGGGGCGTGGACGAATTGGTGCGTGTACCGGCATCGATCGGCAGCGCTCGCAGCCTCGCCCTTGTCGGAATTGGCAGTTCCGCCCCGAGCGAGGACACACTGCGCTACGCCGCCGGAACGGCCACCCGGCGCCTCACCGGCGTTGCCTCGCTGGTGCTCGCCCTCCCGACGCTGTCGTCGGCCGAGGTATTGGCTGTGCTGGAGGGTGCGGCCATCGGTGCCTACTCCTACACCGCATATCGCTCATCGTCCCTCGAGAAAACGAAACTCCCGGCGTTGGACATCACCATTTCCACGGGCATCGAACTGGGCGGCATCGAAGCGGGCAATGAACTTCTCTCCCGCGCCGCTATTGTCGCCGCAGCCATTCACTCGGTGCGCGATCTCGTCAACGCTCCGCCCTCAGACCTCTACCCCGAGAGCTTCGCCGACGCTGTTCTCGAACTCGCCGAGGGCCTCCCGGTCGAGGTGGAGGTGATGGCTGAAGACGAACTTCTCGCCGGAGACTTCGGTGGCATCCTCGGGGTTGGCCAGGGATCCACCCGCGGGCCGCGACTGGTGAAGCTCAGCTACTCCCCCGCGACCGCGAGGCAGCATCTGGCCTTCGTCGGTAAGGGCATCACCTTCGATAGCGGTGGGCTGTCTCTCAAGCCGCCGGCCAGCATGGTCGGAATGAAGTACGACATGACCGGTGCGGCAACCGTCATGGCCGTGGTGATCGCTGCGGCACGACTCAGCCTCGATATCCGTCTCACCGCGTGGTTATGCCTGGCAGAAAACATGCCTTCAGGTTCGGCCGCTCGCCCGAACGACGTGCTCCGGATGCGCGGCGGAACGACCGTGGAAGTGTTGAATACCGATGCGGAGGGCAGACTCGTGATGGCTGACGGGCTCGTCGCCGCCAGCGAGGAGTTCCCGGACGCGATCATCGACGTCGCGACTCTCACCGGGGCGCAGCGAGTTGCCCTCGGCGATCGTTTCTCCGGGGTGATGGGTGACGATGCCCTCGTCGGCCAGGTCACAGCGCAGGCGCGGGCCGTCGGAGAACAGTTCTGGGCGATGCCCCTGCCCGGCGAGCTTCGAGCGTTGCTGAAATCGGATGTCGCGGACATCGCCAACGTGAAGATCGGCAATACCGCCGCGGGAATGCTCCTGGCCGGCGTCTTCCTCCAGGAATTTGTCGGCCCGCAGGCGGATGCCGCGGCCGGACGCATCCCGTGGGCGCACATCGATATCGCGGGGCCGGCCCATAATGCCGGCAGCGGTTACGGCTTCGTAGGCACGGGCCCCAGCGGGGTTGCTGTACGAACTCTGATCGCGCTGGCTGAGGAGATTTCGCTCGCGTAGTAAAGTCTTTATGGCCCGAAACAATCGGGCCACGCAGTCCGCAGCCCATCAATGGGCGGGACTACCGCACACCTCACAAAGAAACCCAAGGGAGTCGCCGGGTGCCTGAGCAGAACTTCGACATTGTCATCCTCGGAGCAGGGAGTGGCGGATATGCCGCTGCACTGCGAGCAAGCCAGCTGGGATTGTCCGTTGCCCTCGTCGAAAAGGGGAAGGTGGGCGGAACCTGTTTGCACGTGGGATGTATCCCCACGAAGGCGCTGCTGCACTCCGCCGAGGTCGCGGATGTCACCCGCGAATCCGCAAAGTACGGGGTCACCTCCACCTTCGAGGGCATCGATATCGCCGCGGTCAACTCGTACCGCGAAGGCATCGTCACCAGCAAGTACAAGGGACTTCAAGGCCTGATCAAGGCGCGCGGCATCACCGTGATCGAGGGTGAGGGTCGCCTCACGACAGCCAACACCGTGACCGTCGGCGAGGATACCCTGGTCGGCAAGAATGTGATTCTCGCCACCGGTTCGTACTCCCGGTCGCTGCCCGGCCTGGAGATCGGGGGGCGCGTCATCACGTCCGAGCAGGCTATCGAACTCGACTTCCTCCCGAAGAAGGTTCTCGTGCTCGGTGGCGGGGTCATCGGCGTCGAGTTCGCCAGCATCTGGAAGTCCTGGGGCACCGACGTGCAAATCGTCGAAGCGCTGCCACACCTCGTACCCAATGAGGATGAATCGATCAGCAAGCAGTTCGAGCGGGCATTCCGCAAGCGCGGCATCAACTTCAGCTTGGGTATCCGGTTCCAGAGCGTCACCCAAAACGATGACGGCGTCGTCGTCACGCTCGAAGACGGCCAGGTCTTCGAGGCCGAACTGATGCTCGTGGCCGTGGGCCGCGGACCGTCCACGGCAAATCTCGGTTACGAGGAGGTCGGTGTGACGATGGACCGCGGATTCGTCATCACCAACGAGCGGCTCCTCACGAGCGTTCCGAACGTGTATGCGGTCGGAGACATCGTCCCCGGACTGCAGCTCGCACACCGCGGCTTCCAGCACGGCATCTTCGTCGCCGAAGAGATCGCGGGGCTCAACCCGATCGTGATCGATGACCTGAACATCCCCAAGGTCACCTACTCCGATCCGGAAGTCGCATCGGTCGGGCTTTCCCAGGTCAAAGCACAGGAAAAGTACGGTGCCGACAAGATCACCATCTACGACTACAACCTCGCTGGCAACGGCAAAAGTCACATCATCGGCACCTCGGGATCGATCAAGGTAATTCGGGTGAACGACGGCCCGATCGTCGGCATGCACATGATCGGCGCACGTGTCGGAGATCTCATCGGAGAGGCCCAGCTGATCGTGAACTGGGAGGCGTATCCGGAAGACCTCGCGCCGCTGCTGCACGCACATCCCACGCAGGATGAAGCACTCGGTGAGGCCTTCCTAGCCCTCGCCGGAAAACCGCTCCACGCGATGTAGGCGTCGCGCCCGGGGGCGCGACGTCATCGAACTAAGCTAAAGAAACAGAACTGGTCTAAAGGAGCATCACTGATGAGCGAATCCGTCAACCTCCCGGCACTCGGAGAGAGTGTCACCGAGGGCACGGTGACCCGCTGGTTGAAGAACGTGGGAGACCGCGTCGAAGTGGACGAGCCTCTGCTCGAAGTCTCCACCGACAAGGTCGACACCGAGATCCCGTCGCCCATCGCCGGCGTGATCGAGGCCATCCTGGTGGCCGAGGACGAGACCGTCGAGGTCGGCACCCCGCTCGTGACAATCGGTGATGGCACGGGATCCTCCGATTCCGCACCCGAAGCACCGGCGGAGGCCGCTCCCAACCCCGCCACGCCTGCTCCATCGGAGGAGGCGCAGCGCACCGCCGAGGTGCAGCCAGGGCCCGTCGAGGCCACAGCGCCCCAGCAGATCTCCCCTGCCCCGCAGGTTGCCGTCCCGGCGCCCGCCGCCCCGGCACCCGCCGCCCCGGCACCCGCCGCCCCTCATGAGGTCGAGGCCCCCCTCGCCGATGTACCGGTGGCGGAGGAAGCAGTGGCCGAAGTGCCGTCCACAGACGCCCCTGCACCGGGAGACCGGCAACACGCCGCCCCCGCGGCCCCGGCGCCCGCTGACGTGATCGACCCGGCTCCCGCGGTCGGGTCACCCGTCGCACCCGCCGCCGCCCCCGCCGCCGCACCCGCACCCGCCGCCGCACCCGCACCGGCACCCGCCGCCGCACCCGCACCGGCAC
>JBBRDX010000050.1:0-17444 GCA_038203515.1 Actinomycetales bacterium | reverse complement strand
CCCACCCCGCTCACCCCGCCCGCCAACCCTCGAGATGCCTATTTCCGGCTCAAACTGCGCAGAGAGCAACAGAAAGTGGCATCTCGAGGCGGGGGCGTGCGGCAGGGTGGGTGGGAATGCGGGCCGGGCGTGCGGCGTGCGTGTGGAGTGGGAGCCGGCCTCGACGAAACGCTCCCAGCGAATGATGTCCTTCTCGCATTGGGCCCGGTTCGAGCGGCGCTGCGGAGTGGAGACCACGGGCTCGCGGTCAAGCACCGCGGTACCTCCAACCCGGGTCATCTGGCCGACGCGCACGGAGGTAGCGACCGCCGCCACCGGGCTTTCAGCGGAGCGCTTGGCGAGGTCGAGGGTGAAGGCGATGAAGGCGAACAGGTAGACGCCCATCGCGGAGTAGATCGCGGTGAGGGAGTAGGACGCAAGGGCAGCAGATGTCACGGATTCAGCCTAAGCCCGAGTTGCTGGGAGTGACGCTGGGCGATGCCTGAGACTGCGGCGTCGAGGGTCGGATCCTCCCCGCGAGCGAGACCGGCGTATTCGATCCGCAGCCGGCCTCCCGATACTTCGACCACCTTGATCCAGAGGCGGCGGCGGGGGATGAACAGCGAGGTGAGTAGACCGGCGAGCACGCAGATGGCGAAGAAGAGCACCCAACCCTGGGTCGGGTCGCGGTGAACGTCGAACGAGGCGAAGCGCTGCACGCTCTGGGAGAGATTCGAGCTGTCGGACGCGGGCGCCTTGTTCTCGAAGGTGATGGACCCGAGTCCGCCGGGGATCTTGGCGCTCTCGCCGGGCTTCAGCCGAAGTGCCGACGTGCCATCCGCCGTTCCAGGGCCAGCTAGTGGCGTCATCTTGTCGGTGTCGAGCACATAGACCGACTTGGGCACGCCCTTATTGATGCCGAGATCTCCCCTGAAGACGACGAGGGAGAGCACCGGGTTGCGCAGATCGGGATAGACCGAGCCAAGCACGCCGTTCGAACTCTCGGCCGCCGTCGGGTAGAAGAACGCCCGCATGCCCACCTGGGAGGCCAGCCCGTCGGGCACCTTGATGATGCCGAGGGAGGTGAGGTTGGCGTCCTGGGCGAGAAAGGGAACCGGCTCGGAGTAGACGGTCTTGCCGGCCGGGTTCTTCACGGTGATCCACGGGGCGTAGCCGTTGCCGAGCAGGTAGATGTCGTTGCCGCCGAGGCGCAGCGGGTCGTTGACCTTGACCACTGCCTGTGTCGCCGTGCCCGAAGCATCGAAGGTCGTGACATCGGCCGTGTAGTCGATCGGCTGTCCGAGAGCGTTGCGGTTCTTCTCCTCGTACTTCACCGCGAACCTGTCGAGCCTCAGCCGGTAGGGCTGCAGGTCGCTGTCCGAGAAGAAACGCCCCTTGGTGAAGGAGTCGAATGTGAGGCGCACGTTGGCGAACGCCTGCCCGGTGACGAGTACCTTGTTGCCGGTGTAGCCGACGCCGCCGCCGATGCCCACGGCCAGGAGGATGCCGATCAGGGAGAGGTGGAAGACCAGGTTGCCGGTCTCGCGCAGGTAGCCGCGCTCGGCGGAGGCCGAGAGCTCTGGGCCATCGGGCCCGCGACCGTCGAACAGCGCGACGCGATAACCCGCCTTGCGCAGGATGGCGCGGCCGGAATCGACAGCGGAGGCCGCCGTGAGGGTGGGGGCCGCGGCATCCGCTTCGATCTCGAAGGCGCTGAACGAACCCAGCCGCTCGAGGCGTGCCGGAGTCTTCGGAGGCGGCGAGGCGAGGGCCCTAGCGTGGTGGATCGTGCGCGGGATGACGCACCCGATCAGCGAGATGAACAGCAGCAGGTAGATGGCTGAGAACCAGGCCGAGGTATAGACGTCGAAGAGCTGGAGTTTGTCGAGCACAGGAGCCGCGGACGGATTGTTCGTGAAGTACTGGGTCACTCCGTTAGGGTCGGAGCTGCGCTGCGGAAAGACGGATCCGGGCACTGCTGCGATCGCAAGCAGCAGCAGCAGGAAGAGGGCGGTGCGCATGCTCGTGAGCTGCCGCCAGAAGAAGCGGACGTAGCCCACCGGACCGAGCTTCGGCTGGGTGATGCCCTCGCGAGGTGCGGGTGCCGGGGAATCGATGTGATCAGAGGGCCGGGACAAAGTTGCCGATCACCGCCCCCTGGAGCTGGTTGACCAGAATCTGCCAGACGCCGGAGACCATGAGGACTCCGATCAGGATCAGGAACGCGCCGCCCACGATGTTGATGACACGGATGTGCCGCTTGAGCCACGCAACGGAGCCGGTGACCCAGTTCAGCCCGAGCGCCACGAGCAGGAACGGAATGCCGAGGCCGACGCAATAGACGACGCCGAGCAGCACCCCCCGCCAGGCATTGCCGCTCCCCATGCTGAATGAGAGGACCGCCGCGAGGGTCGGCCCGATACAGGGAGCCCAGCCGAGGCCGAACACGATGCCGAGCAGCGGCGCTCCAGCGAGACCGGTGGTGGTGCGCCACTGGGGCTTGAAGTCGCGCTGCAGGAATGTGAACTGCCCGATGAACACCAGTCCCATCAGGATCAACAGCACGCCGGAGATGCGGGTGATGAGCCCCATCCACGGGATCAGCAGGGCGCCGGCGGCGGCCGCGACCACGTTGAGGGCGATGAAGACGACGCTGAACCCGAGCACGAACAGCCCGACCCCGGCGATCAGCCGCCCACGCTGGCGGGCACCGCGCACGTTTTTCTCCGCGCTGCCGGCAAAGCCCCCGATGTAAGCGAGGTATCCGGGCACGAGGGGAAGCACGCACGGCGACACGAACGCGACGAGACCAGCGAGCAGCGCGATCGGCAACGCCAGTCCCAGATTCCCCTCGAGAATCAGATCCTTGATGTCCACTACTTGCTCTCGGCGAGCGTGTCGGAAATGAGCGTGTTCAGGATCGACTGCGACTCGAGCTGGCCCACGATGCGGGCGGCAATGCGGCCCTTGGCATCCAGCACGAAGGTCGTGGGGGTGGCCGTCGGGGCCACCGCCCCGGCGAAGGCGATCCTCGCGGCGCCGCTATCGACATCCATTACCGAGGGGTAAGTGATCCCGTAGTTCTTTTCGAACGACAGGGCACCCGCCGGCTGGTCGAAGATGTTGACGCCGATGAACTTCACCCCATCGGCCTGGTATTTCTCGTACAGCCCCTGCAGAAAAGGCGCCTCTGCACGGCAGGGCGCGCAGTTCGCATACCAAAAATTGACGACAGTCACCGGCCCGCGGGACTCGGATGCCGTAAAGGTTTTGCCATCCACTGTCGTACCGGTGAAGTCGATAGCCGCAGTGCGCTTGGTAGCAGCGATCACGACGGGGAGACCCGAATTGTCGGTGAAGTTGGTGCCGCCGCTACCGTAATCCTTGGCGAGGGAGTCGGTTGCGCAGCCACTGAGCGCGAGCACACTGATGAGTGCGATGGCGATGCGCGCTCTCATACGGCACCCGTGTCGATCGATCCGGCCAGCAGTTCGGCCGCGGGGTCCTGGTAGCCGACCTCGACGAATCGATCGCCATGCTTTTGCAGCGTAGTGATACTCGACAGATGGCAGCGGCGCTGGCGCGGGTCGTGGAACGGCTTGGCACCAGCAACGAATCTCTGCACCATCACGATGGGCATCTGATGGCTCACCATGACGACCTCGCCGCCGTCGGCAGCATCCCAGGCATCACCGATCGCGGCAATCATGCGCTCGATCACACTCACGTAGGCCTCGCCCCAGCTCGGCCTCCAGGGATTGATCACCCAACGCCAGACGCGTGGCTTGGTGAGAACGGCTGGGCCGAATTCGAACTTCTCCCCTTCGAATCGATTGGTCGGCTCGATCAGGCGCTCGTCGGTGGTGATGTCGAGGCCGAACTTCGCACTCCAGGGAGCGGCGGATTCCTGCGCACGCTGCAGGGGACTGGCATACAGGGCGGTGATGGGATGCCCTGACAACTCGCCTGCCGCGGCCGCGGCCATCCGCTGCCCGAGCTCCGAGAGATGGTAGCCCGGCAGCCGCCCGTAAAGAATGCCCTTCGGGTTATAGACCTCGCCATGCCGTACGAGGTGGATCAATGATGCAGCCACCTGTCCATTCTACGTTTTGCGGTGCTGCGGGATTCCCGTGAGGGTGCCCTGCGACGGGGGCGGCCCTCGCCCGACCCGTGCCGCCGCCGCACCCGCCCGCCCGCCCGCCCGGACGACCCCCGCCGGTTCTGGGCCGGTGCGGACATCCCGGTCTGGCATGCCGACCCCGAATGTCCGCAATCGCCCGGGACCGGCGGGTGGATGCCCGGAGTCGGGCGAGGGGGCGCCCGACGCAAACCGAATACAGTTGAACACCATGACGAGTCGCACCCCGATAAGGAACCTGGCCGCCGCTATCGACGGCACCGTGAGTGTTTCCGGCTGGGTCGAAACGGTGAGAGATCAGAAGAAGGTGCAGTTCGTCGTGCTGCGCGATGAGTCCGGCGCCGTACAGCTCGTGCACCCGCGGACCTTCGCCGAAGACGGCACTCCGCTCGACGACTCGCTCGCCCCGAGGATCTCCGCCCTCACCCAGGGCTCTTTCCTCACGGCGACCGGCGAACTCACGCATGACGAGCGCGTGAAGCTCGGCGGGGTCGAGATCAGGCTCAGCAGCCTCGACGTCGCCAGCGTTGCGATCGCCGAGACGCCGATCGCCGCCGACTCCAACATCGACAAGCGCATGGACTGGCGGTTTCTCGACCTGCGCCGCCCCGAGCAGAACCTCGTCTTCCGTATACAGACCACGTTCGAACACGCGCTGCGTACCTACTGGATCGAGAACGACTTCATCGAGCTCCACACCCCGAAGCTCATGGCGAGCGCGAGCGAGTCGAAGGCGGAACTGTTCGAGGTCAAATACTTCGAGGGCACGGCATTCCTCGCCCAGAGTCCGCAGTTCTTCAAGCAGATGGCGCAGCCAGCCGGCTTCGGCAAGGTCTTCGAGGTGGGACCGGCCTTCCGTGCCGACCCGAGCTTCACCAGCCGACACGCCACCGAGTTCACCTCCATCGACGCGGAGATCAGCTGGATCGAGAGTCACGAAGACGTCATGACGCTGCACGAGAACCTCCTTGTCGCAGGCCTCACCGCGGTCAAAGCGAAACACGGCGACGACATCAAGGCCATGTTCGACGTGGAGGTGACCGTTCCGTCCACGCCATTCCCGCGCATCCCGCTCGCCGAGGCGAAACGAATCGTCGCCGAGCGCGGCTACGAGGTGCCGCGCGCCGATGACGACATGGATCCGGAGGGCGAGCGCCAGATCTCCACCTACGTTGCAGAGACGTTGGCCCACGAATTCGTGTTCCTCACCGATTACGCCTCAAGCATCCGCCCGTTCTATCACATGCGCTACGACGACGACCCGAGCATCACCAAGAGCTATGACCTCATCTTCAACGGGGTTGAGATCTCCACTGGCGCCCAGCGCGAGCATCGCATCGAGGTGCTCGAGCAACAGGCCCGTGCCAAGGGGCTCAACCCCGAGGATCTGGGCTTTTATCTGGATTTCTTCCGCTACGGGGTTCCTCCGCACGGCGGATTCGGCATGGGTCTCGGCCGCGTGCTGATGCTGCTGCTGCACCAGGCCAACCTGCGCGAGGTCACCTACCTGTTCCGCGGACCCACGCGACTCCTGCCATAGTCGCGGTGTCCCTTCGGGCGCAGTGCCGGCCACGCCGCGCCGCGCCCGGCGCCTGCCGAGCACTGGTACCGTGACCACCATGAACAACGACTCCCTCGACCCCCGCACGGCCGCGATCGAAGCGGGCCGCGAGTTGCAGACGATCCTCCAGGCCCACATCGCACTGCTCGCCGCCGGCACAGACCAGGATGACGCTGCGGTCGAGGTCGACCGCGAGCTCTGGGAGGCGGTGGGCGCCTACGGTGAATCTCTCGATGATCTCTACGACGACGGGGATGACGACGAAGCGGATGACACGGATGAGCTCACCTTCACCGTGCGCACCCGATACGACTACACGGTCATCGACGAGAAGGCATTTCTCGTTGCCGGTACGGGCGTGGGAGCGGCGGTATCCGCGTTGCTCGAACGGGCCGGCGGCAAGCCGGTGAGCGCGCTCGAGGTGGCGTCGCTCGAGACGGGCAGCGGCATCCTCACCGTGCATCTCAATAATGAGCTTTTGGTTTCGGCTGACTTCCAGGCCGCCGACGAGGAGACCGACCTGCTGCTCGTGGCTCCGAACGAAGACCTCGTGTACGTGCTCGACGAGCCCGTCTACGATTCGCGCGCCGAAGCGGAAGCCGCAGCCAAAAACCGCTGAGAGCAGGCCGCCAAACGCTGAACGCCCAAGGCTGACCTCTCAGTGCTGACCTCTAAACCAGGAAGTCGACTGTGGCTTGTGCCGTGACCTGCGAGCGGATGTGCGCGCCGACCTTCTGGTGCTCCGGGTGCACCTGGTACGCCTCGAGTCCGGCCTCGTCGTCGAAGTCCACGACCAGACCGAGGTCCCAGTGGTTGGGACCGGTCACCACGCTCGGCCCGACGCTCAGTGCCCGGATCGACGGCACGGTTCCCACCAACGATTCGAGGCCCGCGACGATCGATGCGATCCTCTCCAAGCCTTCGGGGCTCGCGGCATCCGCGATCTTCCAGCACACGACGTGTTTGAGCATTTTTTAGGCCTCCAGTAGGGCGGCGCGCAGCCGAGCGGGGTCGATGCGCCAGATGTTGTGCACACGCCCGTTGATGAGTACGACCGGAATCTCGTCCGCATACCGATCGAGCAGGGAAATATCGTCGAGGATCGAGAGCTCCTCGACCGTAATGGTGCGAGCGGATGCTTCGGACTCGAGCTGCTTCACGACGGCTCCGATCGTCTCGCGGGCGGCATCGCACAGGTGGCAGCCCGGTTTGCCGATAAGAGTGATGGCTGCCGTGGACACGAACCAACAGTATCGGCGTTGGGCGAGGCCGTGCATCGGAAGGGTCAGAACTCCCACGTAGCATGGTGCAACATGTCAGCCTCACACCCCACACCGGTGTCTGCGCGCCCGATCGCCGCCTTCTTCGACGTCGACAACACGCTGATTCACGGCGCGAGCGCGTTCCACGTGAGCCGTGCCGCGTGGAAACGCGGCCATGTCGGGGTGCGTGACCTCCTCGCCTTCGGTTGGCACCAGTTGCGATTCGTGACTGTTGGAGAGAACGTCAAGCACTTTGCAAGCACGCAGGAGCGTGCCCTTGCACTTGCGAAGGGCCTGCCCGCCGACGAACTCACGAACCTCACCGACGATGTCTACGAGCGTGAGATCGAGTCGCGGCTGTGGCCGGAGACGGTGGAACTCGCGCGGGAACACCTGCGCAAGGGGCATGAGGTGTGGCTGATCACCGCCGCTCCGGTAGACATCGCCGCCGTGATCGCTCGGCGGCTCGGCCTCACCGGCGGCCTCGGCACGATACTGCGTTCGCGCGACGGCAAACTCACCGGCGAGTTCGACGGTCCGGTGCTGCACGGCGACCGCAAAGCCGCGGCGGCGCGGGAACTCGCGTCCTCGCTCGGAGCTGACCTCGCGGACTGCTGGGCCTACTCGGATTCCCGCAACGACATCCCGCTGCTCGAGCTCGTAGGCCACCGCATCGTGGTGAATCCGGATGCCGCGCTGTCTGCCTATGCACGCGCGCACGACTGGCCGATAATGCGGCTCAGCCCCTCGAGCATCCGGGCCACAGTGCGGCGGGTCCATCGCGAGGCCCGGTCCGTGCGGTCCGCGGAAAACACGAAGCGCCAAGCCGGGTAGGCCTGGCGCTTGCTGGTCCGGAGGTGCCATTCGTACAACCGCGGCCGAATGTACTTCTCGGTGTGACGCTACTTCTTGTTGCGGCGCTGGTGACGAGTCTTGCGAAGCAGCTTGCGGTGCTTCTTCTTCGCCATGCGCTTGCGACGCTTCTTGATTACGGAACCCATAAAGACCTCAACTGTTGTTCGGAAGACGACCGGGTCCGGTAGAACCGCGGAAAAATTGCCTCCTGCCAGCTTAGCTGTCCGGGTGTCTCCGTGCTAACCGGCCGCTCATCGTGCACCCGCACAACACCGACTGGGCGTCGCGGCGGGCCAGCCGGGAAGTCGCGGCTGGGTAGATGCCTCACGGAGCGAGTTGTAACCCCCGCCGGGACGCGTGTGCACCGCCGCTAACCGGCGTATCCCCCGCCACGAGGATCTCACGAGGAGCCCATGAGGAGTTCACGAGGGGCTCCCGAGGATTTGTACCTGCCCCGCATTGCGGATCGGCCCGCAGGGAGCTAACCGACGTCGGAGATGTGCGTGTCGATGGCCGCGGCGACGGCGGATTCCGGCACGCGGAAGGAGCGACCGAAACGGATGGCGGGCAACTCGCCAGCATGCACGAGACGGTAGACCGTCATCTTCGACACACGCATCATGTCGGCGACTTCCGCCACCGTGAGAAAACGCACCTCGGAGAGATCGCGTGCCATTTCGGGTGCCCCTTGTCAGGTTCCAGCGATACTGGGAACGGAGGCACTCGATCGCTGCTGTTACTGGAGTGCTAACCGGTAACTTTAGGGGCTAATGAGACTCGCTGGCAACCGCTCGATTCGGCTGGACTACTTCTCGCCCTGCCGGGTGAGCTTCTTCTTGATCGGCTCGATAACTCGACGCTCGAGGTCGTGCTGGGCATCCTGCAGCCGGATAGTTGCCTCGGCGGCCCGGCGACCGATCGCGGTGCCCGCATCAGAGGGATGCTGTAGCGTCTCCGCCGCGCGCCGGAACGGCTCCGACACCTGCGCGCCCGACCACGCCGCGAAGACCGTCGAACCGTCGTCGATGCCGCCATCGAAATCCGCGCTGAGGAAGGGGATGAGCCAGTCCTCGAGCTCTTCGAGCGGGCTGGTGTCGAGGCTGTAGTAGCGGTGCTGGCCCTCTTCGCGAACGGTCACCAGGTCGTGGTCGCGCAGCACTTTGAGATGCTTCGACACCGTCGGCTGGCTGAGCCCGAGTTTCTCGACGATCTCTCCGACGCTGATCTCACCCGCGTTGGCCCGCCCACGAGCGGTATCGGATGCCGTGTACCGGTCGAGCAGCACCTTTAAGAGGTCGCGTCGGGTCGCGTCCGCAACCACGTCGAAGATATCAGCCATACCGACAGGCTACCGGGCTCGGTCAGCCCGTCGAAAGCTCCCTCGCCCGCTCGAGCGCCGCGGCAGTGGCCCGGTCGAAGACGGCCGACAGGTCTGCCTTCTCGAGTTCCCAGATCGCGCGCTCGGTCGTACCCTTGGGGCTTGTGACACGTCGGCGCAACTCCGAGGGATCCTCGCCGGACGCCTCGAGCAGTTCGGCCGCGCCGAGGAAGGTGCCGTTCACCATGGTCGCCGCCTCCTGCCAGGTGAAACCGAGCGCCACAGCCGTCTTGGTGAGCTGCTCGATCAGGTAGAAAACGTAGGCGGGACCGGATCCCGAAATGGTGCTCAGCGCGTCGATCTTGGACTCGGGAAGCTCGAGCACCTGCCCGACCGTGTCAAACAGGGTGAGCGCGAGCGCGACATCCTCCGGCGTCGCCCGCGACCCCGGACTGACGCCGGTGACGCCCCTGCCCACGAGGGCTGGCGTGTTCGGCATAGCCCGCAGCACGACCTGTGAGACCAACGCTTCCATGGTCGCGATGGTCACGCCGGCGGCCACACTCACAATGATGGCGTCCTCGGCGAGCGCCGGGCCGATCTCGCGCAACAGGTCGGGCACCATCGCCGGCTTGACCCCGATGAGCACGATGCGGGCGCCCTTTACGGCGGTTACATTCGCGCCCGGGTCGTTTTCGAGGGCGTAGGAGGTGACGGCATCCGATCGCAGGGCCGCGGCTTTGGTCTCGGTGCGATTGGTGACCCGGATGCCGCCCTCGACGCTGATCGGCGGCGCGAGCAGACCGCTCAGGATCGCTCCGCCCATTGAACCGGCTCCGAGAATGGCGATGGTCGGAAGGGTGCTCATAACCTCATCCTAGGATTGACAGCATGAGCACCGTCCGCACGAGCACAGCAGCCACACCATGAGCACAGAGGGCAGTAGGCGAGCGATCATCGCGGCGATGTCCGCGAACCTCGGCATCGCCGTAGCCAAGTTCATCGCCTGGGGGTTCTCCGGGTCCAGTTCGATGCTTGGTGAGGGCGTGCACTCCCTCGCCGACACCGGCAACCAGATCCTGCTGTTGCGCGGAGGCCGGATCTCGAAGAAGAAGGCGGATGCCGACCATCCCTTCGGTTTTGGGCGTGAACGATATGTCTACGCCTTCGTCGTCTCCATCATCCTGTTCAGTGTCGGCGGCGTCTTTTCCCTGTATGAGGGCGTGGACAAGATCCAGCATCCGCATCCGCTCGAAAACGCCTGGATCCCGATCGCGGTGTTGCTCATAGCCATGGTGCTCGAAAGCTTCTCGCTGCGCACGGCCATCCGCGAGTCCAACCGCAGCCGCGGCACGGACAGCTGGATCGCGTTCATCCGCCATGCCAAGGCGCCGGAGCTCCCGGTCGTGCTTCTGGAGGATGTCGCTGCCCTCGCCGGCCTGCTGTTCGCCTTCCTCGGCGTGGTGCTGACAATCATCACCGGCGACGTGCTGTGGGATGCGATCGGCACCCTCTGCATCGGAGTCCTCCTCGTTCTCGTGGCGATCGTGCTCGGCATCGAGACCAAGAGCCTGTTGGTGGGCGAGGGGGCGTCTGCCGACGACACGGTCCGCATCCGCGACGCGATCAATGCCGACTCCGATGTCGAGTCCCTCATCCACTTGAAGACCCTCTACCTCGGGCCGGAAGAATTACTGGTCGCAGCCAAGGTCGCCTTTCCCACGAAGATGAAGCTCGCCGAGGTCGCCGCCACGATCAACAACCTCGAGTCCCGGGTGCGCGCGGAAGTGCCGATCGCCCGGGTCATCTACATCGAGCCCGACGTCTACGTCGCGCCCGGCGAAGGCAACCCTTCGACCGAGGCGATCATCATTCGAGCGGCGGACTGAGCATGCCAGTCGCGCTTGTGCTGCGTCACCTCGAGATCGCGCACCTCGGCAACCTGGAAGCAGTCCTCCTCGACCACGGCTACGACATCCGCTATGTGGATGTCGTAGCGGAGTCCCCCCGCGATCACCCGGATCCTGATCTCGTCGTAGTACTCGGCGGTGATATGGGTGCGTACGAGAAGGAGGCGCATCCCTTCCTCGTCACGGAGTTGGAGTACCTGCGCGACCGGCTCGCAGCGGAACGCCCCACTCTCGGCATCTGCCTGGGGGCGCAGCTGATCGCGGAAGCGCTCGGCGAGACCGTGCGCAAGGGTAAGACCG
Source organism: Actinomycetales bacterium (assembly GCA_038203515.1). GTDB lineage: Bacteria > Actinomycetota > Actinomycetes > Actinomycetales > Microbacteriaceae > Lacisediminihabitans. The sequence continues at coordinate 6,121 of JBBRDX010000050.1, read as the reverse complement.
TGGAGATCGGATTCCGCGAGGTGACACCCACCGAAGCCGGCCTCGACTCGCCGCTGAGACACGTCGCCGGGGTGCCGATGATGCAATGGCACGGCGACACCTTCGCGCTGCCGAGTGGGGCTGTGCGGCTGGCGAGTTCGAGCGCGTACAGCAATGAGGCCTTCGCACTCGGGGACTATGCGCTCGCCGTGCAGTTTCATCCGGAACTCACCGCAGACATGTATGAGACCTGGATCGTCGGCGGCCTCGACGAACTCGCGGTCCTCGAGATCGACCCCGACGAACTGCGCCGGGATGCCCTCGCCAATGGGCCCGCGATGCAGGCCGCGTCCGTCGCCATGTTCAGCGAGTGGCTCGGCGCTGTCTAGGGTCGCTCTCGCCCAGGCGTGCAGTCAGCCGCGCTTACCCTCGAAGAAGTCGAGCAGCAGCGCGGCGCACTCCGCTTCTTCTACGCCAGCGTAGACCTCCACGCGGTGCGGCATCCGCCGGTCGCGAAGCAGGTCGTAGACCGAACCGGCCGCGCCGGACTTGGGGTCCCAGGCTCCGAAGACAACCACGCGCACTCGCGCCGCCAGAATTGCCCCGGCGCACATCGCGCAGGGTTCGAGGGTCACAACGAGCGTCGTGTCGGTGAGGTGCCAGTCGCCCATCGCAGCGGCGGCGGCCTGCAACGCGAGAATCTCGGCGTGGGCCGTCGGGTCCTGGCGCAGCTCGCGCTCGTTGCGTCCCGCGCCGATGACTGCCCCGGAGGCGTCGAGCACGAGCGCCGCGACGGGAACGTCGCCGTGCTCGAGAGCCTGACTCGCGGAAGCGACGGCCTCGAGCATCCGCTGCCGATAGAGCGACGGTACGACTGTCAACGGCCACCTCCCTAGCGCTCTCCCTCGGCTAGATTGAGCCTATGCGAGTCCACGTAGCCGACCACCCGCTCATCACCCACAAGCTCACCGTGCTGCGTGACAAGAACACGCCGTCGCCCACCTTTCGCGCCCTCGCCGAAGAGCTCATGACCCTGCTGGCGTATGAGGCGACCCGCAATGTGCGGGTGGAAACCGTGACCGTGCAGACACCCGTCGCCACCGCCACCGGGCTCGCCATCAGCCGCCCGCGGCCACTCGTCGTTCCGATTCTGCGCGCCGGGCTCGGCATGCTCGAAGGCATGGTCAAGCTGATCCCGACGGCCGAGGTCGGCTTTCTCGGGATGGTGCGCAACGAAGAGACCCTGCAGCCAACGACCTACGCCGAACGTCTGCCCGAGGACCTCTCGAACCGCCAGTGCTTCGTGCTCGACCCGATGCTCGCCACCGGTGGCTCGCTCATCGCGGCCATCAACTTCCTGCTCACCCGCGGCGCGGTGGATGTCACGGCGGTCTGCCTCATCGCCGCGCCGGAGGGCCTCGCGGCAGTCGAGGCCGCGATGGAAGGCCGTGACGTGACGATCGTGCTCGGCGCCGTCGACGAGAAGCTCAACGAGGTGGGATACATCGTCCCGGGCCTCGGAGACGCAGGAGATCGCCTCTACGGGCTGGTCTAGGCGCAGATCGGGCGCGCTGGCTTGACTTTCAAACACCCACTGGAAGATAGTTGAGGCATGACTGTTTCCGCGCTTGCTCCGATCGCCCATGCGGCTTCCGGAGGCTCCAGCGTGGTCATATGTTGTCGAATGTGTGCCTAACGGTCCACTCCTGAGTCGGATTCCGCTCGTTGCGAGTCGAGAATCCCCGGGTGCCCGCCCCTCATAACGGGCGGCATCCCGCATTGCAGCACCTGAAGTATCCCGAAGGATCACACCCTCATCATTAGAGGCCCTTCACCCCTCTCAAGGACTCTCGACCTATGTCTATTGCAACAATCGATCGCGTTCTGCCATCCACGTCTCGTCCCTCCGCCGGCGCGCGCCGCCTCGCGCCAGCCCAGTCAGTGCCCGTCTCTGCCGTGCCCGTCTCTGCCGCGTCCGCCGAGGCTCCGGCGCGTATCCGCGCCGTTCCCGAAGGCACCGAGGCACGCGGCTTCGTGCTCTACGTCGGCGTCGACGAACTCAAGGCCGCCGCTGCCGGAACCGACCTCGGAAGCATCGTTGCGGCGCTGCGCGCTCTCACGAAGCAACTCGTGCCCGCTTCCGAGACCTACGCTGCAGTGGCACTCGCACCGCAGGGCGCCGGCGGGCGTGACGTGGAGGTCGTGCGGCTCGCTCTGCAGGACCCCTCGGCCCTGGCCAAGCACCGCCAGCAGCCCGAGCCGGAAGAGAAGACCCGACGGGGTGTCGTGGTCGACCTCTCCCGCAAGCGTGTCGTGCTCGACGACGAGACGGCCGCCCTTACGTACAAGGAATTCGAGCTGCTTCAGTACCTCGTGCTTCGGGAGGGGCGAACCATCGACCGTGCCGAGCTGATCGCGTCACTCTGGTCGGCGGGCGATGACGATGCCCCCAACGAGCGCACCATCGACGTTCACGTGCGCCGTCTGCGCTCGAAGCTTGGATCGTACGAAGACATCGTGCGAACGGTACGTGGGGTGGGCTACCGCTTCGATCGGCACGCGGATGTCGCCATCCGTCACACCAGCACCCCGAGCCCGGACCTCTTCTAGAACCGGACCTCTTCCAGGCTTTGCTTTAGAGTGCGGTCGACGACGCGGCGGGCTCGGTCTTCTTCGAGTGACTGGCCAGCGCATCGCGCTCGGCGAGCAGGGAGTTGAGCGTCACGTTCTCGAGCCCGGGGGTCAGGACACCATTGAACGGACTGTCAAGCCCCGTCTTGGCATGAACCGCAGCCGCGTAGGCCGACGCTGCCGACTGCAGTTTCGCTGCCGCGCGCTGGGACTTCTTGAGGGAGACACGACTGGCTCCGACGGCTTCCGCGTGCTTGCGCAGGGCCTTGATCAGGTCCTTCAGCGATGCATCGATTCTCTTTGACATGAGCCTCATTGTCGCGCACGAAGGTAAACAGACCACAAGGGTGATTTTTGGCAGGATCACGTAGGCTCGGTTTCTCCTGAGCCCGTCACGTGAAGGACAAACCTATGAGCCACTCCCACTTCCGCGGGTGGCGAGCGGCTGTCGGCGCGGTGGTGCTGTTCCTGTTCGTGGTGGGTGGTGGTACCCCGGTCGCGATGGCGGTGACGCCGGCGGGGGCGTCGGAGAGTTTCCGTATCGCCGTGGCGGCGGCCCCGGGGTCCACCGCGACCATCCGCCTCGACGTCGACCTGTACCTGCCCGCGACATCCCGCCCCGCCCCGGCGGTGATTCTGGCCCACGGATTCGGCGGATCGAAGCGCTCGCTCGCGAAAGATGCCGAACGGATGCGCCGCGAGGGCTACGTCGTGATGGCATACTCTGCACGCGGATTCGGCCGTTCCGGCGGACGGATCTCGCTCGACGCCCTCGGCTATGAGATCGCCGACGCGAAGCGGCTCGTCGATGTGCTCGCTAGTCGCACCGAGGTCGAGAAGCGAGACGGCGATCCGGTCATCGGCGTCGTCGGGGCGTCCTACGGGGGCGCGCTCGCCCTCATGCTCGGTGCAACCGACCCCCGAATCGACGCGGTGGTCGCGGCCATCACCTGGAATAACCTGCCCCAAGCTCTCGTGCCCCAGACGGATAGCGCGACGCCCGGCGTATTTAAGCAGGCGTGGGCTACACAGCTCTTCGGCGCCGCGGCATCGCCGTTCGCTGGAGCCTGCGGACGCTTCACCGCCGAACTCTGCACCCTATACACGAAGCTCGTCGGTGGCCGGCAGCTCGATGCCACCGACCGCACGCTGCTCGAGGCATCCTCCCCCGCCTCCGTTCTCGGCGGGATGACTGCGCCGACCCTTCTGCTACAGGGGCGGGAGGACACCCTCTTCGGGCTCGACCAGGCGAATGCGAACGCGCTACAGATCGCCACAGCGGGAGCAGAGGTGAAGGTCGCGTGGTTTGCCGGAGGGCACGACGGAGGTCAGACCTCCGGCGCGACCACTGCGGGCACGACCTCCACGGTCGACCAGTGGCTCGCCACCCACCTGCGCGGCACGTCGTCGCCGCAGGCTCGATCGGAACCGTTCTCATTCACCGTGCCGGCTTCGGCCCGTGGATTCGCCGAGACTCGCATCGCGGCACTCTATCCAGGCCTGAATGGTGGCAGCACCCGGAAGCTTCCGCTGGGTGGTCGCTTTGGCATCGTCGTCAATCCACCGGGGGGCCTGCCGGCGACGATCTCCTCGCTTCCCGGTATCGGCGCGGTCGACTCGGTCATTGCGGGCATCGGCAGCGGAATCGCGGGCGCTGCCGCACAGCCGGCACAACAGGCGAAATTCTCCACCGGGTCGATCGGCACCCCCTTCGTACTCGTCGGCTCCCCGACGGTAACGGTCGATGTGCGGCTGCCGCGCTTGCGCGACAGGGATCGGGTGTCTGCGCCATCCGCCACTCCGACCGACGTGCTGCTATTCGCCCAGCTGCGGGTCCTGTCCGGCGGCTCCGACATCGCCGTAGGGGGCGGCGTCGCGCCGATGCGAGTCTCCCTGCCTGCGGACGGCTCGGCGACCCGGGTGCGGGTGCGCCTTCCGGCAACGACCTGGCGGTTCGAGCGCGGCGACAGGATTGCCCTCTCGCTACGCACGACGGATGCGGGATACCAGGGTTCCCCAACCTCCGCGACCTTCGTCGTGAACACCGAGGGCACCCTCTCGTTGCCGACCGTCGCCTCGACCGACCCGGCTGTCGGCGGCGGTGCAGCGTCGACGACAGCGCTCATCGGTATCCCGATTGTGCTACTGCTCGGCCTGATCCTCGCGGTCATCGCCGCGCTCGCCGATCGACGCCGTGATCGCGTTATCACAGGTGCTGAGGGACCGGATGACGCGCCGCCGCTAATGATCCGCGGGCTCACCAAGAACTACCGCGGCGGATTCCGCGCGGTCGATGACCTCACGTTCACGGTGCACCGTGGCCAGGTGCTCGGACTGCTCGGCCCGAATGGTGCGGGCAAGACCACCGCCCTTCGCATGGTCACCGGCCTGCTGCGACCCGATGCCGGCGAGATCGAAATCTTCGGCGAGAAGGTCTCTCCGGGATCCCGCGTGCTCACGAGGGTCGGCTGTTTCATCGAGGGACCCGGCTTCCTCCCCCATCTCTCCGGCCGCCGCAATCTCCAGCTGTTCTGGGCCGCGTCGGGGCGACCCCGCGCCGATGCCCGCCTCGCCGAAGCGCTGGCCATCGCCGACCTCGGCACGGCCATCAATCGACGCGTCGGCGGTTACAGCCAGGGTATGAAGCAGCGTCTCGCCATCGCGCAGGCGATGCTCGGGATGCCGGAACTCCTCATCCTCGACGAGCCGACCAACGGACTCGACCCACCCCAGATCTTCGCCCTCCGCGGGGTGCTTCGTCGCTACGCGGAGACCGGCCGCACCGTGATCGTGTCTTCGCACCTTCTCGGTGAGGTCGAACAGACCTGCTCCGATGTCGTGGTGATGGCGCGTGGCCGACTCATCGCGGCGGGCCCTGTCGCCGAGCTCGCAGGCGAGACGAACGAGCTCACCATCGAAGTGACGGATGTCGAGGCCGCCGTGCACGCGGTGCGTCGACTCGACGGAGCCGAGGCCGTGATCCTCGCCGAGGCAACGATCCGCGTGCTTCCGTCGCGCAACAGTCCGGAGTCCGTCGTGGCCGCGATCACGGCGGCCGGTATCGGCATCCGCTCCGTCACTCGCGGTCGGCACCTCGAGGAGACGTTCCTCGAGATGGTCGGCTCGGAAGGGATCGTCTGATGGATACGACGGCGCCCTGGACTCCCGGACCCATCCCGGCGAGCACGACAACAGTGCGTCGAACGCTGCCGATCCGGGTCGAGTTCGCCCGGCAGCTCAGCCAGTGGCGCGTGCGGGTGGTGCTCATCATCTTCGCGGTCCTGCCGATCGTCGTGCGCCTCGCCTTCCTCATCGGCCGCGCGGGCGGCCCCGCGGCCGGGCGCACGGACCTCGCCGCGTTCGCCCAGGCGAGCGGCATGACGTTTACGGCCTTCATCCTCGTGATCACCGCCGGCTTCCTGCTGACTCTCGTCGTCGCCCTCCTGTTCGGAGACATGATCGCGGGTGAGGCATCGAGATCGACGCTCAAGTACCTGCTGACCATCCCGGT
>JBBRDX010000049.1:0-17998 GCA_038203515.1 Actinomycetales bacterium | reverse complement strand
GTCCTTGAGAAACGCGGAGGTGCGGGCGAAGGCGAGAGCGGCCGCATTCACATCGACCCGATCGGCGATGGTCGCGTTGGCGACGGAATGCACCGTGGCGGGGTAGGTCCACTCGGTGATCGGAGTGCCGTGGTCTTTCAGCCGATTGATGAATGACTCGGGATCCTCGCCCTCGTCCCACTCGTCGATCTCGGCCAGATGCAGCAGTACCGGGGCGGGGATGACGCCGTGCTGGGTCAGCCCGAGCGTCGCGTAATAGGCGACGACGGCATCCGCTGCGCCGCTCTGGGCGTGCAACAGCGCCAGCCAACCGCCGAGGGAGAATCCCACGAATCCGACCCGGGTGGAGCCTTCGGCACGGGCCAGCTGGATGATGTCGTCAAGCTCTGCGAGCGCGCCCGCGACATCCAACAGGGCCATGAGTACCTCGGCAGTGGCGGTCTCGATGGTCGCGACGCCGTTGTAGAAATCGGGCACGATCACGCGATACCCCTGGCTGGCCAACGCGGCCGCGTAGCTCTCGAGCCAGGGCAGGCGGCCGTACCAGTCGTGCACCAGGATCACGAGGGGTGTGCCCCGGTCGCCGAAGGAGAGGGGGATTCCGGGCGAGGGGATCGGGACGAGCTGTGACGACATACCGCCCCTTAGTAATAACGACGAGTGGTCTCGATGCACGTCACTCTAGTCGAGGCAGGAGAGCCGGCCCCGGTGCCGCAGGGATCAGGCCGAACGCGTCGCCAGCTCCGCCTGCAGCGGCCAGTCCTGGTCGTCGAGGATCACCTGCGCGCAGGCGCCCGTGTGCACGTTGACCACGATCGGTGCGAGGAGGTTCATGCGCGCGCCGTTCTCGCCCGGGTTCGCGACCACGAGCACCATCGCGTCTTCGGCGGTGTGCAGGTCGATGGCCAGGCAGTGTTCGTCTGAGATCTCAGGAGAGTAGTCGGGCAGGTAGATCGCGGCATCGAGCACGAACAGCCGGATCGCGCCGTTGTCGACCGCACGCAGCGAGTAGAGGCCGTCGGCCCCCGACACCTCGTTGAGGGTGAACCGGGTGAGCGGCGCGAGCCCGGCTGGAGGCGTGACGAATGCCAGGGTAGCGGTCATCGCAGGAAGTCCATGAGGGTGGGCTGCAGGGTACGCGCCGTCACGGCGAGGGCCGCTTGGTAGGTGACCTCCTGCTGCTTGAGCTTGATCACGATCTCTCCCACGTCGACGTCTTCGATTCCCGCCCGTTGCGCCTCGAGAGTTCCGGTCTTCGACACGATGGCATCCTTAGCGGCGGTGATCTGGTTCTGGCGAGCGCCGGCGGCGGTCTGGGTGTTGAGCAGTGCGGTCATGCGGGTGTCTATTGCGGCGAGGCTCGGCCCCACGTTCACGCCGGAGCGCAGATCCGCCACGATCGAGTCGATAAGAGCGAAGGCAGAGGCGGTACCGGTGCCGTACGCAGCTGCGCCGTCGGAATCCACCTGCACGGTCGCGTTGGTGTCGATGCGACGGGTGATGGCTGCGCCGGTGCCGGTGTAGCTCAGGTCGGGCCGGAAGGCCACGCCGGCGTCGGAGCTGCCGGCGAAGACGGTGCGGCCGAGGTAGGTGGTGTTGGCCTTGCCGAGAAGGTCGGTACGAAGGCCCTCGAGAGCGGTGGCGATCGCCTCCTTGGCGATGGGAGAGAGGGCGCCGTCATTGGCGCCCTGCACGGTGAGGTCGCGCACCTGTCGCATGATGTCGGTGGACGCGCTGAGGGTTGAGTCGACGGTGGAGAGCCAGCTCATGCCGTCGTCGATATTGCGCCCGAATTGCGCGGTCTGGCTCTGGGCTGCACGAACTCGCATGGAGTCTGCGGCGCCGGTCGGGTCGTCCGAGGGCGTCGTGATCTTCGTGAGGCTCGTTGCCGTATCCTGCAGCTTGGCCAGGAGGGCGGCGGCAGACTGCAGGTTGAACTGCGAGTTCGCCATCCTGGTCTGGCTTGTCACTCGATTGACCATGAGCTACCTCCCCACTATCCCGGTGCGATTGATGAGAGTGTCGAGCATCTCGTCGACGGCGGTCATGACCCGGGCTGCTCCCTGGTAGGCCTTCTGGAACGTAAGCATGTTGACGTTCTCTTCGTCGAGGTCGACGGAGGAGTTCGCGAGCTGGGCGGCGGTGGCCGCGGCAGTCACCGAATCGGCGAGAGTGGCCTGCTGTAGCGCGGTCTTCGAGGCGGTGCCGATCTTCGTGACAAACGCCGACCAGGCCGAATCAGGAGAATTGGCGGCCGAACCGAGCTGCCAGATGGCGTCGGCGTTGGAACCATTGTTGCCCCCCGCGCCCGGGGCACCACTCGCGATCTGGGCGGCGCTGGTCGGTACGACCGTCAGGCCGAGTGCCGCCGGGCCGCTGGCTGAGAGCGCGAAGAAGTCGAGTCCGGTAACACCCGAGGGCGTGGAACCGGCCTGGTGAGCGGTGTTGACGGAAGCAGCAAGGTAGGTGGCGAAGCGGTTGTAGCCGGCGGCTGCTTCCGCGATCGCGCCACCGGTGCCGGTGCCGTTCGCCGCGGCCAGCATCGCGATGGAGCCGGCGATCTCTCCGGACTCGACCGCGACGGACTGGCCGGGTCGATTCGTCCATTCCAGCGCGACGGGCGAGCCGCTCGCACCGGCGAGGGAATTGCTGCCGGTGACCGTGACCGATCGGAACACGTCACCGGAGACGAGTGCGTTACCACCCACGAGGACCTCGGCGGTGCCGTCGGGGAGGGTGCGCACGGTGCCGCCCGTGAGGGCTGCGATGGAGGAGGTGAGCGCCGATCGCTGGTCGAGCATCTCATTGACCGATCCGCCGGTGGCGAGGGTCTCACGGATCTGCCCGTTGAGCGCCGCGACCCGCGTGCCGGCGTCGTTGAGCTCAGCTGCCATGCTGTCGAGTTTGGTGCGCACATCGGTCCACGCGGAGTCGACCGCCGAGTAGCCGGTGGCGATCTGCCCGGCGAGCTGGGACGCCTTCTGCAGCAGCACGCCGGCCGGGGTCTCGTCGCCGGCTCGGAGCGAGACATCCCCCCACGCAGACCAGAAGGCCTGCAGCTGGGAGGAGATGCCGTTCTTGCCCGGTTCGTTGAGGGCAGCCTCGACCGTGCTGAGGGCATTGGAGCGAACGGCGAGGTTGCCGGATGTCGCGGCCGAGCTGCGAACGCGCCCGTCGAGAATCACGTCGCCGAGTCTGGCGATGCCGTCGACGGTCACCCCCTGGCCCACCTGTGCGCGGAAGAGCACGAGCGGACCGATCGGGGTGAGAGATCCGGCCGCCGCCGTGCTGACGCGCTGGCGGGTATAGCCCCTGGTCGAGGTGTTGGCGATGTTCTGCCCGACGACGTCGAGTCCCTGCCGGGCGGCGGTGAGACCGGTGAAGGCCGCGTTCAGGCCGCTGAAGGTACTCATGAGATCACAGCTTCAGGTCGAAGATCTGGGCGGAGGGGTTGGCGACACCGGATTCACCGTTCGCGTCATAGGTGCCGCTCTCGGTGCCGCCGTCGGCCTGCGCCTCCTGGATGAAACGCAGGGCGGTGCGCAGGTAGTGCTCGTTGAGGTCGCGGAGATCGCGGATCTGCTCCGTGTACTCGGTGAGTGCGGCAAGATGCGCGATGAAGATGTCGGCCCACGGGCCATCCGGTGCCGTGTCGACGAGTTCGCGGAGGGTCGCATTCTGGGGCGCGCCCCACTCGTCGGCGACGACCGCGGCTTCGACCGATCGGGCGAGACCGGCAGCACGCAGTCGCTCCATCACCTGTTCGACCTCACGGGTGGCGTACTGCAGCCAGCGGGACTTGCCCGTGGTGAGCAGGAACTGCTCTTCCTCGAGCTTGAACGCGAGCAGGTCGAGGAGCTCACGCTCGCGCCACAGGCAGGCTGAGAGTTCGTTCGCGCTCATGCGGTCTCCCGTTCGTTCGTCTACTAGTGCAGACGATTCCCGTGCTCGTTGTACCGACTGCATTTTCTCCACCTCGCTCGACGAGGTGAACTATCGGCAAGGGTATCCCGCAGGTAAGGCCCGAACTCGATAAGTCGCAGAGCTGAGCATTCGGCGTGTCCACTACATGGAGGACCGGCGACTGTGATCGGGGTACATTTGCCCCCGTAATGGGGACGTTACTTGAGTAGATGCCACTAAAAAGGGGGGCAGGATGGAGTCCTTCCGGCCGATAGAGTCACCTCAGGTCGATGGGGAATCCGATCCTCGAACTCGTTCAACACCCGCACAAACTCCCGATCTATTCGCACGACCCTTACCCGAAAAACAGTCCGTTTTTTAGCAGGCGCCATCTCCTCAGCTTGAGCAAGAGGCGCCGACCGCAACGTGATCGCTGGGATCGCATCCGGGGGCAAGGCACGTGAACAGGACAGAACGCAACGCGCTCGTTGTGCAGAATCTTCCGCTGGTGGGCTACCTCGTCTCCGAGGTCTGGGCCAAGGCGACCCATCTCTCCCGTGACGACCTGGCCTCGGCCGGTGCCGTCGCCCTGATCACCTCGGCGGATGCGTTCGACCCCACGCTCGGCATCCCCTTCGGGGCCTTCGCCCGCCGCCGCATCGTCGGCGCCTTCGCCGATGAGATGCGGTCGAGCGATTGGGCCAGCCGCGGCGCGCGCCGCCGCATCAGGGAGACCCTCGCGGTGAAGGAAACCCTCACCGCCGCTCTCGGTCGCACCCCTTCCGTCGACGAAATCGCCTCCTCGCTCGGGGTCGACCGCAGCGAGGTGACCGCTGGCCTCACCGACGCGGCCCGCACGGTTTCTACGCTCGATGACACCACCGCCGAGTTCCTCATCGCCGACACGGCTCTTCCCGAGGAATCACTCCTCTCTGCTGAACGGCTCGACTATCTGGCCGCGGCCGTGGAGGCACTCCCCGAGAAGATGCGGATCATCGTGCGCCAGGTCTATTTCGAAGACCGCACCGTCAAGGAGATCGCCGACGAGATGGGAATCACCCACTCCGCCGTCTCCCAGCAGCGGGCCGAGGCCATCCGCCTGCTACGCGACGGGCTCGAGACCCACTACTCCGACTCCTACTTCGCCGACTCCTACAAAACGGGCGAGCTGCCCACCGGCAGTGACGCCGCGTACCAGCCGGTCTCCCGCATCGCCCCCGTCGCCCGCAGCGCCTACCTCGCCCGGGTGGCCAGCTACGCGATGGCGGAGCTCTCGCACCTTTCCCTGCCGCAGGCCAGCAGCGCGGCGGCTTCCTAACAAACTGTCGTAAAGAGAACCAAAAAGATTTCAGCCCGGCTCCTAACGCACCAGCGAGAGCGGCCGATAGCTGAAGGTGTCGGACCACGGATGGGCCGATTAGAACTCACCCAACATCACGGAGGAATACATCATGGGTATGCAGGTCAACACCAACATTTCGGCACTCAACTCGTACCGGAACCTCAGCAACACGCAAAACGATCTCGCCAAGTCGCTGGAGAAGCTCTCCAGTGGTCTTCGCATCAACCACGCCGCGGACGACGCAGCCGGCCTCGCAATCTCCCAGGGACTGCAGTCGCAGGTCGGTGGCCTCACGGTCGCCAGCCGCAACGCGCAGGACGGCATCAGCGTCATCCAGACCGCTGAAGGTTCGCTCTCCGAGGTGCAGACCATCCTGCAGCGCGTCCGTGACCTCGCCGTTCAGGCCGGCAACGACTCGAACAACACGGCGTCGCGCTCCGCGATCCAGACTGAGGTCACCGCGCTCGGCTCGGAGCTCACGCGGATCGGTGCCTCGGCCAACTTCAACGGCACGAAGCTCGCCGATGGCTCAAACACGTCACTGACCTTCCAGGTCGGTGCGGGAAGCGTTGCGGCCCAGGACCAGATCGCGGTCAACCTGACCAACGTCTCCACCATCGGCGCGGCAATCACAACGCTCGCGGGCACCGGCTTCTCCAGCAGTGCCGTCGCGTTGACGAGCATCGCAACGCTCGACACCAACATCACCGCGGTGTCGACCGCTCGTGCCGACCTCGGTGCGCAGCAGAACCGTTTCGAAAGCGTCATCCGCAACCTGAGCGTCTCCACCGAGAACCTGACGGCGGCGAAGTCGCGCATCACCGACACCGATATGGCGTCCGAGATGGTCAAGTACACCCGCTCCAACATCCTGTCCCAGGCCGGCACCGCGATGCTCGCGCAGGCCAACCAGGGCAACCAGGGCGTGCTGCAGCTCCTCCGCTAGATCGGATAGCCCGATCGGATAGCCCGATCGGATAGCCCGATCGGATAGCTCGGTCGGATAGCTCGGCCGGTGTGTAACAAGCAACGCCCGGTGGCTCATCGCGAGGGGAACTGGACCTCTCACCGTGATGTCCGCCGGGCGTTTACCGCACCAGTTTTACTGATTTCGAAAAAACGCCAGACGAAGGGACGGATGGACATGGGAATCTCCCTCGACGGGCTCTCCAGCGGCCTCGACACCACCTCCCTCATCACCCAGCTGATGACGGCGGAAGCGGCTCCCCAGGCCCTGCTCAAGGCGCAGGTCACGAAGACCACCACCGTCATCACCGCACTGCAGGGCCTCAACACCCGCATGGCGACGCTCGCGGATTCCGCGACCACCGCCGCGAAGGTCGGCAGCCTCGACCTCTACTCCGCGAAAAGCTCCTCCCCCGCTCTCTCTGCCGCCGTCGCGACCGGGGCGAGCGTGGGGGAACTCCAGGTGGTCGTCAGCGCGCTGGCCCAGTCACAGGTCGGCGTGTCCGCCGCAATGGCCGCGTGGCCATCTCCTGCCACCATCACGATCGTCGGCCACTCCGGCACGCCACTCGAGATCACCCCGGCATCCACCTCCCTCGACGACGTCGCCTCGGCCATCAACTCCTCGACCGCCGGCGTCACCGCCACCAGGGTCGCCTCCGGTGTCGACGGAAGCGGCACCACGCTCTATCGCCTCCAGTTCTCCAGCATAACGACGGGGGTGGATTCGGCCTTCACCGTCTATCAGGGAACCGCAGCGGATGTCTCCGCCGGCACCGCGACGAACGTGCTGGCCGCACCGGGAAGCGCCGTGATCAAGACGGCGCAGAACGCGAGCGTCACCCTGTGGAAGGGCACCCCCGCCGAACAGGTCATCACCTCGGCGAGCAACACCTTCACCGACCTCCTGCCCGGCGTCACTGTGACCGCATCCGCTGTCTCGGCGGACCCGGTGACCATCACCGTCAGTCGTGACGACTCCAGGATCACCGCCGTGGCCAAGGGACTCGTCGACGCAATCAGCAGCGCGTTCGTACTGATCGCGGCGCAGACCGCAGTCACCACGACGACGGATGCCTCCGGCAAGACCACCACGGCGGCAGGAGTCTTCGCCGGCGACGGAGGCATCCGCGACATCCGCCAGAAGACGCTGGATGCCGCAAGCGCGCCGATCAATGGCCGCTCGCCCTCCGAGTACGGCATCGTGCTCACCCGCACCGGCACCATCAGCTTCGACCCCGACAGGTTCGCGGCGGCGCTCGCGACAGATCCGAAAACGGTCATGGCGGCGGTGCAGACCGTCGCCACTCGTCTCGCGGCCGCAGCGACGGCGGCATCGGACAGGTACACCGGCACGCTGACCAACAAGATCACCGGCGATCAGAGCCAGGTGAAGAACCTGGGCGACCAGGTCTCGGCCTGGGACATTCGCCTCGCCAGTCGCAAGAGCACTCTCCAGCGCACCTACTCGGCCATGGAAGTGCTGCTCAGCAACATGAAGGCGCAGTCCTCGGCCCTCAGCTCCCAACTCTCCGCACTCTCGACAACAAGGACGGGATGAACATCATGACACTGACACTCAGCGCCCAGCGCTCGCAGTACACGAACGACGCCATTCTCTCGGCCTCTCCCGTGCGACTGCTCACGATGCTCTACGACCGGCTGCTGCTCGACCTCGACCGCGCGTTGATCGCGCATACCGAGCAGAACTGGGCGGTCGCCTCGTCGAACCTGCTGCATGCCCAGGCCATCGTGGCCGAGCTCACGTCGTCGCTGAGGGTGGAGCTGTGGGATGGCGGCGAGGGACTCCTCGCGCTCTACAACTACTGCCGAAACCTGCTGGTACTCGCAAATGTGCGCCGGGATGCGGCATCCATCCGCGAGAGCATCGAGTTGCTCTCCCCGCTCCGCGACGCCTGGCATGAGGCCGCGAGCCAGCTCGCTGTGCCCGAGGCTGCGTCGCGCGGCGAGTCCCGGGAACTCGGCGTTGCCTGAGCTCGGCTCGCGCGGGCCGGATTCGTCGCACCGCGCGCGGCATGATGGCTGGGCGGACGTGCTCGCCACGATGGAGCACGACCTCGACGCACCCGGTAACGGGCTCACCCACGCGGCCCATGCCGACTGGAGCCTTCCCAACAATCTCGGCGACCTGCCCGGCGAGCTGCGATCGCGGGCCGCGAGCGTGCTGGGCGCCCAGGGGCGGGCGATCGCCGCGCTCGAACAGCGGATGCTGCTGACCGGCCGTCACCTCGCCGCGCTCGACAGCATCCCCACCCGCGTCGACTCCTCGGGAAACGCCGCCTACCTCGACGTCACGGGCTGACCGAGCACGGGCTGACCGAGCGGGACTGACCCCCCTTTCGGGAGCATGGCCTAACGGCGCGACCAGCTCGTCCGATAGGTGGGGACAAGGGCACGGATTGCTCGACACGAGGCCACGGATCGGCCGTCAGGACATTGACGAAGAAACGGAACCGCTGTGCTCGAATCCGTCACCTCTGCGGCGCTCGGTAGCGCGCTCGATGGACTGGCGCTGCGCCAGCGCACCATCGCCGACAACATCGCGAACGTCAACACTCCGGGATACCACGCCAAGCGCGTCGTGTTCGAGGCGGCACTCGCCAAGTCCGTGGCGAACGGGAACGGGCATGTGGCCGCCGAGACCAAGCGCTCGCTCGAACCAACCCTCATCGATGGCAACAACGTCAATCTCGACACCGAGACACTCTCAAATATCGACACCGTGTTGCGTTACCAGTTTGCGACCCAGGCCGCCGGCAACGAATTCTCGGCCATGCGCGCCGCACTGAAGAGCAGCTGATGACTTTTGACGCGATCGGCATCGCCGGCACCGGCCTCACCCTGCACCGCAAGTGGCTCGACGCGGTCTCCGACAACCTCGCCAACATCAACACGGTCAAGCCCACGAGCGGACCGGCCTTCCAGGCGCGCTATGTCGTCGCACAGGAGGGGGCCGGTAACACCGGCGCCTACGTGCAGGGCATCGCTTACGGCAATGCGGCAGGTCGTCTCGTCTACGAACCAGCCAACCCTCTCGCGGACAAGGACGGCTACGTGAAGCACCCCGACATCGACCTTGCCTCGCAGATGGGCCAGCTCATCATGGCCCAGCGCGGCTACCAGGCCAACGCGGCGGTCGTCGACCGCGCCAAAGAGACGTATCAGGCAGCCCTGCAGATTGGTCGTTCCTGATGGACATCTCGTCGTTCGGTTCGGTCGCCGGTGTTTCCGGCGTCTCCGGCACCAGCGCCCTCTCCCCGGCGAACAATACAAGCGCGGCAAGCGGCGCCAACGCGACCAGCGCCACCAGCTTCGCCAGCGAGCTGGGCGGCGCCGTTGACAACCTCCAGCGGCTGCAGTCGACCTCCAACACGCTGGCCCTCCAGGTCGTCACCGGCAACCTTTCCGACATCCACAACGCCACGATCGCCTCGACCCGGGCCCAGGTGACCCTCGAGCTCGTGGCCGCCGTGCGCAATAAGGGTGTAGACGCATTCAACGAAATCATGAGGATGCAAGCCTGATGCCCGCTCCGATCAGTTCGGTGCTTCGCCGACTCACCCACACCATCCGCGAGTTCACGATCGCGCAGCGCACCATGGCGATTATCGGTTTCGCCGTGCTCGCGCTAGGAATCGCCGCCCTGTCGTTCTGGGTCACCCGCCCCCAGCTGAGCCCGCTTTTTTCGGGACTCAGCGGCGCCGATGCGAACACCCTGGTCGAGCAGCTGCGTACCGATGGCGTGCAGTACGAGATCACCGGCGGCGGCGGCACGATCATGGTGCCGGAAGGCAGTGTCTACGCGGAGCGCCTCAAGGCCGCAGCGGCCGGCCTGCCCTCCTCCTCGACGGGGGGCTATTCGCTGCTCGACAAGATGGGCGTCACGGCATCCGAGTTCCAGCAGAACGTCACGTACAAGCGCGCGATCGAGGGCGAGCTCGCCCACACGATCGAGGCGATGAAGGGTGTCAAGACGGCTTCCGTGCAGCTCGCTATTCCGAAGGACACCGTCTTCGTCTCGCAGAAGACCGACCCGACCGCGTCGGTCTTCATCGCGACCGACAACGGCGTGACCCTCAATGTCGACCAGGTACAGGCGATCGTGCACCTCACCTCCTCCTCCATCGACGGAATGAATACCAGGGACGTCTCGGTCGTCGACGCCCAGGGCCTCGTGCTCTCGGCTGCGGGAGTGGATGTCGCGGGCAGCGGCTCGAAGCAGGCCTCAGACTACGAAGAGCGCGTGCGCAACTCGGTGCAGGCCATGCTCGACAAGGTCGTTGGGCCGGGCAACGCCACCGTCGTGGTCGCCGCCGACGTGAGCCAGAACTCGGGCCAGCGAACCACGGAGACCTTCACCACCCCGGACGGATCGCCCGCACTGAGCGTATCGGCGCAGAGCGACGGCACCGGCGGCAGCACCGCATCGGGCATGTCCGCCGGCATCCTCGGACCGGACAACATCGCAGTGCCGAGCGCCACCTCGACGGCCGGCCCGACGACCGGAACCACCACCGGTACTACCGGTGCCACCTCGATCACCAAGAACAACGCGATCAACAAGCTCACCGAGCAGACCACCATCCCCGCGGGAGCGATCACCCGCCAAACCGTCTCGGTCGCGGTGAACAAGGCGGTCGCCGGGATTAACAAGGCCAACCTGATATCCCTCGTGAACGCCGCCGCCGGCATCGACAAGACCCGCGGTGATTCGGTCGCGATCGAACTGGTGTCCTTCAATACCGCCGGGGTCACAGCCGCAACGAAGGCGCTCGCCGCTGCCGACGCCGCGGCGAGCGCCGATCGCACCGCCGGTCTCATCCGAACCGCGGTGACGGCGCTCGCCATCGCGCTGCCGATCATCGTCGCTCTGTTCCTCATCTCGCGACGCTTCCGCAGCCGCAGCCAGGAGGACCGCGAGCTGCAGGAGATGACCGAACTCGCCGAACTGCGCGCCATGATGAGCGACCAGACGCGACCGATCGCCCTGACCGCCCACGAGCCGCCGCCCGCCCTCACCTACACGCAGGTGCCCCTCGTCGAGCCGGGCGACACCGAACGCAAACGCGCCGAGATCGATGCCCTCGCCGGCAAGGATCCCGAGCGCACTGCCGAGATCCTGCGCGGCCTGATGGACGATCGGCAGCCCGCATGACCGAGGCGGCCCTGACCCTGTCGGGCACCCAGAAGGTGGCTGTCGTGCTCATGAACATGGATCAAGTGCGCGCGGCTGCGGTCATGAAGCAGTTCAACGAGACCGAGGCCGAGGAGATCGCCGCCGAGATCATCCGACTGCGCCGCGTCGACACCATCGTCTCCGAACGCACCATCCTCGAGTTCCACGACCTCGTCACGAAGGGTGGACGCAAGTCCCACGGGGGCCGCGAGTTCGCGGCGGGCCTGCTCGAAGCATCCTTCGGCGCCGAGAAGGCCGCCGGCGTCATGAACCGGGTCGCGTCGTCAATGGCAGGCAAGGCCTTCGAGTTTCTCGACACCGCCGAAACCGGCCAGCTGCTCACTCTGCTCGACGGCGAACTGCCGCAGACCGTCGCGCTCGTGCTCGCGCACCTGCGCCCCGACCACGCCTCCCCGGTCTTCGCCGCTCTCGACCACAGCCTCCGAACTGACGTGGCGAAGGCCATCGCCACCATGGGAACGGCCACTCCCGAGGCGGTCCGCGTTGTCGCCGACACCCTCAAGGGGCGCGCGAGCACCGTCGTGACGGCCCACGACACGGTGGAGATCGTCGGCGGAATCCAAGCCGTCGTCGACCTCATCAACCGGGCGGATGTCTCGACCGAGCGGTCCGTACTCGATGGACTCGACGGGCTCGATCCGACCCTCGCGGAAGAGGTTCGTTCGCGCATGCTGACCTTCGCCGACCTCGTGAAGTTCGACCGCAAGGACGTGCAGCAGGTGCTGCGCGGCATCGATTCGAGCATCCTCGCCGTGGCGATGAAGGGCTCGGGCGAGGCCCTGGTCGAGGTCATCCGGGCCAACATCTCGGAGCGCAACCGCGAAATCCTCGAAGACGAGATCGCTGCCCTCGGCCCGGTGAAGATGACCCAGGTCGAAGAGGCTCGCGCCGAAGTGGTGCGGGCGATCCGCAACCTCGAGGCCGAAGGCATCATCACACTGCAGCGCGGAGACGAGGAAGAGTATGTCGCGTGACTTCTTCCCCATGACCTTCCCTGCTCTGCCGGCCACCCCCGAGCGGGACAGGGCGGATGCCGACAGCCGCGCGGCCGGGCACGCTGCCGGTTACGCGGCGGGGCTCCGTGCTGCGGGCGCCGAGCTCGCCGGACAGAAGGCCGCGCTCGACGCCGAGCACCGCGCAGCACTCCTGCACGACGGAGCACGCACTGACCGGGCGATCGCGGTGCTCACGGCAGCGGCGTTCGCGCTCGACAGCCGCCTGCTGCCCGTGGTGACCGACGCACAGGATGCGATCGCGGCATCCGCCCTCGACCTCGCCGAGACGATCATCGGTACTGAGCTCGCGGACGGCGAGCGTTCGGCCGGAGCGGCCCTCGCCCGCGCGCTCGCTGTGGTGGATCCGGCGACGATCACGACCATCCGGCTGAATCCGCTCGACCTCGGCGTGCTCGATGAGACCGTGCGGGCCGCCTCCGGCGTCTCGTTCACCGCGGATGCCTCTCTCACCCGCGGCGACGCCATCGCCGATCTGCCACTCGGCTTTCTCGATGCCCGAATTGCAACCGCGGTGGCGCGTGCCAGAGCGGCGATCCTGGGGGATAACTCGTGACCTCGACCTGGCGACCGCACCCCGGCCGCTTCCGCGCCGCCCTCGCTGCCGCCCGTCCGGAACGGGTAGGCGTCGTTTCATCCATCGTCGGACTCGGACTCGAGATCACTGGACTGGACTGCGCCATCGGCGACCTCGTGCGCGTCGGCGACAGTGTCGCCGACGGCGGCACCGGCTTTCTCGACGCCGAGGTGATCGCGACTACGCCGTCGGGCATCCGCTGCATGCCGCTCAGCCGCCTCACCGGGGTGAACGCCGGCGCTCCGGCCCGGTCGCGCGGACTCCCTGTGCTCGTCCCGACCGGCAAGGGCCTGTTCGGTCGGGTGATTGATGGTCTCGGCCGCCCCATCGACGGCAAAGGTCCGCTCGACATCACGCGGCTGGTCTCCATCGATAACGACAGTCCCTCCGCGATGCACCGCGCGCGTATCGACACCCCGCTGCAGACCGGCGTGCGCGTGCTCGACACCCTTACGACGATCGGCAGGGGACAGCGCCTCGGGCTCTTCGCGGGATCCGGAGTCGGCAAGTCCTCGCTGCTCTCCATGATCGCGCGGGGCACGGATGCCCAGGTCTCGGTGATCGCGCTGGTCGGCGAGCGCGGACGTGAGGTTCGCGAGTTCCTCGAGGACGACCTCGGCGCGGAGGGGCTCGCCCGCTCGATCGTCGTCGTCTCTACCTCGGACGAGCCGGCGATGATGCGACTGCGCGCCGCCTTCATGGCAACCCGCATCGCAGAGTCGTTCCGTGACCGGGGGGCGGATGTCATGCTCATGATGGACTCCCTCACCCGGGTGGCCATGGCACAGCGCGAGATCGGACTCTCCGTCGGCGAACCGCCGGCAACCCGAGGCTACCCGCCGTCGACCTTCTCGCTGCTCGCACAGCTGCTCGAGCGGGCCGGAACCGCCGAGACCGGATCCGTCACCGGCATTTACACGGTGCTGGTGGACGGCGATGATCACAACGAGCCGATCGCCGACGCCGCCCGCTCCTTTCTCGACGGCCACGTCGTGCTCGACCGCAAACTCGCGGTCTCGGGTCACTTCCCCTCTATCGACGTGCTCCACTCGATCTCCCGCGTCGCTACCCGGGTGATCTCACCCGGGCAGGCGCACGCGGCCCAGGTGCTTCGCGCAACGCTCGCGGCGCGCCGTGCGGCCCAGGACCTCTTGGACGTCGGCGCCTACCAGCGTGGCGCGAACCCCCTCGTCGACGCTGCCGTCGACCACGAATCGTCGATCAACGCGTTTCTCCAGCAGAGGATCAGCCAGCAGTCGACCTCCGACGACGCATGGGCGCAGCTCACTTCGCTCGTCCGAATCCTGGAAGGTAACTGATGGCCCGTTCATTTCCGCTCGCCGGACTCCTCCGGCTGCGCCAGGTGCAGCAGGACCAGGCCGCGATCGATCTCTCGGCGGCCAACGCCAGGGTTGCGGAGGGCACTGCACGCCAGCGACGTGCCCGATCCTCGCTCGGTGCCACCTCCAGTGAGGCCACCAGTGCCTCCGTGCTCTACGCCGTCGCGGCATCTCGCGCCGCTTCGCGGAGCATGCTCGCCGAGCTCCAGGCGCTGGACTGCGATCACCGGGCCTCCCTGGACGTCGCCAATGCCGCCTTCACCGCCGCTCGCGCGCGGTCGATCGGGCTCGAGAAGCTCGAGGTCCGGTTCGACGACGCGGTGGCGAACGGCATGCTCGTGGCCGAGCAGGCCGTGCTCGATGAGATCTCGTCGACGAGTTGGCACCGCGCAAGGGAGGTGGATGCCGGATGACTCTCGTCGCCCTCTCCGCAGCTCCGACCGCAGCACCCTCGACGGCCGGCCAGGCGAACAGCTCGGCCTCCGCCAGCGGCTTCGGCGCGGTGATGACCGACGCGAAGGCCGCGCTGGTATCCGCCGATGCACCCGCCGTACCTGTTTCTTCCGCCGCGCTCACTGCCGCCGTGCTCCAGGTCCTCGCCGCATCCGTCACGCCCGCCGGCACCCCCGACTCTGCCGTGAAGGGCGCCGCAAAAGACCCGGCCGACCACGCCGACCCGGCGTCGCCCTCGGCGACAGACCATCCGGTACCGGATGCCCTCTCGGCGGTTGTGCTGGCGGGTGCGCTGCCGGTCGCGCTGCCCGCAGTCGTGCCCACGCTGGTGCCGACTGTCGCTCCCTCCCTCCCGCCGCAGCCCACGGCGGTTCCCCTGGCGGATGCGTCGACCGACTCGGCGACCCTCGCCTCCGTGGTCCCGCTCTCAGCACCACCCACGTCCGCCGCAGTGACCTCCGCCCCTGGGCGACTTCCCCCTGCAGCAACCCAGGCGGCAGTGACCCAGGCGGCAGCAACCCAAGGCGCAGCAACCCCCGCGGCGTCCAATCCCGCCGCCGCCCGCACCCGGTCAGCCTCCCCAGCGACGGACACCGCAGCACAACAGTCGATCGCGATGCCGGCGATTGCGACACCTCCGGTCCGGCTGGAGGCGGTCGCCGCATCGACCCCTACGGCCGCACCCGCGCCGGCGCAGAACACCCCCTTCGCCGGCCAGCTCGCTCGCCCGATCTTCACCCTAGCCACAGCGGCACCCGGGTCACACACGATGACCATCAGCGTGACGCCGGACACTCTCGGTCCCGTGACGGTGCGCGCGCACGTGAGCCCGGACGGTATCCGGGTCGAGCTTTTCGCGCCGACGGACCTGGGCCGCGACGCGATTCGGGCGATCCTGCCCGATCTGCGCAAGGATCTCGCCGGAGCGGGAGTCGGGGCCAACCTCGACCTGTCATCGCAGAACCAGCCGAGCGATGCCCGCGATCGGCGCGGCGACACGGGTTCCCGGCCCGGGCGCGCCTTCATCGTGCCTGCCGGGATCGTCGCGGACGGCGATGCCGCTGCCGCGCCGACCCGCATCCTCTCCACCTCATCCATCGACGTACTGGCATAGGAAGACGCGCTCATGGCAATCGACGGAATCACCGGAACGGTGCAGGCAGCCACGGCAGCCACAGCATCCGGCATCTATAGCGGATCCACCACCCGCGCGCCCAAACAGACCATGGACTCGGAGGTGTTCATGAAGCTGCTCGTCACCCAGCTGCGCACCCAGGACCCGAGTGCGCCAATGGACACCAACCAGATGATCTCCCAGACCACGCAGCTGTCGATGATGGAGAAGATGACCGAGCTCTCGACCACGAGCACGGAGAATTTCTCCCTGCAGATGCGCATTGCGGCCGCGGCGATCGTCGGCAAACAGGTCAGCTATTCGGATGCCGCGGGCGTGGGTCACATCGGCACGGCGTCGAGCGTCTCCTTCGCCGGAAGCGTTCCCCAGGTCAAGGTCGGCGGCGTCGACGTCGCGCTCGACACCATCTCCGGCATCACCAGCACGTCCGCCTGATCCACGACATCCCCATCCACCACATCCAACCGAAAGGCAGCACCTCATGCTTCGTTCACTGTATTCCGGGATCTCCGGACTCCGCTCGCACCAGACCATGCTCGATGTCACCGGCAACAACATCGCCAACGTCAACACCACGGCGTTCAAGTCGTCGGCCACCCAGTTCCAGGACACCCTCTCGCAGCTCACGCAGGGCGCGGGGGGCCCCCAGGCGCAGATCGGTGGCACCAACCCCGCGCAGGTCGGCCTCGGAGTGCGCGTGGCCGGCATCTCCACCAACTTCTCCCAGGGTTCCGCCCAGTCCACCGGTCGCGCGACAGACATGATGATCTCGGGTGACGGATTCTTCGTCACCAAGACGGGCACCCAGACGCTGTACACGCGGGCGGGCTCGTTCGACTTCGATGGCGCCGGTCGCCTGGTCACCCCGGACGGCTCCATCGTGCAGGGCTACACCGCCATCAACGGCGTGGTCGCCGATGGCGGAGCGGTCAGCGACATCACACTCCCGCTCGGTATCGTCGCCCCGGCGGTCGTCACCTCGTCGACGACCGTCGCGGGTAACCTTCCCGCCGGTGCGGCAGTCGGCACCGCACTCGTGCGCGACGTGCAGGTCTACGATGCCACCGGTGGCGCCCGCACCGTCTCGCTCAACTTCACCAAGACCGCTGCGGGCTGGGATGTCGCGGGCACTGACCCCAACGGAGCAACCGGCACCGCTTCGCTCACCTTTGTGTCCGGGGTGCAGACATCCGCGGGCACCATGACCATCGGCGGCATCGCCGTGGACATGTCGAAGCTCACTGGATTCGCCGGGCTCACGACCGTTGCGGTCTCCGACCAAAATGGGCGCGCCGCCGGAACCCTCAAGTCGTACACGCTCTCGAAGGACGGCACTCTCGTCGGATCGTTCAGCAATGGGGCATCCCAGGCGATCGCCCGCATCGTGCTCGCGACCTTCTCCAACCCGGGTGGCCTCGAGAAGGCCGGCTCCTCCGGCTACCGGGCCACCTTCAACTCCGGCAACGCAAACATCGGGGCCCCCGGATCGGGCAGCCTCGGCGCCCTGCAGGCAGGCGCGCTCGAGATGTCGAACGTGGACCTCTCCCAGGAATTCACCAACCTGATCGTCGCCCAACGGGGCTTCCAGGCCAACGCCCGCATCATCACCACCTCCGATGAGGTGCTCCAGGAGCTCACCAACCTCAAGCGCTGACACCCTCGGTATCGAAGCGCCTCCGGCCGATCTGGTCGGGGGTGCTTTCGCTGTTAAGCCATCCGCTAACCGCACGTCGGCACCTGCCGATAGTGGTGTGTAACGGACCAGGATGGGCCGGTTTCACCACCAGCAGGGATGCGCTCATGATCGTAGTCACGCGGCTCAACGACAGCCATTTTGCGATAAATCCAGATCTCATCGAGCGCATCACCGCCAATCCCGACACCACCCTGATCATGGTCGACGGCGCCAAGTACATCGTCACCGAGTCCATGTCCGAGGTGATCGAGCGAATCTCGCGCTACCGAGCCTCGGTGATCGCTCTCACCCACGAGCTGTCGTCGAGCTCACACCAGCAGCGTGCGCTGGAACTGGTCGAGAATGAGGCCGACTT
>JBBRDX010000048.1:0-18290 GCA_038203515.1 Actinomycetales bacterium | reverse complement strand
GGGTGTGCTCGCCGTGGCGTGCGCGATCGGCATCCGCGATCCCCCGCGACCGGCGAAGGTACCCGGGATGCCGACCGCCAACCCCTATCGGGGAAGCGGGTTCCTCTGGCGCATCCACGCGGTGTCGCTGCTGCTCGTCTTTCCCCGGTTCACACTGTCGATCTTCGGATTGGTCTGGCTCGTCACGGAGTTGCACTGGTCGACCCTTGCTGCCGGTGTACTGGTGGGTGCCGCACGGTTCGTCGGGGCGATCGGGCGCATCGTGGTCGGCGTGCTGAGCGACCGAGTCGGCAGCCGCGTTCGGCCGCTGCGCTGGGTCCCGATCTCGGCATCCGCCGTGATGCTGGTGCTCGCGGCTTTCGGGGAGCCGCGCTGGGGAGCCGCGCTGGGGTGCCGCCGCGATCGTCCTGGTGATCGCGATGACCGTCACAGTGGCCGACAACGGGCTCGCGTTCACCTCCGTCGCTGAGATGGCCGGGCCGTCCTGGGCTGGTCGGGCACTCGGAGCGCTGATCGGACTGGTCGGCTATCCGTTCGCCTTCGCGGCGGTGGCCCTGCTCCCGGCCGCAGCCATCCCACTCACCCCGAGCGAGGCGGCCGAGCACGACCGACTCTGACTCCGCGGCTACGGTGCTATGACCAGCTTTCCGTGCGGGTCACCGCTCTCGAGCATCCGCAGCGCGTCGATCGCCTCGCCAAGCGGATAGACCCGATGGATGACCGGGGCGAGCGATCCGGCCGCGAGCAGGTCGGCGAGCAGGAGGAGGTCCTTCCTCCGTTGCACCGCCGCGAGACCCGTCAACCGCTGCCGCACGAAGAGGGAGACAACCAGTGCACCGAGCGTGCGCTGGAAGCCCCCGAGGAGGCGCCCACCCTTCTCCCCTCCGACGATCACGAGCGTGCCCGTCGCGGTGAGGGATCGGCGCAGGAGCGATACCGTACGGTTCCCGGCGAGGTCGAGGATGAGGTCGTAACGCGCCGTGCCGAGGTCCTCGCGCTCGTAATCGATCACTGCGTCCGCGCCGATCGACCTCACCAGCTCGACTTTCGCGGTGCTGCAGACCCCGGTGACGACGCCGCCGAGCTGTTTCGCCAGTTGCACGGCGAAGATGCCGACTCCCCCAGCCGCGCCGATGACCAGCACCCGCTGGCCCGCGGTGAGACGGCCCGCATCGCGCACACCCTGCAGTGCGGAAACACCCGACGTGGGCACCGCCGCGGCCTGCTCGAAACCGACCCCGGCGGGCAGGGGAACGAGTAGCTCTGCCGATGCGCTGGCATATTCGGCGAGTGATCCCCGGCAGACGCCGAACACCTGATCACCCGGCTTCAGGCCGGTCACCCTGCTGCCAACGCTCTCTACGATGCCTGCGACATCCATTCCGCGGATGCGTTGCTTGGGGCGACGCACGCCGAAGCCGACGAGGCGGGTGAGTAACGGCAGGCCGGTCATCAGGTGCCAGTCGCCACGGTGCAGCGAGGCCGCGCGAACCTGAAGCAGCACGTCTCCGTCGCCGATGGTCGGGAGATCGACATCCGCGAATTGCAGGACGTCGCTCGAGCCGTAGCCGTCTTGGATCAGGGCCTTCATGGGGTTTCTCCTTCGGAGCCGGGGTAGTGGAACACGTCGTCGATCGGCACGTCGAAGACGCGGGCGATCTGGAATGCCGCCTCGAGAGAGGGCGAGTACCGACCCTGTTCGATGGCGATGATGGTCTGGCGGGTCACACCGACCCGGGCGGCTAGGTCGGCCTGGGTGAGCTCGCCGGCAGCGAAGCGCAAGCGGCGGATGTCGTTGGTGATCCGCGTCGCCTTCACCATGTCTGGAACCCGCGGCGGTAGGCGATGATCTTCGCAATGGATCCGAGGATGGCCGACAGCACGAAACCGAGATAGATCGCGTTGGCGATCCAGAACGAGGGGACGTCGATCATCGCGAGACCGAGGGCGGTGACGGCGCCGACGATGAGGAAGGACTGTCCGATGTAGTCGCCGAGCCGGTTGATCTCGCGGTCGCGCTGGTCTTTCGCGGCCGCGCTCCGCGGTGCGAAGAACGAGCTGATGACGTCGAGGAGGATCGACGCGAGAATAGCTCCGACGACGGTCCCGACCAGCGTCCAGGCGTACGGCACGTCGGCGAGCGCGCCGCTACCGGCCCGACCGAGGACGATCGCGAGATAGCTCGTGTAGGCGACCGCGGTGACGATCACCATGATCCACGCGCGTTTTTCTGACACGGACATGACCACTCTCCCGGATATGTAAAGAATTACTGACATGCAAAATGTAACGCTTATTTCACATTATGTCTAGTATTTTTTACATTTTAACGACGGGGAAATCACCAACCTGCTCCGAAGCACTGGAAAGCCGGTCGGCGTGCCGAGGATGCGCCCACCACGGCGAGCGCATCCGCCGGTGCGACGCCCGCGCCAAGAAGACCGTGCGCTTCCGTGAGCAGCTCGCAGGCGAGAGAGTCATCGACACTCGCCGGCGCGGCGATGACGCAGCGCACCCCCGCGTGCAGCCAGGCCTGTGACATACCGAGAGCCTCCTGCCCCCAGCGAACCGCGGAGCGTCCCTCCTCGCAGGCGGAGAGCACCACCACCGTTGGTACGACGGGCAGCTGGTCGACGTCGTACCCGAACCATGGGCCATCCGCCAGGAGCACGCCGGAAAAGAGCGGGTTGTCGGCCGAGTGCCGGCCGTGCGCGGACACGTGAAGCAGATCCACCCGCTGGGCGACGACCGCCACCTCGTCGCTCGTCGCGGCTGCCCCGACCAGAACGGTGGCTGTCGCCCAGCTGGCCGCGGCATCCGTCACTTCCTCCTCGGCGCGCGCGACCCCCGGTCCGGCCGCGAACCCCGCGGATCGCAGCGACAGGGGCTGGGCCCGCTGGGCCAGCCACCGTGTCGCCGACACGGGCAGCGTGACCGCCCGCCGGGTGAGCGTCGGCAAGAGGGACCAGGGCAGCCCGGCAAGTACTCCCGGCGGTGTCACCACCAGCCGACCGGTGCCGATTCGGTCGCGCACCGGCCCCACGATCAACCGGTCGAGACGGTCGAGGCGGTGCGCTAGCGAGGCATTCACGACCTGCTGCATTCCGGTCGGAAGCGTCGCCGCGGCCATGTCGAGGTCGGCGAGCAGGCCGTCGAGTTCGGAACGGATCAAATCGAGCGGCCCCAGGTCGACCACGCTCGATGCGCCAGCCGTCACCGCGAGGGCGGTCAGCCGTTCGCCCGACCAGAGGATGGCGAGAAGCGCCGAGTCCTCCGCGCCGAGCGCCGCCTGCACGCCATCGAGGGTGACCAGTTCTTCGAGGCTGCCGGATCCGCGCCCCTCCCACTGCCGCACGCGAATTGCCGCCCGCAGGGCGGACTCTGCCCGTCCGTCGGCCGAGAGGGGGGATGGATCGGAGGCCCGTAATTGCCGCAGCTCCGCGAGATCGGCGGCGCTTGCGGCGTTGGCGGGTGGGCGGAGAGGCACAATCCGCCCGGTGAGGTTGCGCGTGCGTTCCGACCATTCGAAGATGTCGGATGCCCGTCCCCTCGCGACGGCCTCAGAAATGCCGACGGTGATCAGTCGCGTCCCGTGAGCGACGAGCGCGCTCTGCAGATCGAGACTTCCGAAGCTCGACTGCCATTCGGCGAGCTCGTCGAGGCCGGTGCGCGCAAGCATCAGCGCCCGCGAGCGCCGCCCCTCGAGCACCGCGAGTTCGGCACCGACTTCCCGGTGCAGTAGTCGCGCACCGATCGTGCTCCCGCGCGACAGCGGAGCTGCCTCGAGTGCCGAGCGCGCTCCGGCGGCATCGCCCGATTGCAGGCGCAATCGAGAGCCCTGAAGCCGCAGCGCGATCGCATCGCCCTCGAAATGCCGCGTCGACAACGCCTGGGCGGTCTGCTCGATTCGGTCGTGGAGGGCCCCCACCGATCGTGTCGATCCGGCGGCACCGGAGGAGACGACGGCACCGAAAGCGAAGGCCTCGGCACGCAACGCCCAGCTCTCGCTCCCCCGCGCACGAAACCGCCGTGCCGCACGACGGGCGACCGCGGCAGCGCGACGAGGATTCTCGAACACCAGGGCACGAGCCTGGGCGAACTCCGCCTCCGCCTGGGCCTGGCGCAACCCTCGAAGGCCGTAGGTGTGGGCGACCGTCGCCAGCAGGTCGATCGCCTCAGACGTCATCCCCGCGCTCAGCAGCACCTCGGCTCGATCCGCGTCGCAGGTCGCGAGCGCGACCGGCGAGAGAGCCGCGAGCACTGGCCGGGACTCGTCCATCAGCCGAAGGGCGGCGATGAGGTCACCAGCGAGCATCGCCGCGTAGCCCTGGTTATTGCGCGCCTTTGCGAGCTCCACCGGTTCGTCGCTGCGCTCGAATGCCTCCGAGGCGGCGTTCAAATCCCGCTCGGCGGCCACGACATCACGACGGTCGAGGTAGGCGAGACCGCGATTGAGGAGAACCCGGCCCAGCCGCGCCGGATCGTCGCCGAGGTCGGCGATCGCGGAGGTGAGGTACGGCAGGGCGGCATCCCCGTCGCCCTGACGCAGCTCGATCAGCCCGAGCTGGCTGCCGAGCACCGCACGGGTATGGCTGCTGAGGCCGGGACTCTCCAGAGCCGACAGGCAGAGCGCGATGCCTCGGTCCGGATCACCGGTTTCCGACACCAGGTAGGCGATTGTCCCGGTGATACGGGCCGTGAGTTCGGTATCGCTCGAGCGCCGAAGCGCTTCGTCGAGAGCGGCACGGGCCGGGGCGTGGCGCCCCGCGTTTGAGTGCTCGACACCTCGCTCGTACAGGACCGTCGCCGACAGCATGCCCCATTATGGCGCGGCTGCGGTGTTATCGTGCGGCCGCGGTGACTTTCTCCAGAGCGGCGGATCCCACTTTCACCCGGTCGGCGAGGGAAGCCGATCCGACCGGCTGCAGCGCTCCCGAATCGAGGGCGGATGCCACGGCTCCCGCGATGAGCGGAGTGGCAAATGAGGTGCCGCTCCAGACCGCGAAACCGCCCCGGAAGTCATCCGGATCTATCGACTCGCGTACTCGGACGCCGCTCCCGAAGTCGCTCGTGACGCGGGCGAGCGGTTGGTTGCCACCGTTGAAAGCCGGCATCGTGGAGAACACGGCTCCCCCGGGTGCGCTGCAGCCGATCCACGGCCCGTCGTTGCTGAACAGTGCCACCGTCGAGCCGTTCGGGTTGAGCGCCCGCGCTGCGACGATCGGTACGGCATCCTCGGCCAGGTGCACGGGCCCTCCCCCGCCCAGCCACGGCGCGAACGCGGCAGGAAACATGGGCCGGTCCGTGGCATCGTTGCCCGCAGAACAGGCGACCACCGTGCCGCACCGCCCCATCGACGCAAGCAGTTCATACATCGTGGGGTCGAACAGTCCGTCCTCCGGGGTCTCGTGGTAGTAGCCCATCGACAGGGAGAACACGTCGATTCCGAGTCCGTCAGGCAGGTCGAGCGCGGCCCGACCGATCAGGGTCGCGATTGCCGTCAGCGCGCCGACAAGCTCCGATTCGATGACGACACCATCGGAGTCCACCACCCGCCAGGCCACGATGTCTGCCTCGGGGCAGGCCTGGTGGATGAGTCCGGCGATGAAGGTGCCGTGACCCGAGACCTCGTCGAGCCCTCCGTCCATCGGCCCGATCAGGTCGCCGTCGAGCTCCGGATCGGTGGTCGTGCCGACATGGCCGATGGGAGTCCCATCCAGCCGGACTGTGGTTCGCACGATCGAGTCGAGCCAGGAATGCGGGCCACAGCCGGTGTCGAGGGTCGCCACGACCGGGCGTCGAGGGTCCTCGGCCGAACGGTCGCGCCGATATGGTGCCGGGCCCGCGTAGGCCACCGGTTGGAGCCCCCCGCTTCCCTGCGAACCGTAACTGCCGATGGCCCCCACGTCGACGCTCGATCCGGCCGGATTGGTCGAATGGAACGGGTTCGTCGAATGGAACGGGTTGGTCGAATGGAACGGATTGGTCGAATGGAACGGGTTCGCACCGATCGAGTCCACGATGAGCAGGTGGTCGAGCCCGACCCCCGCGAGGGCATCGCGGCCGAGGAGCGCGCGTGCTCGTTGCAGCAGGGTCCAGGCATCCGGTGCCGGAACGGCATCCCCCGCCCGCGCCGAGATCAGGAATCGCGCGACGCCGAGCACACCGGTCGCCCAGGGGTAACGACGCACCCGATCCTGCCGAGCGACCTCCGGCTCGGGCAGCGGGGACGTGACGAACTTCTCATCGAGCGTGAGGTCCCAGCCCAGTTCTCCGGCGACGCGGCCGAGACGCTCGGCGTTCGCTGCGACATCCGCCAGCGTGGATACGAGGATGTGGTCGGGAACGTAGCAGGTGGGATACGCGCGGATGCCGTCGACAGTCATCGAAGTCGTGTCGAGGAGCGTGCCGACCCGCGCCGGATAGCGGTCATCCCAGCGCCGGCGACGCCGTGGCCCGCCGATAGATGTGTCATTTCGACCGCCATTCTCACCCTGCTCGCTCAACCCGATCTCCCTACACTCAGCCGTTCTCGTTACACAGTGCTCGTTGCACAGTGCTCGTTACACAGTGAAATACCCGGTGGTGAATCCCTGACGCGCCGCCGTCGAGCCGACCTGCCCGACCGCGGGCTGCAGCCACATCCGCGTTCGCCCCGCGGGGATGTCGGCGAAATCGAACCGACCCTCGGTGCTCGCAGCGGTGGTGAAGTCATCATGGTCCTGGTCGAGCCTCACGAATAGGGGCGCAGCGGGGGCAATCCACCCATCGACGCGGCGTCTGCCGTCACCGAGGTCACTGACGCGCAACATAATCGACCGGGTACCGTGGCTGAATTGGAGAACCTGCGCGTCGGAGACGCCGCGCACCCCTACCGGTGCGCCGCTGGAGACGAGCATGGTGAGCATGGCATATTCCATACCGAGGTCGTGGGTCGCGAGCGCAACGAGCACGTTATCCACCAGCTCAGCGGGCATCGGGTCGCGACGACGCCACAGTGCGCGAAGGCGGGAGAACAGGTTCTCGTCAGAGAGGTGGGCATCATCGCGAATCGTCATCGTGTGCCTTCCATCAGCTCGAGAGCCTCGCGCAGTTTCGACAGGCAGCGTCCGCGTGTTGGGCCGATGCTCCCCACCGGCATTTCCAGTTCCTTCGCGATTTTCGCGTAATCGGGTCGCTGCTCGAAAGCCACAATGCGAAGCAGTCGCTGGCACCGCTCGGACTGCCGCCTCACACAGGCCCACAACCGGCTGTCACCGTCCCGCGCGATCGCCACGTCCTCGGCCGACACCTCGTCTTCGGTCACCGCTTCGAGTACCTCATCCGAGACGGGGATGCTCGTAGCGCTGCGTTTGGAGACACGCCAGGCCTCCCGGCGCGCGGTGGTCAGGAGCCAGGCGGCGATCGCGTGCGGGTCGACGATCGACCCGGAGCGTTGAACGAGTGTCAGCCATGTAGTCTGCACGACATCCTGGGCCTGGTCCTGGGAAAGACCATAGGCGCGGACGACCTGCCAGAGAACGGGTGTCATGGTGTGGACCAACTCATCCATCGCTCCGGGTTCGCCGGAGAGCCAGCGGCTGAAAGCGGCCGCCGAATCATCCCAGATGACATGCGACTCCACCCGTTGGCCGTCGGGTCGGCCGCGGACGGAGTCGTTGTCAGTCATGGTTTGAATTCTCATCACCCCTCAAGAGCGGGGCAAGCCCCAACAGATACATCGGTCATCTGATTTTTGTAAAAAAGTTCTGAAGCACACTCGGGTCAGGCCCTCAGACGGGGTGCCCGGTACACTTGGCCCGCACTCGCGGGAGTGGTGAAATTGGTATACACGCAGGTTTTAGGTACCTGTGCCGCAAGGCGTGAGGGTTCGAGTCCCTTCTTCCGCACCGTCTTCCGCACCGTCTTCTGCGCGATGTTTTAGTCGACGCCCAGCCCGGGGCCGCAGCCATCGACTACCCTGACACCAACAGACGACTGGAGTACCTCGCCTTGCTGCACAACGCCCTCGTTCCGTGGCTCGATCCCAGCACGCTGATCCACAGTGCTGGGCCATGGGCTCTGCTGCTCGTGTGCGCGATCATCTTCGCCGAAACCGGCCTGCTCATCGGGTTCATCCTGCCCGGGGACACCCTGCTGCTCATCACCGGACTGCTCACCTTCACCGGCACCATCGAGATCCCAATCTGGTGGGTGGTGCTCGCCATCGGATTGGCGGCCTTTCTCGGCGGCGAGGCGGGGTACTACATCGGCAAGAAGGCCGGTCCGCGTATCTTCGAGCGCAAGGAGACCGGCCTCTTCAGCATCGCGAACGTGAAGCGCACGAACGCCTTCTTCGAGCGATTCGGCGGATTCGCGGTGATCCTGGCGCGGTTCGTGCCGATCGTGCGCACCTTCGCCCCGATCGCGGCCGGGGTCGGCAAGATGAACTACCGCAGGTATTCGCTGTACAACGCGATCGGCGCTTTCATCTGGGGCGCGGGAGTGACCCTCATCGGATTCCTGCTCGGCAACATCAAGCCGGTCGCCGACTTCGTGATCAAGTACGTAGATGTCGTGCTGCTCGGCGTGGTGCTGCTGACCCTGATACCGACGGTGTTCCACATCATCCAGTCCTCGCTCAAGGCTCGCAAGGCAGCACGACTGGCCGGTGGAGTGTCGGCACCGATGCCGACCGATGCGCAAGTCACAATCGATAAAAAGTATTTCGACCAGAAGAAAGACTGACAGCTGACCTGGTGGCACCCGAACTACACCTCCCGGAGTAGCGCGGATGCCCACCACGGGATGATGGTTTCGCGCAGCCCGTGCCGCAGGCTGGTTCGACACCCCCACCGAGGAGCCCACCACCATGCCAATTCCGATTCTCGCTGCTCGCGATGTCACCAAGTCATACGGTCGGGGGCCGGGGCGGTTCGATGCGCTCAAGGGCGTCTCGCTCGAGATCTACGAAGGCGAATCTGTAGCCATCGTCGGCAAGAGCGGCTCGGGCAAGTCCACGCTCATGCACCTCCTCGCCCTGCTCGATCGACCGAGTAGTGGATCCATCGAGCTCGCGGGATCGGATGCCGTGCTCCTCACCGGCCGAATCCTCAACACCACCCGAAACCGCACCTTCGGCTTCGTCTTCCAGCAGTTCTTCCTCACCGGAGGCGCGTCGGTACTCGAGAATGTGATCCTCCCGCTCAAGATCGCGGGCGTCGGCGCGCGGGAGCGAAAGCGGCGCGGCCTCGAGGCGCTCGCAGCACTGGAGCTGGAGGACAAGGCCACGAGTAAGGCGAGTAACCTCTCGGGCGGCCAGAAGCAGCGGGCGGTAATCGCCAGGGCGCTGGTCAACGATCCACGCATCATCTTCGCTGATGAGCCGACGGGCAACCTCGACAGCGCGACCGGCGCGGTGGTCGAGGACATCCTCTTCGCACTCAACCGGGATCAGGGCATCACTCTCATCGTCGTCACCCACGACGAAGACCTGGCGGCGCGCTGCGATCGTCGCGTCTACATCCGCGACGGCCTCGTGGTCGGCACTGAGAGCGCGGTGGCCGCATGAGGACCATCGACGTGATCGGCACGGCGATCGACAACAGCTTCCGCAGCAAACTGCGGACCACTCTCACGGTGATCGCGATCTTCATCGGGGCGTTCACCCTCACGATCACCAATGGACTCGGCACGGGTATCAACGACTACATCAACAACACCGTCGCGGCTATCGGCGCACAGGACGTGCTCACGGTCACCAAGGTGGGCACGGATGCGACCGGCAGCGGCCCGAAGAAATACAATCCAGACCTTGTTGCCGCCTCCGGTGGCGGGCGTCCAGGCACCACCGTCCAGGCCCTGAATCCGAGCGATATCACGGCCATCAGCGACCTGAAGGGCGTGAAGTCGGTGGTGCCGACACTATCGATCAGCCCCGGCTACATCCAGAACGGATCCGGCGCCAAATACACACTCACCGCGATCGGCGCGGTGCCCGGGATCACGCTGCAGCTCGCGACCGGTTCACAACTGAGCTCCACCTCCAGCGAGTCCCAGATCGTGCTGGCGAAGTCTTACGTGAAAGCCCTCGGACTCTCGAGCAACTCCGCCGCGATCGGCGCAACCGTGAAGATCGGCATCACGGATGCCGCCCGCAACCCCTCAACCATCGACGCCACCGTCGTCGGCATCTCCGAGGCCAGCCTCGGCGCGATCGCTGACGCGGCGACCACCAACTCCGCCCTCACCCAGAAGCTGTTCGATGCCCAGACCGTCGGCCTCCCCGGCACGGCGAAGGACCGCTATTCGCAGGCATCCGTGCGCTTCGACGGCTCCGCAACCGCGGCCGAGGTCACCAGGCTGAAGGACCGTCTGACCAAGGCCGGCTACAACGGGCAGACCGTCGCCGACCAGATCGGCACCTTTAAGACCGTGATCGATGTGATCGTACTCGTGCTCAATGCCTTCGCGGTCATCGCACTGCTCGCCGCGAGCTTCGGAATCGTGAACACCCTACTCATGTCGGTGCAGGAGCGCACCCGCGAGATCGGGCTGATGAAAGCCATGGGCATGGGCGGCGGCAAAGTGTTCGGGCTGTTCAGTTTCGAGGCCGTGTTCATCGGCTTCCTCGGCAGCGCGATTGGGGCGGCTGTCGCTATCCTGGTCGGCAGCGGCGTGAGTGCGGCGCTCTCGGGATCGGTGTTCTCCGGACTGCCCGGACTCACGCTCATTGCCTTCAGCCCGGGATCGATCGCCACGATCATCCTCGTCGTGATGGCGATTGCGTTCGTCGCAGGTACCCTGCCCGCAGCGAAGGCAGCGCGGCAGGATCCGATCGAGTCGCTCCGGTACGAGTAGCGCTCCCTGCACTCCTCAGGGTGCGGAGGTGCGCTTCTCGAGGCGCACCATCGCATCGTGAGCGGATCGGCGCACCTCCTTCTCGTCATCCTTCAGAAGCAGCGTGAGGGCCGCCAGATGGCCGTGGTTCCCGACTTCGCCGAGGGCCCGCGCGGCGGCTCCCCGCACCCGCGCAACCTCATCTGCCAGCATCGACGAGAGGACTTCCTGCTCGTTGAGATGGCGGATGAACACCACGCGGGCGCACATCTCGCGCACTCGCCAGGCCTGATCGCCGAGTCCGCGGTGCACAGCGGTGACAGCAGAGTCTGCCCACACGAACGTGAGCGCCCGCGCACCCCACACCTCGGGCCAATACAGTGGCGGGGCACCATCGAGCACACCCTGGGCATGACGACCGCCCACGATGAGAAGGAACTCCTCGCCCTCGTTGCCACCCATGAGCAGCGAAGAGCAACGGTCGACAACCACCTGTTCGCCGAAACGTGCGACGGCGGCGGTGATGCGATCCCCGGGGGAATCATCGATCTGGACGGTGGATGCGGATTCGTCAGTCATGGCGGGTTCAACGGTACCGCGTCCGGGCCTAGCCCCTGATCGTGAGGACGATGAGCGCAAGGTTGAGCGCGACCACCAAAGCGACGATGAGCGACATCACCCAGCGCACCGGGCGACGGTTGGCCTGCTCCCCCATCACGGCCGGATCGTTGGTGAGCCTCAGCAACGGTACGAGGGCGAACGGGATGCCGAAGCTCAGGAAGATCTGGCTCACGATCAGCGCCCAGGTGGGGTCGATGCCCGCGGAGAGGAGCGCGACGGCCGGGACGAGGGTGATCAAGCGACGCAGGAACACCGGGATGCGGCGTTTCAGGAGCCCCGCCATGATCGTGGCGCCGGCATAACTTCCCACCGACGTCGAGGCCAGGCCGGAGGCCAGGAGTCCGATGGCGAAGACCAGCGCGATCCCCGGGCCGAGCGCCGCGCCGATCGCGGCGTGCGCGCCGGCGATGGTGTTGGTGCCGTCGATGTTTCGCAGGTTGACCGCTGCGAGAAGCAGCATCCCCATGTTCACGAGCCCGGCGAGACCGAGCGCGATCACGACATCCCACTTGGTCGCACGCAGCAGGCGCTTACGGGCATCCGCGGTCGCGCCGCGACCGTGCCGGTCACGCGCGAGTGCCGAATGGACATAGATCGCGTGGGGCATCACGGTTGCGCCGAGCATGCTGGCCGAGAGCAGAACGGAGGCACTGCCGTCGAAGCGGGGAACCAGCCCGCCCAGCACTGCAAGTCCATCCGGCGGGCTGATGAACAGGCCGGCGAGAAACCCGATCGCGATGATCGCAAGAAGGCCGATGATCACCGATTCGAAGGGTCGCTGGCCGTATCGCGACTGCACGGCGAGAAGCCCCATCGAGACGGCTCCCACGATGAGACCGCCGACAAAGAGAGGAAGACCGAACAACAGGTTGAGTGCGATGGCGCCACCGATCACTTCGGCGAGGTCGGTCGCAGCGGCCACGAGTTCGGCCTGCACCCAGAACAGTCGGCGGGGAAGTGGTTTGAGCCGATCGCCCAGGAGCTCCGGCAGGGTTCGCCCGGTCACCAGCCCCAGCTTCGCCGACTGGTATTGCACGAGGCCGGCGATGAGGTTGGCGGCGACAAGAACCCAGACCAACAGGTAGCCGTAGCGGGCGCCGCCGGTGAGATTCGCCGCAACATTGCCGGGATCCACATAGGCGATCGCTGCCACAAAAGCGGGGCCGAGCAGAAAGAGACCCCGCGCCGCCGGGCGAGTGTTGCGGGCGGTCGTAGTCATCCCCGAATTCTAGGTGTGCTGACCCAACAGCAACTCGCGAACGATCGGCATCAGCGCATCGAAGGCCCGCCCGCGGTGGCTGATCGCGTTCTTCTCGTCCGGGTGCAGCTCCGCCGCCGAGACGCTGAATCCGGCCGGCATGAAAACGGGGTCGTAACCGAAGCCGCCTCCGCCAACGGGTTCGAACAGCACGGTCCCGGCCCAGCGACCGAGCTCCACGGCCTCGCGACCATCGGGCAGCACGAGTGCCGCAGCGCAGAGGAACTCGGCACCGCGATCATCCGCTCCCTGCAGGTTGGTGACGAGCAGGCGTACATTGTCCGCGTCGTCCCGGGTGCCCGCATAGCGCGCCGAGTGGATACCCGGGGCGCCTCCGAGCGTCGCCACGGCGATACCCGAGTCATCGGCGATCGCCGCGAAGCCGGTGTGAGCGGAAGCCGCCCGCGCCTTGATCAGCGCGTTCGCCTCGAACGTGTCGCCGTCCTCCACGGGCTCGGGTCCCTCGTAGGCCACGAGGTCGATGCCGTCGAGCTGCGCGCCAAGAATTCGCCGCAGCTCGGTCACCTTGTGCGCATTATGGGTGGCGAGGACCAGGGGAACGAGCGCACCGGTCATCGGGCCAGGCTCTCCACCTGCAGCGCAGCGAGCTGGAATGCGGTGAGATCGGCGCCACCGCCGAGGGCGAGATCGAGCAGGGCGTTCAGCTCGGTGCGGTCGAATGGCGCGCCCTCGGCCGTGCCCTGAACCTCCACGAAAAGGCCACGACCGGTGACGACGACGTTCATGTCCGTCTCGGCACGCACGTCCTCGGTGTAGGCGAGATCGAGCATCGGGGTGCCGTCGATGATGCCGACGGAGACGGCCGCGACGCTGTCGATGAGCGGCTTCGCATTCTGTCCGATGAACTTCTTACTCCTGCCCCACTCCAGGGCGTCGGCGAGCGCCACGTAGGCCCCGGTGATGGCCGCAGTACGCGTGCCGCCATCAGCCTGCAGCACGTCGCAGTCGATCACGATCGTGTTCTCTCCGAGAGACTTCATATCCACGACGGCGCGCAGCGAGCGACCGATGAGGCGGGAGATCTCGTGGGTGCGTCCCCCTATGCGGCCCTTCACCGATTCGCGATCCATACGGTCATTGGTCGAGCGCGGAAGCATCGAGTACTCGGCGGTGACCCAGCCCTTGCCCTTGCCGGTCATCCAGCGCGGAACGCCGTTGGTGAATGATGCGGTGCAGAGCACCCTGGTGCGCCCGAAGGAGATGAGGGCGGATCCCTCGGCCTGCTCGCTCCAGCCACGCTGAAAAGTGATCGGTCGCAGCTGGTCGAGTTCGCGGCCGTCGGCGCGGGGTCCTGATGCGGTCATGGTGTGCCGCCTTTCCTCTGGGGGGTGGGCTTCTGGTTGAGAGTGGGCAGGGAGAGGGCGCCGGTCTCCACGAGTTCGACAGTGGACACCTGGGGCCCGAGAAAACGACGCACCAGGCGCGTGAACTCGCCCTGCGATTCGCCGGTCGCTTCGAAGACATGGGTCGGTGGAACACCGGCGCCGCGTTCGATGCCGTGCCTCACGAGGGTGCGGTAGACGTCGAAGGCGGTCTCCTCCGCACTGGAGACGAGCGTGACATCCTCCCCCATCACGTACTGGATGGCGGCGGACATGAGGGGATAGTGGGTGCAGCCGAGCACGAGGGTGTCGACCCCGGCGTGCTTGAGTGGAGCGAGGTAGTGCTCAGCGACCTCGAAGAGTTCCGGACCGCTGGTGACCCCCGCCTCCACGAATTCCACGAAGCGCGGGCAGGCCTCACTGAAGAGCGTGAGGTGCGGGGCCGCCGCGAAGGCATCATCGTAGGCGCGGGATCCGATGGTACCGACCGTACCGATCACTCCGACTCGGCCGTTGCGGGTCTGCCGCACGGCGGCACGCACGGCGGGCTGGATAACCTCGACGACGGGGATGCCGAGGGCCTGGGTATACCGTTCGCGGGCATCCCGCAGCATGGCCGCCGACGCCGTGTTGCAGGCGATCACGATCATCTTCACGCCCTGCGCAACGAGGTCGTCGAGCACTTCGAGGGTGTAGCGGCGCACGTCGGCGATGGGCTTTGACCCGTACGGCGAGTGTGCGGTGTCGCCGACGTAGACGAGGGATTCGTGCGGCAGCTGGTCGATCACCGCACGAGCCACTGTGAGACCGCCGACCCCGGAGTCGAAGATCCCGATCGGTGCGTCATCCATAGGGACTGAGTTTACGCGGCTGGTGCGACGGGGATGGCCTACAACCCGGTGCGACGGCGTTCCTGGTCGACGACCTGCTCGCGGTCGCTCAGCCGTCTCAGGCCCGCGAGCGGCTGCGCCATGCGGTAACTGCCGCGGATCACCGGTTCCACCCGGTCGAGAAACGCCCAATAGCCGGCGGTGACCGGGCAGGCGTTCGGGCCGAGACGCACCTTCGGATCGAATCGACAGCCCCCGCAGTAGTCCGTCATCTTGTTGACATACGCACCACCGGCCGCGTAGGGCTTGGTGCCGACGATGCCGCCGTCAGCGAACAGGCTCATCCCCACGACGTTCGCCGGCATCACCCATTCAGTACCGTCGACGAACATTCCGATGAACCACTCGTTCATCTGCTTCGGGTCGTAGCCTCGCTGCAGTGCCCAGTTGCCGATGATCATCAGCCTCTGGATGTGATGAGCCCAGCCGTGCTCGCGCACTCCGCCAATCGTCTGGCCCAGGCAGTTGGCCTCGATCGCGGATGCCTCGAGCTCGAGCAGCTCGCGGGGAATCGGCGTCGTTGCGCCGAGGGCGTTGCGGTCCACGTAGTCCTCACCCAGCCGCCAATACAAATGCCAGACCCAGTCCCGCCACCCGCACAGCTGGCGAACGATTCCCTCGACGCTGCAGATCGGAGCCCGCCCGGCGCGATATTCGGCCTCGACCCGGTCGATCACATCCCGTGGATCGAGCAGACCGAGGTTGAGCGGCGCGCTCAGCAGCGAGTGCGCCATCGTCCAGTCGCCGGTGAGCGTCGCATCCTCGAATGGGCCGAAATCGCCGAGTCTGCTCTCGATGAAGTCATCGAGGGCGCGCTGCGCCTCACCCACCGTCGCCGCGAACCGTCGGGGACCGTCGTCACCCACCAACCGGATCTCGCCCGCGGCCTGCCAGCGGTCGAGATCGGCCCGGACCTCACGGTCGATGTCGTCCTCTTCGGGCCACCACGGGTCGGGCAGGCCAAGCGAGACGGCTTTCTTCGGTGGTGGCTGCCGGTTTTCGTGGTCGAAGTTCCACTGCCCGCCGGCCGGAGCGTTACCGCTACTGTCGCTGTCGATCAGGATGCCGGTTCGGGCGCGCACCCAGCGGTAGAAGTCCTCCATGATGGGCCGGCCCTTTCGGGCATCCGCCCACTCGGTGAAGTCCGCCTCGCTCGTGACGAAACCGCGGCTCGGCAGCACCGCAGCCCCGATCGAGCGCACCAGGCGTCGTGTCGCATAGGAAGTGGGATCGATGACTTCGAGATCGTCGCGCCCCGCCACCACGTCCCGGTAGTTCTCAACCCGGTGGAACTCCGCCCGGTCGCCAAGCTCGGCGGCACGGTGACGGATCGCGGAGAGCATCAGGTGCGCCTTGGCCCGATGAAGGGGGGCACGGCGCAGATCGTCGCGGGCTTCGACCAGCAGCATCCGCCCGCCATCATCGAACGCATCGCCCAGTTGGCCGACGAAGATCCAGCGGGTGCGCTCCATGTGAGTCACCGTACACGCGCGAGCTGCTGGCTAGGCTGGCTATCGTGACCGACGCCGTATCTTCGCTGCTGACCGACCGCTACGAGCTCACGATGCTGAATGCTGCCATCCGCGCCGGCACGCATGATCGCGAGTGCGTCTTCGAGGTCTTCGCCCGCCGTCTCTCCGGCGGGCGGCGCTACGGCATCGTCGCCGGAACCGGGCGCCTGCTCGATCTCATTGACGACTTCCGCTTCACCGACCTCGAGCTCGACTGGCTCCGCGACAATTCCGTTGTCTACGACCGGGCTCTCGACTGGCTGGCCGACTATCGCTTCACCGGCACGATCTCCGGCTACCAGGAGGGCGAGGTCTACTTCCCCGGCTCCCCCATCCTCGTTGTGGAGGGCACCTTCGCCGAGGCCGTGATCCTCGAGACCCTCGCGCTCAGCGTGCTCAACTACGACTCTGCGGTTGCTACCGCCGCCTCGCGCATGGTGTCCGCCGCGAGTGGCCGCCCCCTCGCCGAGATGGGATCACGGCGCACCGGTGAGCGCAGCGCTATCGCCGCCGCTCGGGCGGCCTTCATCGCCGGATTCGCGGCCACCAGCAACCTCGAGGCCGGTCGCAGCTGGGGTGTGCCGACCATGGGCACGTCAGCGCACTCCTTCACCCTCCTGCACGACACCGAAGAGGATGCCTTCCGGGCCCAGGTCGCCGCCCTCGGCCCCGGCACCACCCTCCTCGTCGACACCTACGATGTGACCGCCGCCGTCGACCTGGCCGTCAGGGTAGCCGGCACCGGCCTCGGCGCTGTGCGCATCGACAGCGGCGACCTCCCCGAGCAGGTTGGGGCCGTGCGCCGCCAGCTCGATGCCCTCGGTGCCGTGAACACGAAGATCACCGTGACGAACGACCTCGACGAGTTCACCATCGCTGCCCTTCGCGCCGCCCCGGTCGACTCCTATGGCGTCGGGACCTCGGTGGTCACCGGCTCGGGCTCGCCCGCCGCCGGACTCGTCTACAAGCTCGTGGCCCGCAAGGATGCCGCGGGCGATTGGATCTCCTTGGCCAAGAAGTCTCCCGAGAAGGTCTCGATCGGTGGGCGCAAGTTTCCGGTGCGGGAGTTCACTGCGGCGGGTACGGCGAGCGCCGAGGTGATTCACGTGGGAGAGCCCGGAGCCGCGACATCCGCCCACCGTGCTCTACTGGTGCCGCTGATGGTCGACGGCGTGGCCGTCGAGAGGTTTCGAGGCGCCTCCGGAACCCGGCTCGCCCGGGAACATCGCGCGGCCGCGATCGCGGAGCTGCCCGAGGAGGCGTTCCGCCTCGGTCGCGGCGACCCGGTGATCCCCACTCGCTACGCCTGACCACCTCCGAACGCCCTCCACCTCCCGTTTTTACTACCACCCGCACGTCTGCACAGGTGGGTGGTGAGAAAAACGGGAAGTGGTGCGGTGAACAGTGAACCGGGGCCGTGACCGTTACTTCTTGAGGCCGTCGTAGATCTCTTTGCACGTCGGGCACACGGGAAACTTCTCCGGGTCGCGACCGGGAGTCCACACTTTGCCGCACAGGGCGATCACGGGCTTGCCGCTGAGCGCCGATGCGAGGATCTTCTCCTTCTGCACGTAGTGGGAGAAGCGTTCGTGGTCGCCCTCTTCGATCTGCTCCTGGTTCAGGAGCTCTTCGAGTTCGCGATCCAGCGTGTCCGTGCCGCCGCCGCC
This sequence comes from Actinomycetales bacterium, assembly GCA_038203515.1. Classification (GTDB taxonomy): domain Bacteria; phylum Actinomycetota; class Actinomycetes; order Actinomycetales; family Microbacteriaceae; genus Lacisediminihabitans. The sequence continues at coordinate 182 of JBBRDX010000048.1, read as the reverse complement.
CTGCTGTGTGTCACCGCTCATGACGCCATTTTACGCGCGCCCGGGAGTCCAGTCGATGAAAGGTGCTGTCGCGATCGATTCTGTCGCGATCGATTCTGTCGCGATCGATTCTGTCGCGATCGATTCTGTCGCGATCGATTCTGTCGCGATCAGTGACGCAGCGTGAATGCGAGGAGCTCCGG
>JBBRDX010000047.1:0-18458 GCA_038203515.1 Actinomycetales bacterium | reverse complement strand
AACCGGTGGAAGTAAGACTTCGGGTTCGTGAACGCACCCTGTTGGAGCTTGAGGAAGCGCTCCTCGTACCAGCGGGCGATGTCGGCGGTGCGGGCATCCACGTAGACGGTGAAGTCGAACAGGTCGCTGATCGCCAGACCGTGCCCGGACGATGGTGGCTGGAGAACGTTCAGCCCCTCGACGATGAGGATGTCGGGGCGCCGCACCACGATCTCGGCATCATGGATGATGTCGTAGCTGAGATGGGAATAGAACGGAGCGCGCACCTCTTCGGCACCGCTCTTCACCTTCGTGACGAAGCGGAGCAGTGCGCGGCGGTCGTAGGACTCGGGGAAGCCTTTGCGCTCCATCAGGCCGCGCCGCTCGAGCTCGGCGTTTGGCAGCAGGAAACCGTCAGTGGTGACGAGCTCGACGCGCGGGGTGTGTTTCCAGCGCGACAGCAGCTCGCGCAGAAGCCGGGCACTCGTCGACTTGCCCACCGCGACGGATCCGGCCACTCCGATCACGAACGGAGTCGCGGGTGAATCGTGGCCGAGGAAGCGGCTGGTGTCCCGGTGCAGCTGACGAGCACCCACCGCATAGAGGCTGATGAGCTTGCTGAGGGGGAGATAGACATCCGTCACCTCACTCAGGTCCAGCCGGTCGCCGAGACCCCGGAGTCCGACGATCTCGGTCGGCGAGAGGGGGAGCTCGGTGGTCGGCGCAAGTGCAGCCCAGTCGGCACGCTCGATCTCGACAAAAGGTGTCGAGTGGGCAGGTGTCGAGTGGTCCGCGGTCGAATGGGCCTTGTCTGACATAGGAATTCAGGTTACCGGAGACCCGATCGGCCGACGACCGGGCGGATGCGCGGCGCCGGTGCCGTAAAATCGGGTTCCATGTGCGGAATCGTGGGCTATGTGGGCAGTAACCGGAGCATCGAAGTACTGCTGGGGGGTCTGCGTCGACTCGAATACCGCGGTTACGATTCGGCCGGAATAGCGGTGATCGACCCCGAGGGCGTTCTTCACACTCGGAAGCGTGCGGGCAAGCTGCAGGTGCTCATCGACGACCTCGATGGTGTCGGGATGGCGAACGGCGCGACCGGGATCGGGCACACCCGGTGGGCTACCCATGGCGGTCCCAACGACCAGAACGCGCATCCGCACCTGGGGGACAACGGCAAGCTCGCGCTCATCCACAACGGCATCATCGAGAACTTCGCCGAGCTGAAGGCCGAGCTGGTGGCATCCCACCCGGACACCGTCTTCACCAGCGAGACCGACACCGAGGTCGCGGCGCTCCTTGTCGGCCTCGAATACCAGAAGACCGGTGACCTCGCCATCGCCCTGCGCAACGTCGTCGACCGGCTGCACGGCGCGTTCACCCTGCTCGTGCTGCACAAAGACCAGCCCGGAGTCGTCGTGGGTGCGCGACGGAACTCGCCACTGGTGATCGGGCTCGGCGACGGTGAGAACTTCCTCGGCTCGGATGTCGCGGCCTTCGTCGAGCACACCCGCCGCGCCATGGCCATCGGGCAGGACCAGCTCGTGACCATCACCGCTGACAGCGTCACCGTCACCGACTTCTTCGGCAACCCGGTCGAGACCGAGGAGTTCGAGATCGCCTGGGATGCCTCGGCAGCCGAGAAGGGCGGATGGTCCAGTTTCATGGCCAAAGAGATCAGTGAGGAGCCGGAGGCGATCGCCAAGACGCTGCTGGGCCGCATCACGGACGGAGCGGTACGCCTGCACGAGCTCGACCGTCTCGGCGATGATGCCCTGCGTGATATCGACCGCATCGTGATCCTCGGCTGCGGCACGGCCAACTATTCCGGCATGCTCGGCAAGTACGCGATCGAGAAGTGGGCGCGCATCCCCGTGGAGGTCGAACTCTCTCATGAGTTCCGTTACCGCGATCCGGTGATTGACGCCCGGACGCTCGTCGTGTCGATCAGCCAGTCCGGGGAGACCATGGACACCCTGATGGCCGTCAAGTACGCGGTTGCGGCCGGGGCGAAGACACTCTCGATCTGCAACACCCAGGGGGCCACCATTGCCCGCGAATCTGATGCCGTGATCTACACCCACGCCGGACCCGAGGTGGCCGTGGCATCCACCAAGGCCTTCGTCGCCCAGGTGGCCGCGCTCTATCTCTTCGGCCTTCATGTCGCCCGCGTGCGCCAGACGCTCTCCAAAGTGGAGATCACGGGACTCCTGGAGGAGTTGCAGGCGCTGCCCGACCAGCTCGCGACCGTGCTCGAGCAGCACGACTCCATCACCCAACTGGCAGGCTGGATGACCGACACCCGCTCCGTGTTGTTCCTCGGTCGGCATGCGGGGTACCCCGTCGCTCTCGAGGGTGCGCTCAAGCTCAAGGAACTCGCCTACATCCACGCCGAGGGATTTGCGGCGGGCGAGCTCAAGCACGGCCCGATCGCGCTCATCGAGCCGGGGCAGCCGGTCTTCGTGATCGTGCCGAGCCCGCGCGCGAAGGATTCGCTGCATCCCAAGGTCGTCTCCAACATCCAGGAGATCCGCGCGCGCGGCGCTCGCATCCTCGCCATCGCCGAGGAGGGGGATGTCTCGGTGTTGCCGTATGCCGACACCGTGATCCGCATCCCGCTCGCTTCGACTCTGTTCGAGCCCCTGCTCGCCGTGGCGCCCCTGCAGATCTTCGCCATGGAACTCGCTGCGGCGAAGGGCCTCGACGTGGACCAGCCACGTAATCTGGCCAAATCCGTCACTGTCGAATAGCACGGTCGAAAAGCACTGTCGAATAGCCCACGGAAGGCACCGCAATGATCATCGGCATCGGCGTGGATGTCGTCGATCTCGCCCGTTTCGAGCGTGCCACCACCCGCACCCCCGGAGTGCTCTCACGCGTGTTCGCCGAGAGCGAACAGTGGGACGGCGCGGCCAAAAGATCCCTCAGTTCCCTGGCCGCACGGTTCGCGGCAAAGGAAGCTGTGATCAAGGCGATCGGCGATTCCACCGGAGTGCGCTGGCATGACATGGCCGTCGTCTCTGATGGCTTGCGCAACCCGTCGATCGAGGTATACAACTCGCTCGCCGAGATCGTCGCAGCGCGCGGCATCACCGCCATCCACCTGTCGATGAGCCACGATGCCGGCGTCGCAATCGCGTATGTGATCGCCGAGGGTGCCGGCTCACCGGGTTCCGGGCCAGAAGCATGACGCGGCCGCTCCGCGAGGCCCGCGTCGATCTCGAGGCGGTAGCTCACAACATCTGCACACTGCGCGGCAGCATCGGGGATGCCCGGCTCATGAGCGTCGTCAAGGCTCGCGCCTACGGTCACGGCGCGGTGCCCGTCGCTCGCGCCGCGGTCGCCGCCGGAGCGGACTGGCTCGGCGTCGTGGACATCGCGGAGGCACTCGAGTTACGCGAGGCGGGCATCGACGCGCCGATCCTCGCCTGGCTGCACGGTCCGCACGTCTCGTTCGACGAGGCCATCGCCGCGCGCGTCGACCTCGGAGTTCACTACCTCGAACAACTCGACCGGGTGGCGGATGCCGTCGGTACCGCCCGCGTGCAGCTCAAGGTGGACACCGGCCTCGGTCGCAACGGTGCGACAGAGTGGGAGTGGCGCGCACTGTTCGACGCTGCAGCAGCGCACGAGCGCGCCGGGCGCCTGCGGGTGCGCGGGCTGTGGAGTCATCTCGCCAATGCCGGGGAGGCGGAAGATCTCGCCCAGGTGGCGGCCTTCGAGCGCGCGATCGCTGATGCGCTCGCGGCCGGGCTCACTCCCGAGCTTCGCCATCTCGCGGCGACTGCCGGAGCATTGCGGGTGCCCTCGGCCCGATTCGGAATGGTACGGGTGGGCATCGGCAGCTATGGGCTGTCGCCGTTCGACGACGCGACCTCTGCCGACCTCGGCTTGCGTCCGGCGCTCGAGCTGAGCGCCGGCATCATCTCCGTCAAGCGTGTGCCGGCGGGGAGCGGGGTCTCCTACGGCTACGACTACCGCACTGCCGCCGAGACGAGCCTCGCGCTCGTTCCTCTCGGCTACGGAGACGGCATCCCCCGCCAGGCCTCGGGGAGCGGCCCGGTGTCGATCAACGGTCGCCGATACCGGGTCGCCGGTCGGATCGCGATGGACCAGTTCGTCGTCGACGTGGGTGACGACGAGGTCGCGGTGGGCGATCGTGCGGTGCTGTTCGGCGACCCCGCGACCGGAGTGCCATCGGCGGATGACTGGGCGCAGGCCGCCGACACCATCAACTATGAGGTCGTCACCCGCCTCGGCGGCCGGATCGAGTGGACCTATGCAGCTCGAGATTGATACGCCCGAACTCATGGCCGAACTCGGGGCGCGGGTCGCGCTCGAGCTGAGGGCTGGCGACCTTGTGGCGCTCAACGGCGAATTGGGAGCGGGCAAGACCACCTTCACCCGTGGTCTCGGAGACCAGCTGGGCGTGCGCGGATCGGTGACCAGTCCCACTTTCGTGCTCGCCCGCACCCATCGGCGCATCGGCGATGGCGCCCCCCTCGTGCATGTTGACGCCTATCGGCTCGGAAGCGCAGCGGAACTCGACGATCTCGACATCGACTGGCCGGCGTCGATCGTGGTGGTAGAATGGGCGGCCGGGATGCTCGATGGCGTGGCCGAGCACTGGATCGAGATCGACATCCGGCGGCCGACGGGCGCGGGCGTGGAGGTCGCCGACGGGGATGAACCGGTGGAGCCGCGCCTCGTCACCATCACCGGCCATGGCGCACGCTGGCGCGACCTTAGGCTGGACTGATGCTGCTCGCCATCGACACCTCCGCCGGCACGAGCGTGGCCGTGGTCGACCGGGACCGCGGCATCCTCTCCGAAGTGAACGAAGCGCACTCCCGTCGTCATGCCGAGGTCATCGGTGAAGCGATTCTCGCGGCGATCGATGAGTCCGGTATCGCGATCGACCAGCTCTCCGGGGTCGCCGCCGGAATGGGCCCCGGCCCCTTCACCGGACTCCGGGTGGGGATCGCTGCGGCCCAGGCCTTCGCATTCGGCGCATCCCGGCCTCTCGTGCGGGTGGTGAGCCATGATGCCGTCGCCTGGGGGTACTACGCGGCGGGCCACGGCGGACCGCTGCTGGTCGTGACGGATGCTCGCCGACGCGAGGTCTACTTCTCCGCGTACTCCGGAGTGGGTCCGGTCGGCCTTCCGATCCGTGCTCAGGGACCGGGGCTGTGTCGCCCCGAGGACCTGTCCTCCCTGGTCGACGAATATTCGAGGTACGAACGGATCGACGCCGCCGAGGTGTCCGCGGCATCGGCCGGCCTGCTCGCCGAAGGGCTCTCCCGCCATGAGCGCCCATTCGCCGGGCCGGCGGCCCTCTACCTGCGGGCTCCGGATGTCACGGTGTCGGCCGGTCCGAAGCGGGTGAGCTGAGTGAGCTGGCAGCTTCACTCGGCCACCGCGGCCGACCTCCCGCGCATCATGGAACTCGAGACCGGCACGTTCGGTACGGACGCCTGGTCGAGTGACACGATGCTCAGCGACCTCCGCAATCCGCAGTGCTACTACCTTGTCGCCGACCGCGTCGGGGACCCGGGAGTGCTCGATGGATACGCCGGGCTGTTCGCGCCCCGGGGTGGGCACGAGGGGGACATCCAGACCATCGCCGTGGCGGAGACCGCCCGCCGGGGAGGCCTCGGGCGAGCGCTCATGAACGCGCTCATCGGGGAGGCCCGCACGCGCGGCGCAAAAGAGGTGTTCCTCGAGGTGCGGGCGGATAATCCCGGGCCGAAACGGCTCTACGAGACCCTGGGATTCGAGGAGATCGCGGTTCGTGTGGGCTACTACCAGCCGGACGGTGTGGATGCGATCGTGATGCGACTGGGTGTGCCCGACCCCGTGACTCGACCGGCGGTGGCGCAGTGACCGGGGGTGGACCCCTCGTGCTCGGCCCTCTCGTACTTGGAATCGAGACGAGCTGCGACGAGACCGGCATCGGAATCGTGCGGGGCACGACCATGCTCGCCAACGTGATTTCTTCCTCGATGGACGAGCATGCCCGGTATGGCGGTGTCGTGCCCGAGATTGCAGCTCGCGCGCACCTCGAGGCGCTGGGCCCGGCGCTCACGGCCGCGCTCGCCGAAGCCGGGGTGACGCTGGCCGAACTCGACGCCATCGCCGTGACGAGCGGACCGGGCCTCTCCGGTGCGCTCATGGTGGGAGTCGGGGCGGCCAAGGCGCTCGCCATCGCCCTCGATAAACCGATCTACGCCATCAATCACCTCGTGGGGCATGTGGGCGCTGACGGGTTACGCGACGACGGAACCGACCTCGAACTTCCCACCATCGCCCTGCTCGTCTCGGGCGGCCATACCTCGCTCCTGCACGTGCGCGACCTGATCGCCGACGTCGAGCTGCTCGGTGAGACGATCGACGATGCGGCAGGTGAGGCCTTCGACAAGGTCGCCCGCCTGCTCGGGTTGCCCTATCCCGGCGGTCCACAGATCGACCGGGTGGCGGTGGGTGGTGACCCGAGGGCCATCCGATTCCCTCGTGGGCTCAGCCAGCCCAAAGACATGGCGAAACACCGCTACGACTTCTCCTTCTCGGGACTCAAGACCGCGGTGGCGCGCTGGGTCGAGCAGAAGCGGGACGCGGGCGAGGAGGTGCCGGTGGCGGATGTCGCGGCGAGCTTCCGTGAAGCGGTCGCCGACGTGCTGCTCACGAAGGCCGTTGCCGCCTGCCGCGACCTCGGGGTTCCCCGACTGCTGCTCGGCGGCGGCGTGGTCGCCAATGCCCGCGTGCGGGAGGTAGCCGCCGAGCGTTGTGCCGCCGCCGGAATCGAACTGCGCATCCCACCGCTGGCTCTCTGCACCGATAACGGGGCGATGATCGCCGCGATAGCCGCCCGGCTGATCGAGGCCGGCCACGGGCCATCCGCTCTCTCCTTCGGTGCCGACTCGACCCTGCCGGTCACGGTCATCCAGGCGTGAGCCTGCGTCTGGATCGGAGCGCCGCGCGCGAACGAGCGCTGTTCCACCAAGGTTTGACACTCCACCGCGGGCGCTGGCACTATAAGGCACAGCCGAACTAATCATGCTCAACTCCTGGAGTACTCAATGACCGACGAGAACATTCCCCCCACTCCGCCGCGCGCCCCCGAGCCGGTCGTCCCGACCGCACCCGCGGCCCCGAGCTCCCCCTATGCCGCTCCAACTTCCCCCTATGCCGCTCCGAGCGCGTATGCCACTCCGGTCGCCGGTCCAAAGCAGGTACTCAGCCTCACGTCATTGATCCTCGGAATCGCGGGAATGCTCTTCAGCTGGATTCCGTTCCTGGGATTTCTCGCTTCTCTCGCCGCCATCATCATCGGCTTTATCGCGCGCAAGCGCGAGCCAGCCGCACCGAAGTGGATGTCCCTCATCGGCATCATCCTCGGCTTCGTCGCGATCGTGATCGGCCTCATCGTGATCATCCTGCTTGTCGTTTCGATCGCCCTGTCGGCCAACACCTACAACAGCTACTAGACCCGCAGTGAGAAAGGCGCTGTCCCTCGGGACAGGGCCTTTCTCAGTGTTCGGGCTCAGGACGTGCGAAAGGTGACGCGTTCGCAGAGCAACGCGGTGTGCCTGCCGGCGACGCGGGTGAGCACGAGTGTCGCCGAGGCGGGGCCGTGCAGCGAGAGTTTCCTGCGGAAGGCTGCGGGGTCGACATCCACGCCTCGCTTCTTGATCTCCAGAGACCCGATTCCGCGGGTCGCGAATTCCTTCCGAAGCCGTCGTTCGTCGAGTGGGAAGGTCTCGATCACCCGGAAGCACGCGGCGAAGGGCGTCTCGACCGCCTCGTCCGAGCTGAGGTAGGCGATGCCGTCGCTGAGCATGGTCGCGCCGATGCGGCGGCCGAGATCGCCGATCAGACGGGAGCGGATGACCGCACCATCGGGTTCGTACAGGTAGCTGCCCAGGGCGCCGGCCGCGACATCCGCGCTGTCCCCTGTCGAGGCGAGTTCCGCCGTGCCGTGCTCGCCGATCACGAGGGCGGACCGGCGGATGCCCGGCCGGGCCAGCGCTCCGAACCAGAGCCCGAGCTCGACGACGTCCCGGTCGACCGACACCCACTGGGCCTCCGCTTCGGAGGGGATGAGGTCGCGGTCGATTCCGGGGCCGAGCTTGATGCCGGTGGGGAAGCGGTCCGCGATACCGAAGACGAAGTCGAGAGTCGGCGAATAGTCCGCCGGGTCCGACAAACGCGAGGTGTTCTGGTGGCCGGCGGTGCGCCGGGCGGGGTCGAGATAGACCCCGTCGAAACCGTCGAGGTCGAAGGTCGTGGCGTCGGCGTGCTCGACGGTGGCATTCGGCCAGAGCGCGAGATTGTAGGCGGCGATCGCGGCGGTCACCTCGTCGAGTTCGACGGCCGTCACCTCGAGATCCAGGGATGCGAGCGCGAGGGCGTCGCCCCCGATTCCGCTGCCGAGGTCGGCGATGCGGCTGAGGCCGGCCGATTGGAAGCGTCCGGCATGGAGGGCTGCGACCCGCAGGCGGGTCGCCTGCTCCAGCCCGGCCTCGGTGAAGAGCATCCGCTCGGCGAACGGACCGAACTTGGCCTCGGCTTTCGCGCGAAGCTTCGACTGGCCGAGCACTGCGGCCACGAGGCCGGGGGAGTGGCCGGCCCGGCGGAGGTCGTTCACCGTCTTGAGCACATCCGAACTCGCCTGCCATTCAGGCAACGAATCGAGAAGTCTCAGGCCGTCGCCGGACAACAGTTCGACGAGCTCGGAGGAATCCATCGCTCCACCGTACCAAGCCACCGATTGGCACTCACCTTGCAGGAGTGCTAACGCGCGGCTAAGCTACATCTGGCACTCTCCACAGGTGGGTGCTAACCCTCCAGATTTCAAAGTACTCCAAGAAAGAGGTCAACCGTGGCAGTCTCCATCAAGCCGCTCGAAGATCGCATTGTCATCAAGCAGGTCGAAGCCGAGCAGACCACTGCCTCCGGCCTCGTTATCCCGGACACCGCGAAGGAGAAGCCCCAGGAGGGCGAGGTCGTTGCGGTAGGACCGGGTCGCATCGACGACAACGGCAACCGCATCCCCCTCGACATCGCCGTCGGCGACAGGGTCATCTACTCCAAGTACGGTGGAACCGAGGTCAAATACGGCGGGGAAGACCTGCTAGTGCTGTCGGCTCGCGACGTGCTCGCGGTCGTCACGCACTGAGCCACTTCTGCAGGAGGGGCCCGTTCTGGCTAGGTCGGAATGGGCCCCTCCTCTTTTGTGCCGTAACATCCCCATGATGTCCAGCTCCCGAACCCCCGAACAGTCCATGGAACGATCGGGTGTCGTGATGGCCGTCGCGGCCTATGCGCTCTGGGGCATCCTGCCGCTCTACTTTCTGTTGCTCCAGCCGTCTGGCGCGTTTGAGATCGTCGGACTGCGCATTCTCTTCTCTCTGGCGTTCTGCGCGATCATCATCACTGTCACGCGCAGGTGGCCCGCTCTGGTCGCGATCCTGCGGCAGCCGCGAATCGTCTTCACCATGGGGCTCGCTGCGGTCTTCATCTTCCTCAACTGGCAGGTCTACGTCTTTGCGACGCTCGACGGCAAGGTGATCGAGGCCTCACTCGGCTACTTCATCAACCCCATCGTCACCGTCTTGCTCGGCGTGATCTTCCTCCGGGAGCGGTTGCGAATTGCCCAGTGGATCGCCGTGGGCACGAGCCTTGTGGCGGTGGTGGTACTTGCCTTCAACTACGGGGCGCTGCCCTGGATCTCCCTCGTGCTCGCCTTCTCGTTCGGGTTCTACGGGCTCATCAAAAAGCGCGTCGGACAGGCAGTGGATGCCGTGAGCGGCCTCACGCTCGAGACTGCCTGGCTCGCGCCGGTCGCGATCGTGCAGCTGGCTGTTGTCGGCACGAGCGCCGGACTCACCTTCGGCACCGTGAGCCTCGCCCACACGCTGCTGTTGGTCAGCGCGGGCGTCGTGACCGCCGTGCCACTGCTGCTCTTCGCCGCCGCCGCGCGGAGGCTCCCCCTCGTCTACCTCGGCCTCACCCAATACCTCGCCCCGGTGCTCCAGTTCGTGCTGGGAGCCTTCGTGCTCGGGGAGAACATGCCGCCCGCCCGCTGGATCGGCTTCGGGCTCGTCTGGGTGGCTCTCACGATCCTCACCGTCGACGTCTTCGTCTCCGCGCCTCGCGCCCGTCGCGCCTCGCCGCCGGCCCGGTGACAGAACTGTAGGGTTCGAAAATACCCGTCTGACCCGAAGGACCTTCATGTCGCGCTCCCGAACGCTTCCGCCCGTCGTCTCGGGAGTCGTGTTCAGTCTCGCTCTCGTGTCGTGTTCTGTCGCCTCACCGATGCCCGTGCCACCCGCACCATCCCCGACGTCGACGGTGGCGCCCTCCGGCGACGGCGTGCTGCGCATCGGCACCCTCTTCCCGACCAGCGGCACGCAGTCCTACCTCGGGGGCGGGCAGGCCGCCGGAGTGGCGGTCGCCGTGAAGGAGATCAACGATGCCGGTGGTGTGCTCGGCAAGCCGGTCGAGGTACTCGCGCGGGATTCGGGCGATGTATCGACTGCCACGATCGAGACGTCAATCGCCGACCTCGTGACCGCACGGGCGGATGTGCTGGTCGGGCCGTCATCGTCGGTCCTGGCCGAGCGAGTTATCCCGAAGCTCGTGGCGGCAAAGCTGCCGATGATCTCGCCCGCCGCCACCTCGGTGCGGCTGAGCTCGGCCGCATCCGGCGGGTATTTCTTCCGCACGATCGGGTCCGCGGCCCTCGAGGGGAAAGCCCTCGCGAAGACCATCGGCGGCGGCACGGCTCGCATCGCGATCGTCTATTTCGATGACGACATGGGACAGGCGGTACTCGGCACGATGCGCACGGGGCTCGCGGCATCCGGGGGACTGGTCGGCGTGCAGAAGATCGATTCGACCACGAAGGACCTGGCACCGGTCATCGCAGCGGTGAAGGCCGTGAAACCGGACGACGTCGTGTTCGTGAGCCCCTTCAGCGCGATGGAGCAGAACACGGGGATGATCACCCAGCTCACGGCGGCCGGCTTCGGCGGAGCGAAGCTGTGGCTCACCGGCCAGAACACCGCGGACTACTCGCAGGGGCTCCCCGTCGGCACTCTGACGAACGTCAACGGCCTCCTCGAGGGAGCGTCGCCGACGGCTGCCTTTGCTGCACGGGTCGCCGCCGTCGCCCCGGCGGTGACGGATCTGCTCTACGCGGAGGAGGCGTACGACGCCACGATTCTGGCCGCCCTGGCAGCCACCGTCGCGAAGGATGCGCACGGTGCTGCAATCGCCGGGCACCTGAGAGAGGTATCGGCCGGGGGAATCGAGTGCACCACGTACCGCGAGTGTCTCGACGTCCTGGCGACTTCCTCCGACATCGACATCGACTACGACGGAATCTCCGGCGCCACCACTTTCGATGCCAACGGCGATACGAGTCCCGCCCACTTCGGCCTCTACCGCTATGACGCCGCCGGACGCTTCGCGCGGGTGGGCGACAGCATCGCCGGCTGAAGTCGTATCGGGTGCAGAGAGCGGCCGACAGCGCGAAAACGGAGCTTTTCGACCGGAGAACGATCTCAACGTAACGGAAAGTAACGATTAGGCCGTGTTACGTGGCTGTAACACGCACGTATTGTTTCGTGACCCTCATAGCAATAGCTTCGATAGCAGTGCAGTACCCCGTATTGTCACGTCCTCAACACAACTCAACGCAAGGAGCATCATGAGCGTTTTCGCGAAGGCCAAGGCCTCCCGCTCACGGGCTCTCAAGTCCACCATCAGCGGTATTGCGATCATCGGTGTCAGCGCGCTTCTTCTCAGCGCCTGCGCATCGACCGGTAGCACCACCTCTGGCGGCAAGGACCTGAGCCTCAAAATTGGCAGCATTCTTCCGCAGACCGGAACCCTCGCGGTTCTCGGCCCGCCCGAGATCGCGGGCGTCGACCTCGCCGTGAAAGACATCAACGCCGCCAATGCCGGGCTCAAGATCTCCGTCACCCACAAGGACTCGGGCGACACCAGCACCGACATCGCGACGCAGTCCGCGACCGCGCTGCTCGCTGCTGGCGTCTCCGTCATCGTCGGTGCCGCGTCGTCGGGCGTTTCGAAGACCTTCATCGACCAGGTCACCCAGGCCGGTGTCGTGCAGATCTCCGGGGCGAACACTTCGCCGGACTTCACCAACTACGCGGATAACGGCTTCTACTGGCGCACTGCGCCGTCCGACGTTCTCCAGGGCAGGATCCTCGGAAACAAGATCCTGAAGGACGGCGCGACCAAGGTCGGCATCCTGTACATGAACGACGCGTATGGAACCGGCCTCGAGTCCAACGTCAAGAAGGCTCTCACCGCTGGTGGTGCAACCATCGCCGGTGAAGAGATCTTCGAGCCGGCGTCCACCGACTTCAACAGTGCGATCACTTCGCTCCTCGCGACCAACCCGGACGCTCTCGTCGTGATCTCGTTCGACGAGATCAAGACGATCGCCGAGCAGCTTGCGGCGAAGGGCTTCGATTTCAAGAAGTTCTACGGCACAGATGGCAATTACGGAGTCATCAAAACGACGGATAAAAACGTCGACATCGCCGGCGCGCAGTTCACCAACCCGGGCGTCGAGGCCACAAAGAAGTTCCAGGCTGACCTCCAGGCACTCGTCAAGAAGCAGGGCGCCTCCGAATTGACTGTCTTCAGCTACGCGGCCGAGTCCTACGACGCCGTGGTCCTAGCTGCTCTCGCCGCCCTCCAGGGCGGCGCAACCGACGGTGCGACCATCAAGGCGAACCTGCAGTCGGTCTCCGAAAAGGGTACCAAGTGCACGTCCTACGCCGACTGCGCCAAGCTGATCGCCGACAAGAAGGACATCAACTACGACGGCCTCTCCGGTCCGATCACGTTCGACAAGAACGGCGACCCGACCGAGGCCTACGTCTCGATCTACAAGTACGCGACGGGCAACACCAACGCGTTCACGCAGCAGGTCTACGGCAAGCTGTAACTGCTACAAGCTCAGCTAGCTACACCGAGGGGTTCGGCCGTAAGGCCGGGCCCCTTCGTGCGTGAGGGGGATGCAGCATCCGGCCCACCCCAGGCCGCCCGTCGGGCCCGGCCGACACTCGGCACGCGCGATCCCGCGCCGCACCGATCCCGCGCGTACGAAATGCAGGAACGACTCGTGCCAATGGGACGAATGGATACGCACGGGGCGACTCAGGCGCATCCATCCTGCATTTCGTGTGGTGTATGCCTCGAGATTACGCCGAAGGAGCCGGCGACCCAACGGAACATCCCCGCTCCACGTGCGCCACAGCCGCCCGCCAGGGCTGCGGTGACGGCGAATCCAATGGACCGTGCTGCCTGCGCCCCTGAAAGTGGCTTAGCCGGCGGCCTTCGACTTCTCCTGGTCGGCGGCGAGGGTTCCGAGGTAGAGCTCGATGACCTTCGGGTCCTTCATGAGATCCCGGCCGGTGCCGGTGTAGGCGTCCGTCCCCTGGTCGAGCACATAACCGCGATCGCAGATTTGCAGGGCGCGACGCGCATTCTGCTCCACGATCATGATCGAGACGCCGGCGCGGTTGATCGCGGCAACGTTGATGAAGGTCTCGTCCTGGCGCACCGGGGAGAGGCCGGCACTCGGCTCGTCGAGCAGCAGCACACTCGGCTCCATCATGAGGGCGCGGGACATCGCCACCATCTGGCGCTCTCCGCCCGAGAGCGACCCGGCGCGCTGCTTGAGGCGCTTTCCGAGTTCAGGGAAGAGACTCGTGACGAAGTCGAGCCTCGGCTTGTACATCTTGGGCTCCTGGTAGATGCCCATCTGCAGGTTCTCTTCGATCGTCAGGCTGGGAAACACGTTGTTGTTCTGGGGCACCATCCCGACGCCCTTGGAGACGAGCTTGTCTGCCTTGAGCCCGGTGATGTTGTCGCCCTTGAGCACGACGCTGCCGCTGCGGATGTTCACCTGGCCGAAGATCGCCTTCAGCAGGGTCGACTTGCCCGCTCCGTTCGGGCCGATGATGCCGACGAGTTCACCCTTACCGACATGGACGTTGCAGCCGTTGAGAATGTTGACGCCCGGCAGGTAGCCGGCGACCAGATCCGTGGTCTCGAGTACTATCTCGCTCATTTGTCGTCCACCTTCGAATCGGTCGCGGGCTCACTCGGATGGGCGTGGCTGGGATCGAGCTCGTCCTTGACGAATTCGGAGTCCATCTCCCCCACGATTTCCATCTGGCCGGTGAGAGTTCCGAGGTCGGTGTCGTGATGAGCACCGAGGTAGGCATCGATCACTGCCTGGTCATTCATCACCTCGCCGGGCGGACCCTCTGCGACAATGCGACCCTCGGCCATCACGACCACCCAGTCCGCGATCTCATTGACCATGTGCATGTCGTGCTCAACGAAGAGCACCGTCATCCCCTCGGCCTTCAAATCCAGGATGTGGTGGAGCAGCGACTGCGTCAGCGCCGGGTTGACCCCGGCCATCGGCTCGTCCAGCATCACCATCTCCGGCTCGCTCATCAGGGCACGAGCCATCTCGAGCAGCTTGCGCTGCCCACCCGACAGGCTGGCGGCATAGTCCTCGGATTTGGTGTCGAGCTTGAATTTCGCCAGCAGCGACATCGCGCGCTCGGTGATCGCATCCTCACGCTTGCGCCAGAACGGGCGGATCAGCGCGACGAAGAGGTTCTCCCCGCCCTGCTCCTTCGCACCGAGAAGCATGTTCTCGAGCACCGTGAGCCTGCCGAGCGCCTTGGTCAGTTGGAAGGTACGCACCATTCCGAGTCGTGAAACGCGGAACGCGGGCATCCGGGCGAGATTCTTGCCGCCGAAGTTCCAGGTGCCGGTGTTGGGCTTGTCGAATCCCGTGAGCAGGTTGAAGAAGGTGGTCTTCCCCGCACCGTTCGGGCCAATGAGGGCGGTTATTGCCCCGCGCGGAATCTCCAGGTGGTCCACCTCCACGGCCATCAGTCCGCCGAAATGTCGGCTCACCTTGTCGGCGATCAGGATCGGGTCGATCTTGGCTACGCCGGGCACCGCGGGGCCGGCAACGAGTTCTGCGGTGGGAGTTCGATTAGACACTGAACTGTGCATCCTTCTTCTTGCCGAAAATACCCTGTGGTCGGAAGATCACCAGGAGCATGAGCGCGACGCCGACGATGATGAAGCGGATCGGGCCCTGCTGGATCGAGGTGATCGGGATGACATGAGCATTCACCCCCAGGCTGAGCAGACCATCCGAGAGCGACAGGGTCACCCAGAAGATGATCGAGCCGATGACCGGTCCGAAGACCGTGGCGGCGCCACCGAGGAGAAGGATCGTGTACAGGAAGAACGTGAGTTGCGTGCCGTAGTTGTCGGGCTGCAGTGACCGGGGAAGAATGAACAGCGCGCCGGCGAGCCCTCCGAAGATACCGCCGAGAACCAGGGCCTGCATCTTGTAGGAGTAGACGTTCTTGCCGAGGGCGCGTACGGCATCCTCGTCTTCGCGGATGCCGCGGATCACCCGGCCCCAGGGACTGCGGATGAGTAGGAAGACCAGGAGGGCGGCCAGGCCGACGAGCCCCCAGCCGACTATTCGCACCCACCACTGGTCGGCGGAGTAGGTGAGCACGCCGAACCCGAACCTGCCCGCGGGCAGTGGGTTGATTGCGTTGAACGCGGCCGCAGCGCCGTTGATGCCCTCCGAGCCGCCGGTGACGCTCGAGAACTCCGGCGTTTTCACAGATAGCCGTACGATCTCTGCGGCAGCGATGGTCACGATGCCCAGATAGTCCGCCCGGAGTCTCAGTGTCGGGATGCCGAGGATCAGCGCAAAGATGGTCGCGGCGACGATAGCGGCGAGCACCGAGCCGTAAAGGGGCCAGTGCCACTTGACCGTGGTGATCGCGAAGGCGTAGCCACCGATCGCCATGAAAGCCGCCTGGCCGAAGTTGAGCAGGCCGGTGAAGCCGAAGTGCACGGCGAGTCCGATCGTCGCCAGGGCGTACGCGGCTGTGGTCGGCGAGAACAATTCTCCGAAGGAGAGAGGAATGAAGTTGTAGTCCATGGTGTATTCCGTTCCCTTAACCGATGCGGTCTCGTCGACCGAGGATGCCTGCTGGGCGGAAGAGGAGGATGAGGATCATGACCACCAGTGCGCCCACGTACTTCAGGTTCTCCGGGATCCAGATCGTCGACACGTTGATGAAGACGCCGATGACGAGCGAGCCGATGAGGGCGCCGAACGCCGTTCCAAGGCCGCCGAGAGTGACGGCCGCGAACATCAGCAGCAGGATCGAGGCTCCGGTGTCCCAGCGCAGCGACTGGTAGTAGCCGACGAAGACACCGGCGAGGGCCGCGAGTGCCGCCCCGCCGATCCAGACCGTGCGAATCACGCCCTCGACGTCGATACCGGATGCGCCGGCGAGTGAGCGGTTATCCGCCACCGCGCGAGTGGCCTTGCCGATCTTGGTGCGCAGCAGGATGAAGGCCACGGCGATGAGCAGCACGATCGCGACGACCGCCCCCGCGACATCCGTGAACTTGAGGCTGATCGATCCGACCACCAGGAACGGCCGCGTGGAATTGGGGAGCGTGAGTCGGTCGGATCCCCAGAAGAACACGAAGATGTAGCGCAGCGCGAGCGAGAGGCCGATCGTGACGATCATCAGGGGCACGAGGCCCAGGTTTCGCTTGCGCAGGGGCTTCCACAGCGTGAAGTTCTGCACGTAGCCGAAGACCCCGCCGAGCACGACGGCGATAACGATGGCGATCCAGGCCGGCCAGCGCAGGATGCCGCTGAAGGTGTAGGCCATGAGCGCCCCGAACGTGACGAGCTCTCCGTGCGCGAAGTTGTTGAGGCCCGTTGTGCCGTAGATGAGCGAGAGGCCGATCGCCGCGAGGGCGAGCAGCAGGCCGAAGATGAGCCCGGTCACGATCTTCGACCAGAAGATATTCCACCACTGGGTGCTGGACTCTTTCGAGCTTCCGTTGCTCGGGCTCGGGGCGGTCGTGCTACCGATGGCCTGGTTCGACGGCGAGACAAGGAAGTAGGCGGGAATTTCGATTCCCTGCGCGAAGACGTCGACCTTTCGCGGGTTCAGGTTGGGGAATCCGGCTCCGGGGGGAAGCGACTTCTCGTCGACGGTCACCGTGTAGGTGCCCGCTTTCGCGAAGCCGATGAGCACCTTGCCGTCGGGGCCGCTGACGACGGTCTCGTCGAACCCGTTCTTGCCGGTGACCTTCACGCTGACGTTGGGCACGCCCGATTTGTCGGAGTCGAGCCGGATCCAGACCTGCATCGACTGCTTCGCCGTTGCCGGATCCACCGGGGGAGTCGTGGCCGCGTGTGCCGCAGTCATGATCGCGGGGCTGGTCGAGAGAGCGAATACCGCGAGCAGCACAGCGGCGATGCCGATGAGCCAGCGCGTTCGCTGTGGGCGGGCACTTCTTACGAGTGTCACGAAACCTCCAAGACGCGCGCCAGCCGGGACTACGGGGTTCCCGGGCCTTTCTGGCGTACGTCGACGTTGACGTTACTTGCGGAATGTGTCCCCCGTGTTTCGTGAGGAACACAATCTCTGGTTGGCTAATTATGGTGGTGGAATAGCCCGGGGTCTAACCGGTTAACATTGCATACCGGAATCCATCGTCGTAGCCCGGGTATTTTCACCACCAAATCCCGCGAAAAATGAGGACTTCATGGATCAGCCGGATCCCTTCGGTTTCATCGGACTCACCTACGACGACGTGATGCTGCTCCCGGGCCACACCGACGTCATCCCCAGCGAAGCAGACACCACTACTCGCCTCAGTCGCCGCATCACCGTCGCCGCTCCTCTTCTCTCGTCGGCCATGGACACCGTCACCGAATCGCGCATGGCCATCGCGATCGCCCGCCAGGGCGGGTTCGGCGTGCTGCACCGCAACCTTTCGCTCGTCGACCAGGCCGAACAGGTCGATCGGGTGAAACGCAGCGAGTCGGGCATGATCACGAATCCCGTCACGACAACGCCGGATGCGACAGTCGCCGAAGTGGATGCGCTCTGCGGCCAGTTCCGCATCTCCGGACTCCCCGTCGTCGAAGGCGACGGAACCCTGGTGGGCATCATCACCAACCGTGACATGCGATTCGTCTCGCCCTTCGAGAAGGCTACGACCCTCGTGCGCGACGTGATGACCCGCACCCCCCTGATCACCGCGCCGGAGGGAATCGACCCGGACGACGCGATCGCCATCTTCGCCCAGTACAAGATCGAGAAGCTGCCGCTCATCGACGCATCCGGCCGCCTGCGCGGTCTCATCACCGTGATGGACTTCGACAAGTCGGAGAAGTACCCGCACGCCACCAAGGACGCGAACGGCCGGCTGCGTGTCGGTGCGGCGATCGGCTTCTTCGGGGACGCCTGGCAGCGGGCCATGCTGCTCATCGATGCCGGAGTGGATGCCCTCGTGGTCGACACCGCCAATGGCGACAGCGCGGGAGTGATCGACATCATCCGCCGGCTGAA
>JBBRDX010000046.1:0-18653 GCA_038203515.1 Actinomycetales bacterium | reverse complement strand
GTACACGACGATTCAGAACTGGTCGAACAACGTCTACAACCTGGTCACCAAGCGCGCGATCGCTCATGAGGGCGCCACCATGGAGTGGATCGACGGCAACATCGGATCGAAAGTCACGATGAAATACCCGTCGATCTACCTCGTCGGCGAGCACGCGAAGGGCGAGACGCTCTCCGTCGCCTTCGCCGGACCCGGACAGCACCAGGACGCCGGCGCCAAAATGATTCACATGGCTCCGTATACGCAGTCATCCATCGTGTCCAAGTCAATCGCTCGCGGCGGTGGCCGCACCGGCTATCGCGGTGAGGTGAGAATCGCCGAGGGCGCACATCACTCTGCGAACACGGTGCGCTGCGATGCGCTGCTGGTTGATGCCATCTCCCGTTCCGACACCTACCCCACGACGGATGTCCGCGAGGACGACGTGCAGATGGGTCACGAGGCCACGGTCTCGAGGGTGAGCGCGGAGCAGTTGTTCTACCTGCAGTCTCGCGGGATGCCCGAAGACGAGGCGATGGCCATGATCGTGCGCGGCTTCATCGAACCGATCTCGCGCGAGCTTCCCATGGAGTATGCCCTCGAACTCAACAAGCTCATCGAGATGGGCATGGAAGGTAGCGTCGGCTAGGTGTCTGTTCCCACTCAAACCGTGCCCGAAACGCTCGCCACGGGTCCTGCGTCAGCGCCCGATCACTCGCGCCTCGGCTCCAAGCAGCACAGCGACGGTGGCTGGGGTCTCGTACCCGTGCAGGTGCGTTCTGCGCGCTTCTCCTCCTTCGACGTAGACGACTTCGAGCCCGTCACCGGCCAGGAGGCCGAGTGGAAGCACACTCCGATAGTGAAAGTGCAGCCACTGATCGACGCCACGCTGGAGGCCGACATCGAGCCGCTCACCGGAGTGACCGTCTCCGGTGACACCGCTCTCATCGAGTGGGTAGCCCGGGACGATGCTCGCATCGGCCGCGCGGGGAAGCCGGAAGAGCGGGCGTCCGCCAACGCGTGGAGCGCTTTCGAATCCGCGCTCGTCATCACGATCACCGGCGAGCACGCTTCAGAGGTCACCGTCACGCGATCCGCGCTCGGCACCACCGCGCGGGCAGCGCACACCGTGATCCACGCCACGCATCACAGCGTCGGGACCGTCGTGCTCCAGAACAGCGGGGATGCCCTTCTCAGCGAGAACGTCGAGATCATCCTCGACGAGGGCGCTCACCTCACGGTCGTCACGGTGCAGCAGTGGGAGCCCACCGCGATCCACCTCGCCAGCCACTTCTCGGAGATCGGTCGCGATGCTCGCCTCAAGCACGTTGTCGTCTCGCTCGGCGGTTCGGTCGTGCGAGTGAACCCGTCCAGCCACCTCTCCGGCGAGGGCGGGGATGTCGAGCTATACGGCGTCTACTTCGCCGATACCGGACAGCACCTCGAGCAGCAGGTCTTCGTCAACCACGACGCCCCGAACACGAAGTCGCGCGTCAGCTATAAGGGCGCACTGCAGGGAGTCGGCGCCCACACGGTCTGGGTCGGCGACGTGCTCATCCGCCCGACTGCCGCGGGAACCGACAGCTACGAACAGAACCGCAACCTGCTTCTGACCGATGGTGCGCGCGCCGATTCCATTCCAAATCTAGAGATCGAGACCGGCGACATCGCCGGTGCCGGTCACGCGAGTGCCTCGGGACGATTCGACGACGAGCAGCTCTTCTACCTGCAGGCGCGCGGCATCCGCGAAGACGAAGCGCGGCGGCTCGTCGTGCGAGGTTTCCTCTCGGAGATCGTGCAGAAGATTGGTTCGCCCGAACTCGAAGAACGACTGCAGAACGCCATCGAGGCCGAACTCACCCTGAATGAAGGAACCCGATAGTGACCGTAGCGACCATAAAGATCTGCGCCGAGAGTGACATCGAAATCGGATCCGCCGTGCGGGTAGTCATCGACGGCACCCCCATCGCCGTCGTTCGCGACTCAGCCGGTACGGTGCACGCCATCGGTGATACCTGCACCCACGGGGATATCTCGCTCGCGGAGGGTTTCGTCGAAGACGACACCCTGGAGTGCTGGGCTCATGGCTCCAAGTTCTCTCTCGTCACCGGCAAGCCGATCACCCTGCCGGCCTACGAGGCGGTGCCCGTCTTCGCGGTCACCATCACGGACGGTGACGTCTACATCGACCCGACCCCTGTGGTCACCCCCTAACTAACAAGGAATTCACACCATGTCAGTACTCGAAGTCACCGACCTCCACGTGAGCGTCGAAACCGAACAGGGCACCAAGCAGATCCTCAAGGGTGTCGACCTCATCGTCAACGAGGGCGAGATGCTCGCGATCATGGGTCCCAACGGCTCCGGTAAGTCCACCCTTGCGTACACCATCGCCGGGCATCCGAAATATCACGTGGAGAGCGGGTCGGTCACGCTCGACGGACAGGACCTGCTCGCTATGGCCGTGGATGCGCGCGCGCGCGCCGGCCTCTTCCTCGCGATGCAGTATCCGGTGGAAATCCCGGGAGTCGCGGTCACGAACTTCCTGCGCACGGCCAAGACCGCGATCGACGGTGTGCAGCCCTCCATCCGGACCTGGACCAAAGAGGTCACGGCGGCGATGAAGGACCTGCGGATGGATGCCTCGTTCAAGGACCGCAACGTGAATGAGGGCTTCTCCGGCGGCGAGAAGAAACGCCACGAAATCCTGCAGTTAGAGCTCCTGAAGCCGAAGTTTGCCATCCTCGACGAGACCGACTCCGGGCTGGACGTCGATGCGCTCAAGATCGTGTCAGAGGGTGTCAACCGCGCCAAAGAGAACACCGGCCTCGGGCTCCTGCTGATCACCCACTACACGCGCATCCTGCGCTACATCACGCCCGACTACGTTCATGTGTTCGTCGACGGCCGCGTGGCCGAAGAGGGTGGCGCCGAGCTGGCCGATCGCCTCGAAAATGAGGGCTATGATCGCTTCCTAGCCCCCGCGAGCCTAGGCTAGGGTCATGGCTGTCGCTCTCGCTCCCGCGCTCTTCGACCAGGTGGAAGAGGCGCTGAAGGATGTCATGGATCCCGAGCTAGGGATCAACATCGTCGATTTGGGACTCATCTACGATCTCACCTGGGACGACGAAAACGACGCCCTTATCATCAGTATGACCTTGACCTCTGCCGGATGTCCGCTTACCGATGTGATCGAGGAGCAGACCGCGCAGTCCCTCGACGGAGTCGTGGAGCAGTTCCGCATCAACTGGATCTGGATGCCGCCGTGGGGTCCGGAGAAGATCACCGACGACGGTCGCGACATGATGAGGGCCCTCGGCTTCTCGATGTAGCACATCGCGGGTGGTTCGCCGAGCTGCGCACGCCCGCGAATGGGTACTTCTGGTCCGAAAAGCCGTCTTTTGGTGGCTTTTTCACCGACTCGCCCAGTACGGGCAGGGTTTCGCACTCCGTCTGCAGACTGCGGCTTCCATCCTGCAAGCCCGGACCGGCAACTCCCGCAGCTGCAACGCCCACACACTGCCAAGCCCCCGCCGTGCCGGGGCATGGCCTTCTCGGTGATCAGCCCTCGAAGTAGAGATGCCGGTGCAGCCGGCATCCGTCGTTGAACGATGCCTGGCACTCCGGGCAGCCGTGCGCTTCGAAGTAGGTGGCGATCGTGAGTTCGGTGGAACAGACTCCGCAGATCAGTGCCATCTGATCGTGTTGCGCCTCAGGCCACCGCTCTGCCGGGTGCCCCGCAGATTCCTCATGACACAGGTGACACGGGAAGTAGCGACGGCAGCAGTAGAACTTGATCGCGACGACATCAGTCAGCGTTCCATAGTGCACGCAGCGGGTCTGGTCGTCGATGGTCCGGCCATGGATGGTGTGGCCACCCTTGGTTTGGCGTTGGGGGATCACTCGATGCCTCGAGCCGTGAGGGCATCCGCGAGCTCGTCGGAATGCTTCAGCGACATCACCAGCAGCGGCACCACGAAGGTCTGCAGGCGCACCGGCGCTCCGCGTGCGCGCTGGGCTTCGCGGATATCGGCGGCGAACCCGCCAATCACGGGTATCGCCGTAATGGTCAAGGCGAGGACGAGTCCGATGCCCGCCGGATTGAGGCCGAATCGTCTGAGTGGTGCGAGCGCATGCTCCGTGGCGTCGAGCAGGGCGGGAATGCGCGTCGTGAGCGTGATGAGCGCGGCAAGCACAATTACGACGAGTACCCGGCTCGCGTTGGAGATGGCAGCCAACACCGGCAGGAAGAACACCTGGGTGACCAGCATGACTAGCGCGATCCAGCGTGCGGCGTAGAACTGGCGCAGCAGTGTGGGAATACCGAGGCCCGCCATCAGATAAAGGGAAATAGCGAGAATTCCGGCTGTTGGAAGGGTCCACACGCTGTCTGCCGTGAGGCCGATTGCGAGCACCAGGGCCGAGAATACGAGCACCTTTGCGCCGGCAGGCATTCGGTGGACCAGGCTGGTTCCCGGGCGATAGAGCACGATCATGCGTGGTCGCGCTCGTAGTGTGCGATGACGGATCGGGGGTCACCGTGCTCGAGAAGCATGCCCCCTTCGAATCTCAGCACGATGTCGCAGCGTGCGGCCAGGCGGAGATCATGGGTGACCAGTACGAGTTGCTGGGGGATCTCATCGAGGAGGCGATTGCCGATCTTCCTGGTGTTCGACGCGTCGAGCAGGGCAGTCGGTTCGTCGGCAACCACCAGGTCGGGTTCACCGATGAGAATCGCGCCAAGAGCAAGCAACTGCTTCTGCCCGCTGGACAAGCCATGGGTGGGCGCCTCGTCATGGCCTCTGAGATCGACGGACTCGAGGGTAGAGGTCACCCTCTCGTCCACTTCGGCACGGGTGAGTCCGCGACCGCGCAACGAGAAGGCGAGATCCTCGGTGACCGTCGCCATCACGATCTGGGCATCCGGATTGCTGAAGATGAAGCCGACCCGGCGGCGCAGCCGCCTGCCGTCTCGCACGGGGTCGAGGCCGTGCACCGTCACCCCACCGCTGGTTGGGGTCACCAGGCCGTTGAGCATCCGCGCGAACGTCGACTTTCCCGATCCGTTCGACCCGATCACCCCGATCCGCTTCTCGTTCAGCGTGATGGAGACTTCGCAGAGGGCGACGCGCCCGGCGAACTCCGCTGAAACGCCCTCGAACCGGATTTCCCGCTGTCCGTTCACCGCACGACCTCGAACAGTGCGGCGACGCCCATTCCGCCACCGACTGCCGCCGTGGCGATTCCGAGGCTTCCCGCCGGGGCATTGTCGCGAATAAGGCGCGTGAACAGGCGGACCACGCTCACGGCGCCGCTGGCACCCCACGGATGGCCGAGAGCGAGCGCCCCGCCTCCCGCGCACACCCGCGGATCGATGGAGTCCCCATCAGCGAGGCCGAGCTGATGGAGCACGGCGAGGGTCTGTGCCGCGAAGGCCTCGACGATTTCGAACGCGGCGATATCGGCGAGAGAGAGGCCGGTCATGGCCAGTACCCTATGCACCGCGGCCACCGGACCGATACCGGGCAGCGCCGGATCACACCCGATCGTCGCGTGGGCCGCCAGGGCAAGCCCCGGGGCTTCACCTCGGACTCCTGCCGAAACGACGGCGACGATCGCCGCTCCGTCGCTGATGCGGCAGGAGTTGCCCGCCGTCACGGTTCCTTCGACCAACCCGGTAGAGGGCGGGTACAGCGCGGGAAAGCGGGGGAGTAACGTCGCTATGTGCGCGCGAGGGCTGTCGTCCCTGGCGAACCCCTGAACCCCACCGAGCGCATCGGGTACGACGAGCTCGTCATCGAATCCGCCACGATTGAGCTCCTGGAGTGCGAGGTGATGACTGCGCGCGGAGTAGGCATCCTGGCGGTCGCGATCGATACCGAACCTCGCAGCGAGATCCTGGGCGGCCGGACCCATCTCGGGATCGGGGAACCCGGTTGGGGCGAATGCGGCTCGCGCGTAGGGGAGCCCGTTGGCGATTCGCAGCGGGGCCGTCGAGGCACTCTCCGCTCCGCCAGCCAGGAGCAGCCGGGAATCTCCGGCACGGATGAAATCGGACGCCGTGATGATCGCCGAGAGTCCACTACCACATTGCCGGTCGATGGTCATTCCGGGCACACTCACGTCGAGGCCGGCGCCGAGCGCCGAGAGTCGGGCTATGTTGCCGCCCGGTCCCATGCAGTTGCCAAGAACGACATCCCCGACAGCGATTCGCGACCCCATTGACCGTTCCGCATCTGCGATGCACGCCCGCATCACCGGAGCAGCGAGTTGCTCGACGGTCATGCTGGCAAGCCTCATTCCCCTGGTCGAGATCGGGGTGCGACGCGCCGCGACTATGACCGGTCTACCCTGGTCGCCTGGAAGGTCACTCAAGTCTGGTCACCGTGCCATTCGCGATGGCCTGCCGCACCTCGTCGCGGGCCGGCTTGCCGGCGGACGTTCGTGGGAGCTGGTCGGTGCGGTACCAGCGTCGCGGGAGATGTGATGGGGAAAGGCGGCTGCGCGCCTCATCACGGAGGTGGCGCAACGATGGCACGTCACGACCCGGAGTCGTCTCGATGAGCACAGCGACGATGGCGCCGAGGCCCGTATTGGCTAACCCGATCGCAACGGCATCCTCGATACCGTCGATGGCGCGAAGTGCGGACTCGACATCCTCCGGTACGACAGTCGCCGAGCCGGTCAGGATGGCACCATCCGCACGTCCGCGGAAGTGTAATCGCCCTGCCAGGTCGACCTCGACCAGGTCACCGACCGTCGCCCACCCCCCTGCCGCCTGCTCCAGTGCGCCATCGACCCCGAGGTACCCGGAGGCGAGATACGGCGATCGCACCCACAGTGTGCCCCGGTTGACCGCGCCCGATTCGATGCGTACCTCGACCCCCGCGAACGCCCTCTGGCCGAGACCATCCGGGTCGACGGCGACGAAGGAGAGCTCGGCTGCACCGTAGTACGACACCACCCGGATACCCTGGCCCTCCGCCCGGCGCCGCAGGGCGGTATCGAGGTGTGCGCCTCCCACCAGCGCCACGCGCAACCGGCGCGGACTCTCCCCACTCTCCATCGACTCGACGATCGTACGGAGCGCGTGCGGTGTGCCGTGCATGACCGTTGCCTGCACGAGGTCGGAGGGGTGGAACGTGTGTGAGGTTGGCAGGACGATTGCTGCACCGATCGACCTCGCATGCGCCACCGAGTAGAGCGAGAGCGAGGACGCCAGCGGTGCGGGCAGATACATGGCATCCGTGCTCTCCAATTGCATCAGCTCGGTGACGGCCGCGAACGAGGCCGACCACGACGCCTCCGACCGCAGGATCACCCGGGGGGACCCGCTGCTGCCCGAGCTGAAGGCCGCCCACCCGGTATCGGAGCGACCTGGGGCGTGGTCTGCAAGCGTCCGCAACTGCGCCCAGAAGTCCGCACTCCACCGTTCATCACCGAGCAGGGGGATTGCGTCCGATGACCGCACGGCCAATGCGGCGACCACCGCCGACACGCGGTCCTCGTCGATGATCGGCACGAGCCTGTTCGCGGGGAACTGTCTCTCCGTCGCAGTCTTACGCACACGGTCGCGGAGCTGGGCCTCGGAGACCGAGACTGAGCCGCACCACACCGCAACGCGATCGACAGTCACTCGATTCTCGCGCCTCGCTCCGCGGCGGAAGCCTCGTCGTGCGACGCAACGCGGAGCTCGGGAGTCGGTCGTACTGATTGTTCGAACGCACGTGGGTAGGCCCGCCAGAGCGCCAGGGTCACGATAGTGGCAACGACGACCTTCACGATGTCACCCGGTACGAAGACCGCGCTCGACAGCGCGGTCTGTGCCAGCGGAAGCCCCGTGATGAGGGACTGGAACGGGATGCCGAGGGCGTAGACGACAATGATGCCGCCGACGACACAGCCGAGGGCAGTGCGCCACCAGCTGGGCTTCCGGTTGCCAGGGTGCGCGATGAGTCCGATGACGAAGGCGCCGCAAATCCAGCCGATCAGATATCCCACCGAGGGACCGGCGAATACCGCGATGCCTCCCCGGCCTCCCGACAGCAGCGGCAGTCCGACCAGAACCAGCACTTCGAATACCGCGACTGCGGCCGCACCGCGCCATGCCCCCAGGATCGCGCCGGCGAGCATCACGCCGAGCGTCTGGGCGGTGATGGGAACGGCACCGCCGAAGACAGGAATTGCGCCGGGGATGCCGAGAACGGCGAGAATGGCCGCGAAGACGGCGATGCGGGTGATGTCGCGGATGCTGAAGTTGGGTCGGGTTCCCATGGTGGTGTACTCGATTCGTCGCGGTGCTGTGGTGGGAAGGGCGCCAGTCAGCGCAGTCTTGAACACTGTTCACCTGAACGCTGTTCTAGACGCTGTTAGACTACTCACACAATGCCTAAACCCGAAACCGTCGGTTCCAAGCCGGTACGCCACACCCGCGAGGACGTCATCGCTGCGGCCCTTGCAATCCTCGACCAGCTCGGACTGGCCGACCTCACGATGCGCCGCCTCGGGGCGACGCTCGACGTGCAACCGAGTGCCCTGTACTGGCATTTCGTCAATAAACAGACCCTTCTCGCCTCGATCGCCGACCGGATCGTGGAGCGGGCACGTCCGATAATTCGAATCGGAGACGGCTGGAAGGAAACCACTCATGCCGAGGCCTACGCGCTTCGAGATGCGCTGCTGGCCTACCGGGACGGCGCGGAAGTGGTCTCCAGCACTCTCGCGCTCGGGCTCGGGGCTGGCCTGCCACTGACGCTGCTCTCCGGGTCGATCGAGCGTGGGGGCTTCGACCGCAGAACAAGTGACATCGCCGCCGCCACGCTTGTGCATTTCGTCCTCGGACATGTCTCGCACGAACAACAGCGACTCCAGGCAGACAGCCTCGGGGTGGTAGCAGAAGCCGTCTCCTCCCATCCCGCCGCCTCCGACTCCATGCCGCGGGCCGTCGAGTCGTTCGAGTTCGGGATTTCACTGCTTCTTGCCGGGCTCGAGCTCAAGCGAAACCCCGCTACACACCCCACCACGAAGCCAGCGTGACCGCGAGGAAATATACTGGGGGTTCACCCCACCCTCCCGTCGTCGCGAGATGACTCTCACAATTGGACTCTGCCTGTGCTTAGCGTGCACGACCTCGAACTGCGTGTTGGCGCGCGCATGCTCATGGAGGACGTCACCTTCAGAGTCGAACGCGGAGACAAGATCGGCCTGGTCGGCCGAAACGGGGCAGGCAAGACCACGCTGACGAAGGTGCTCGCTGGCGAGGAACTAGCCACCGGCGGCACGATCGATTCGACCGGCGAGATCGGTTACCTGCCGCAGGATCCGCGTTCCGGAAACCCGGAAGACCTCGCCCGCACCCGCATTCTCGACGCGCGCGGCCTCGGCCAGCTCGTGATCGGCATGGAGAAGTCGGCCCTCGATATGGGAGACGCCGACGAGAAGGTTTCGGCCAGGGCTATGAAACTGTACGGAGAGCTGCAGGACCGCTTCATGGCCCTGGGCGGCTATGCGGCCGAGGCGGAGGCCGCGTCGATCGCAAGCAATCTCAGCCTGCCCGACCGCATCCTCGACCAGCCCCTCTCGACCCTCTCCGGTGGCCAGCGTCGACGCATCGAACTCGCACGGATCCTGTTCTCCGGAGCGGACACCATGCTGCTCGACGAGCCGACCAACCACCTCGACGCCGACTCGGTCACCTGGCTGCGCGAGTTCCTGCAGAACTTCCAGGGCGGACTGATCGTGATCAGTCACGATGTCGAACTCGTCGAAGACACCGTGAATCGCGTGTTCTACCTCGACGCGAACCGCCAGGTCATCGACATCTACAACATGAATTGGAAGAACTACCAGCGCCAGCGAGCCGCCGACGAGGAACGCCGCAAGAAGGAACGCGTCAACGTGGAGAAGAAGGCCGGCGTGTTGCAGCTGCAGGCGGCCAAATTCGGCGCAAAAGCATCAAAGGCCGCGGCTGCCCACCAGATGGTGCGGCGCGCGGAGAAGATGCTCTCCGGTCTCGACGAGGTACGTGCGGTGGACCGGGTTGCCAAGCTGCGATTCCCCGATCCCGCGCCGTGCGGACGGACACCGCTCATGGCATCCAACCTCTCCAAGAGCTACGGATCACTCGAGATTTTCACCGCGGTCGACCTGGCAATCGACCGAGGGTCGAAAGTGGTGATCCTCGGATTTAACGGTGCCGGCAAGACCACCCTGCTGCGCATCCTCGCGAGCGTCGACCAACCGGACACCGGACAGCTCGAGCCCGGCCATGGGCTGCGGATCGGGTATTACGCACAGGAACACGAGACCATCGACGTGAAGCGCACCGTCCTGCAGAACATGGTGTCCTCCTCGCCGAACATCACCGAGACCGAGGCGCGCCGTGTCCTCGGTTCGTTCCTGTTCTCCGGGGATGACGCCACCAAACTCGCCGGCGTGCTGTCCGGTGGCGAGAAAACCCGCCTCGCC
Organism: Actinomycetales bacterium; assembly: GCA_038203515.1. Lineage (GTDB taxonomy): Bacteria > Actinomycetota > Actinomycetes > Actinomycetales > Microbacteriaceae > Lacisediminihabitans. Next base: position 8,207 of record JBBRDX010000046.1, on the reverse strand, counting down.
CTCGCGATGATCGTCGTGTCCGGAGCGAATGTGCTGCTGCTCGACGAGCCCACGAACAACCTCGACCCGGCAAGCCGGCTCGAGATCCTCGATGCCCTGGCCAACTACTCCGGGGCTGTGGTGCTGGTGAGTCACGACGAAGGCGCCGTTGAGGCACTGAACCCGGAGCGCGTGCTCATCCTGCCCGATGGCACGGAAGACCTGTGGAACCGGGACTACGCAGACTTGGTCGCGCTGGCGTAGGTCGTTTCGAGGATCTCGTCTTCGACCTCGCTGTCACTGCGCGGCTTCGTGAGTTTCTTACGGTCTCGCGCCTCTGCACGCTCCTGCTCCTCGGGATCATCAGCGTTCCGCATCCGATATTCCTGGCGGATCGCGTACCAGAGGCCGAAGAATGCCATGATCCCGAAGAGGACCCACTGGATCGCGTAGGAGACGTGCAGGCCCTCGTCGAGCTGCGGTTGCGGCATCGCCGTTGGCCGGGTGGCCGCCTCCGGGCTCTCCGACACCATCAGGCCGTATGCCCCGGTATAGGTGGGCTTACCCGCGAGCTTCGCGATATCCGGAAGATGGATCGTGGCGAGTTGCCCCGGGGTGTCAGAACGGCCTGCCAGGGTCGGCTCCCCGCCCTGGAGCCGCACGACCACCGTCACGGTTCCGGTGCGCGGCGACGGGATGCTGTCGGGCCGGTCCTGTGCGTTGCCGATCGGCACATAGCCACGGTCGACTACGAATACGCTGCCGTCCGCGAGCTCCAGCGGATCGAGCACCTCGAACCCCGGCTGCCCGTTCAGCGGTCGATTGCGCACCAGCACCTGGCTGTCTAACAGGTAGGTGCCGGTTACCGTCACCTGCTTCCACCGCTGCTGAGGGGAATAGGAGGTGAGAGTGGGGAGAGCCGAGTCCAGGGCGACCGGCGTGCTGTGATAGTTGCGATCAACGAGTTCGTTGGCCGTCCGGGTCTCGTTCAGCCTGGCAACCTGCCAGTGCGAGAGTCCGACGCAGACCGTCGCGAAGACCATAGCCAGGGCGAGGTAGCCGAACCACCGCCGACTGAACGCGAATCTCCACCGGTTCACGGAAGACGTGGCTCCGCGACAAGTGGATCGGGAAGCCGGTCGAGTGGCCGGGACAGCGGGGTTACGACGACCGGGAAGTCACGGGCCTCGAGGTAGTCATGGAGGTAGTCGCGGTGCTCATCGCAGGCGAGCCAGATCTTGACCCGCTCCGCACCATGAATGCGTGGATTTCGCCAGTTGACGTTCCAGCCGGCAGCCAGAGGACAGCCGGCCCGCGAGCAGGTCTGTTCCGCAGGCTCACCATCGAATCCGATCATGGCGAGTCCGGTCACCGCGAATCGGCCGCGGCACCGTCGGGGGAGCGGCGAACCAGACCGCCCGGTCGCAGTACCTCGGCAGCGGGCTTCGAGATGCTGGCATTGGCGAGCACTACGGCGATATAGGGCAGCACTATCGCGCCGATGGCGGGGAGCAGTCGCCACCAGCCGGGCACAATGAGGCAGAGCACGATGCAGACGGTGCGGATGCTCATTGCCACCGTGTACTGGATCATGCGGCTGCGCCGGTCATCCTGTGGAGACCGGGGGAGGGACGTGATCGACTGCTGTTGCTTTGCCATGGGTGATTCAAGCCTACGGCTAAGCTTGCGGGAGTTTGTCGGCGCCCGGCATACGCTCAGGGGGCGCTGAGGCAAGCAGCGACGTCGAGAGTGAGAGAGCGATGACCGGCTCCGAATTCATTCCCCGGACCGTGCTCGTGACCGGGGGGAACCGGGGCATCGGCTTCGCCATCGCGGCGGAATTCGTGGCCCTCGGGCACCGTGTCGCGGTGACGGCGCGTTCGGGTGCGGGCCCGGCCGGCAGCCTCTCGGTTCGCGCCGATGTGACTGATTCGGCTTCGGTGGATGCCGCCTTCACCGAAATAGAAGCCGCCCTCGGAGCGGTCGAGATTCTTATCGCGAATGCCGGAATCACGAAGGACACCCTCCTGCTCCGGATGTCCGATGACGATTTCACCTCGGTGATCGACACCAACCTCTCCGGCGCCTTCCGCGTGGTGAAGCGGGCGTCCAAGGGCATGCTCAAAGCACGGTACGGTCGCATCGTTCTCGTCTCGAGTGTTGTCGGGCTTCTCGGGTCCGCCGGCCAGGTCAATTACTCGGCATCGAAGAGCGGCCTGATCGGGCTCGCCCGGTCGGTGACCCGGGAGCTGGGAGCGCGTGGCATCACGGCCAACGTGATCGCCCCGGGATTCATCGAGACGGACATGACGGCAGAGCTCCCGGAGGCCCAGCAGGAGGCCTACAGGAAATCGATCCCGGCCGGACGGTTCGGAAGCGCCGACGAGGTCGCCAGGGTCGTGGCCTGGCTGGCGGGAGACGACGCCGGCTACATCTCCGGCGCGGTCATCCCGGTCGATGGCGGTCTTGGCATGGGCCACTGACGCGCTCTCTCCGTTCGAAAAGGGTCCTGTGGAACAGCTCCGTTCCGACCGGTCCGTTCTGCGCTCAGCCGCGCAACCCGAGCAAAGACAGCAGTTGGCTGAGGTCCCGCACGTCCATCAGGACATCCGCGGCACCCCGGACCGGCGCCTTCGCATCGAAGCCAACGGCGAGTCCCGTTATCGCCATCATCGGCAGGTCGTTCGCTCCGTCACCCACGGCGACCGTGCGCGAGAGCGGTACGCCGAAGTCGGCAGCCCATTCGGTGAGAGTGTCGGCCTTCGCCTGGGCGTCAATGATGGGTCCCACGAGTCTTCCGGTCAGCACACCGTCGACGACCTCGAGACGATTCGCCCTCCAGTAGTCCAGCCCAAGTTGCGCGGCAACAGTATCGATGATCTCGTGGAATCCTCCGGAGACGACGGCCACCCGGCCACCCGCCGCGCGCACGCCCGCGATCATCGCCGGCACCCCCGGCGTGATACGCACCAGCCGCCCGATCTGGCCGAAGACCGACTCGGGGAGTCCTGCGAGTGTCGCCACGCGGGCCCGGAGGCTCTCTTCGAAGTCGACCTCGCCGTTCATGGCCCGGGTGGTGATCTCCGCGACCGCGACACCCGAGCCCGCGGCCTCAGCAAGAAGCTCGATGACTTCGTTCTCGATGAGGGTGGAATCGACATCGAGCACGACGAGAAAGCAGGACATCGGGTGCGGACCGTTCGTTTGGAAGACAAGGAATCGTCGTACCGAAACGACGTCAGCTGACGGTGACGCCCTTGCCGACCACGGTGATCCCGGAGTCGGTGACCGTGAAGCCGCGGGCCCGGTCGGCGTCGGCATCCACCCCGACCGTCGCGCCAGCGTTGACGACGACTTCCTTGTCGAGGATAGCGCGGCGCACCAGGGCGTCCGGACCGATCCGCACGCGGTCGAAGACGATTGAATCGATCACCTGCGCACCGGACTCAATGATCGCCCAGGGTCCGAGCACGCTGCGCTCGATGTGGGCTCCGGAGAGCAGGCACCCGAGTGAGACGATCGAATCGATGGTGGTGCCGAGGTTGCCCTTAGAGTCCCGCACGAACTTAGCGGGCGGCGAGTTGAGCTGCTGGCTGAAGATCGGCCACTCGCTGTTGTAAAGGTTGAAGATCGGTAGCGCGGAGATCAGGTCCTGATGGGCGTCGAAGAACGACTCGATGGTTCCGACATCCCGCCAGTAGTAGCGATCGCGGTCGGTCGCGCCGGGCACTTCGTTGCGGTTGAGGTCGTAGACGGCGGCATCCCCGCGCGACACGAAGTCGGGCACGATGTCGCCGCCCATGTCGTGGTTCGACGTGGTCAGCTCCCCATCACGCAGCACGGCATCGATGAGGATGTCGGCATCGAAGATGTAGTTGCCCATCGACGCGAGCACCTCGCCGGGAGAGTCGGCGAGTCCGACCGCGTTCTTCGGCTTCTCGAGGAACTGCGCGATGCGGGTCGGGTCGTCCGGGTCGAGCTCGATGACCCCGAACTGGTCGGCAAGCGAGATCGGCTGGCGGATCGCGGCAACCGTCACTCCGGCGCCCGATGCGATGTGCGCCTTGATCATCTGGCTGAAGTCCATGCGGTAGACGTGGTCGGCGCCCACGACGACGACGATGTCGGGCTTCTCATCGCGCAGGAGGTTGAGGCTTTGCAGGATGGCGTCGGCAGATCCGGCGAACCACCGCTTCCCGAGACGCTGCTGGGCGGGCACGGATGCCACATAGGAGGCCGTGATTCCATCGAGGCGCCAGGTCTGCGACACGTGACGGTCGAGACTGTGCGACTTGTACTGGGTGAGCACGACGATCTGCCGAAGCCCCGAATTGATCAGATTCGAAAGCGCGAAGTCGATGAGCCGATAGTTGCCGCCAAACGGCACGCCCGGCTTGGCACGGTCAGCGGTGAGCGGCATGAGGCGCTTGCCTTCTCCACCGGCGAGGACGATGCCAAAGATCTTCTTCGATACCATGATCTAACAGTAGAGGACCCATCGCGGTGCGTCGGCCTGCGAACCGCGCTAGCGTTTGGCCTGTGAGAGTCGATTTGATTACCAGGGAATATCCGCCGGAGATCTATGGCGGAGCCGGTGTACACGTGGCGGAGCTCGTCAAGGCGTTGCGTCTCGACATCGACGTCGTGGTCCGCGCTTTCGGCAAGCCGCGCGACGAAGCGCACGTCTACTCCTACGACGTTCCTCCGGGACTCGCCCATGCCAATCCAACGCTTGCGACCCTCGGTGTCGACCTCGAGATCGCCCAGGATGTTGCGGGAGCCGATCTCGTGCACTCGCACACCTGGTACGCGAACGGGGCCGGCCACATCGCCCAGCTGCTCCACGGTATTCCCCATGTCGTGACCGCGCACAGTCTCGAGCCTCTGCGTCCGTGGAAGGCCGAGCAACTCGGCGGAGGCTATCGGGTGTCGAGCTGGATCGAACGCGACGCCTTCACCACGGCCGATGCCGTCATTGCGGTAAGTCACGGGATGCGCCGCGATATCCTGCGCTCCTACCCGATGCTCGACGAGGCGAAAGTTTCCGTTGTGCACAATGGCATCGATCTCGAGTCCTGGCATCCGGTCGAAGATGACGCACTCGTACGCTCCCTCGGGATCGACCCCGACCGCCCGTCCGTTGTCTTCGTCGGTCGGATCACCCGCCAGAAGGGCCTGCCGTATCTCCTGCGCGCGGCGGCATTGCTCCCTCCGGAGGTGCAGCTCGTGCTCTGCGCCGGCGCACCGGACACCGCGCAGATCATGGCGGAGGTGCGAGCCGGCGTCGCCGAGCTGCAGCAGACTCGCACCGGTGTGGTCTGGATCGAGGAGATGTTGGGTCGTCACGACCTCTCGGCCGTACTCACTGCGGCGACCACCTTCGTCTGCCCCTCGATCTACGAGCCCCTCGGCATCGTCAACCTCGAGGCCATGGCCTGCGGGGCCGCCGTCGTCGGCACCGCCACCGGGGGCATCCCCGAGGTCATCGACGACGGGGTGACCGGTCGACTGGTGCCAATCGCCCAAGCGGAGGATGGCACGGGCACCCCGCTCGACCCGGAACGGTATGTTGCCGACCTTGCGCGGGCACTCACGGAGGTCGTCAGCGACCCGGCTTCGGCCCGACGCATGGGCGAGGCCGGCCGGGTTCGCGCCGAGCGCGATTTCGGCTGGGACCGCATCTCGAAACGCACGCAGGAGATCTACCGCTCTCTGCTCTGAGGCCGGGTGCGGAGCAGTGGCGCTCGCGGGAATCATCCGGCGGCGAAGGTAGGGTTGAGGCATGGCCAGCGTTCTCCAGCTTTCCGACGTCTCCGTCGTCCGAGAAGGCAACCACATCCTCGATTCCATCGACTGGTCGGTCGAGGACGACCAGCGCTGGGTGATACTCGGACCGAACGGTGCGGGCAAGACGACGCTGCTGCAGCTGGCGTCAGCGATGATCCATCACACCTCCGGCAGTGTGAAGATCCTTGATGTCACGCTCGGGCGCACCGACGTTTTCGATCTGCGCCCGCGAATTGGCTTTGCCTCGACGGCGATGGCTCGACGTATCCCGGCCACCGAGCAGGTGCTGGATGTGGTGCTCACTGCCGCCTACGCGGTCGCCGGACGCTGGAATGAGGCCTACGAAGATATCGATGTGCGCCGTGCCCGGCGGGTGCTGGCCGAATGGAAGCTCGACCACCTCGAGGGTCGCCGGTTCGGGCAACTGAGTGACGGCGAACAGAAGCGGGTGCAGATCGCTCGTTCGGTGATGACAGATCCCGAACTCCTGCTTCTCGACGAGCCAGCAGCGAGCCTCGACCTCGGTGCACGGGAGGAACTGCTTCAACTGCTTGGCGGGTACGCGCGGGCCGAGCAGGCTCCCGCCATCGTGATGGTCACCCATCATGTGGAAGAGATCCCACTGGGCTTCGGCCATGCGCTTCTGCTGTCGCGCGGCCGCATTGCCGCCGCGGGACCGATCGGCGAGGTCATCACTTCGGAGAAGTTGACCGAAGCCTTCGGCCTCGACCTCGAGGTGGAAGAGCGCGACGGGAGATTCACTGCACGTGCGGCGCAGTCCTACTAGCTCGCGTCAATTCTGATAATGTAAACGTTTGGCCCACGCGCCGACTTTTTCCCTCTCCCTCCCAACACCAAGGAATTTACGATGAAGACTGACATCCACCCCGATTACAGCGCGGTTGTGTTCCGCGATCTCGCCAGCGGTGAGACATTCCTCACCCGTTCCACCGTCAAGAGCGACAAGACGATCGACCTTGACGGAGTGACCTACCCGGTGATCGACGTGGAGATCTCTTCCGCCTCGCACCCCTTCTACACGGGCAAGCAGCGCATCCTCGACAGCGCCGGTCGCGTCGAGAAGTTCAACTCGCGTTACAAGGGCTTCGGCGCATAATCTGTAACCCAGCCCTTCGATAGGGGGCGGTCGGCTGCGGCTGGTCGCCCCTTTCTGTCTGATATTTGCACGCCATGGCCACGTGACAGACGACCGCCGCCTAGCGTTGGGGCCAGGCACCGTCGGCGACGAATGCGGGGTCCTTGGTGCGGCGCATGTATTCCTGGAAGCTGGTAGCGCTATCGGCGGCCCAGGTCACCTGGCTGGTGTGCACCTGGGTCACGTCCTGCCCTAGGGCGTCCGAATACTTCCGGGCGATGGCCTGGGCCACTCGGCCGGCCGCGACGGCATCCGCTTCTGCATCATGGGCATCCATGAGCTCGACACCGTAGTATTCCGCGGCCGCCTCGAGAGTGCGCTTGCCCTTGCGATAGCGATCCATCGCGCGGTCGATCACGAGCGGGTCGATGATGGGGAGCGGATCGTCGAGTGGCTCGATCCCATACCGAAGACATTCCCGGTTGAGCAGCGTGAGGTCGTAGGACGCGTTGTAGATCACGAGGGGCACGCCCTGCCCGAGGAGTGCCCGCAGCACGGCGACGATCTCGGCGACGACCTCCGCGGCGTCCCGGCCCTCCGCTCGAGCGCGGTCGGTGGTGATGCCGTGCACTGCGGAGGCCTGCACGGGGATCTCGACGCCCGGGTCTGCGAGCCAGGAGACACCTTTGGGCGCCCCGTCGGCATCCACGACTCCCACGTAGGCGGAGACGATTCGACAGGTGTCGGTGTCGATTCCCGTGGTCTCGAGGTCGAAGACCCCGAGACGGTCGTACCAGGGCGCCTCTGGTCTGCTTGCCTCTGGTCTGCTTGCCTCTGGTCTGCTTGCCGCTGTGTCGCCGTCGCCATTCACTCTCCCAATCTAGGGCCGACCACCGGCGCGGCCCGGCGACCCGACGTGCAGCCAGTAGAAACTCTGGGTTCCGAGGGTGAGGGTGAGCTCGCCGTCCTCGGTGAAGGCAGGGAACTCGCCCCCGCCGAAGAGGTCGTAGAGGGTGGAACCCGCGAACTGGTTCGCTGTGATGGTGACCGCGATCGGGTTGTGTGCAAAGCTGAAGACGCAGAGCACGTCCTCGGCAGAATCACCGAATTGCGTGCCGGACCCCGGATACGAACGCACGAACGCCAGCACCGACTCGTGGTTGGTTTCAAGCACGGTCAGAGAACCGAGCCCGAATGTGGGGTGCGCCTTGCGCACGTGGATGACGTTGCGCACCCAGTGCAGGAGCGATCGCGATTGCGCGAGCTGCGACTCGACATTCGTCAGGTTGTAGTTGTAGACCAGTGATTGCACGACCGGAAGGTAGAGCTTGCCGGGGTCAGCAGA
>JBBRDX010000045.1:0-18828 GCA_038203515.1 Actinomycetales bacterium | reverse complement strand
CTTTTTGTCGGCGACCCAGGATTCAGAGATCGCCTCGATCTGCGCGCTGTGGGCGAGGGAGAGCTTTGCCCAGGTGGTCCACACTGCGCTCACGCCGAGTCGCTCGGCCCGATTGATCGACGAACGCACGTCCTGCCAGCTCTTGCCCTGGGTGGTGAAGGTGGCCGGGTGCACGATGGTCTCCTCGGCGACCACCATCGTCGACCAGCCCATCACCTGGAACTGCGGGAGGAACTCGCTGTCCACGCTGTAAAGCACCGGCGTCCACCCGTTGTCATCGCAGAAGACTGCGAACTGCCTCACCGCCTCGGCGGCGAACTCGGGCCGACCAAAGGGGCCGCCGGTGGTGAGCGCGACCCCGGAGACGACCCGATAGGCCATACCCGATCGCCCGTCCGCGGCGAACCAGTAGTCGTTGCCATCCCACAGTGCCATATGACCGATGGACCCGCCGCCCTCGAGAAGCAGGAGCCTGGCCCGATCGCGCTCGGCAAAACTGTATCGGGTGCGATCAGAGAAGAACAGCGGAAGGGTCGCGGCGATGAGCACGAGCCAGAATACCGGCCCGATGCCCTGGTAGAGGATCCGGGTGAGTGGTGCGACGGGAATGAAGGGAACGGTCTCCAGCCGCAGGAAGCCCACCGGCACGAAGCGGTCCGGCAGGTCGAGGAGCAGCTGCAGCATGCTCGGCGCGGGACGGAATTGCGACCGGTCGAGCCAGCCCGCGCCGAGATAGAGACCACACAGCGCGATGAAAGTGCCGAGAACGGTCACCACGAAACGGATTACCACTCTGCGCGGCACACGCACGGTGAAGTGGTGAAGATTCACCGCGATAAGGGAAGCGATGATGAGCGGCACGGACACCGAGACGGCAAGGCGCGCCACTGACTCGAGGCCGGATGCATATTCGGAGACCATCTGATCGCTGGCGAAAGCGGGGAAGAATCCGTAGTAGAACGCCGCCACGAGGGCGAGGAACAGGTTGACCGCGATGGCGATGAGGGCGGCACTGCGACGTCCGCGCAGCATGCCGAGTGCCGCCACGATCAATACGACGAGCGGCAGGGGCGCGAGCAACGCGGTACCCGGCCCGTTGATGCTCGCGAGGTCGATCTGTAGGCGGCACTCCGGAGATGAGAGATGTCCGAGGCAGTGGTTTACGACAGTTTGCATGCGCGGCAATTGGTCTCGGAACAGCATGCCGAGTGGATGCAGTGGACCATACCGTGCCGGAGTGAAGATGCTGACGAAGGGGCCGGCCGCGGTGATCATGAGCAACACTGCGGTGAGGCTCCGCGCTTCGTAGTGCGAACTCCGCACCCACCGCGTGGACGGTCGAGTGTGCGCGAGCACCATCCCGAGCGCGAGTCCGGCGAGGGCAGCGATGATGCGAAAGAGGTCGGAGGGCTGTCCGGAATAGAGGAACACGATCGTCAGCGCGGCGAATCCGAGGATGCGCACCCGCCGACGCCATAGGGGACCAGCGAATGCGCTGGCGGTGAGGAGCGTGCCGGCGATCGCGGTGAACGGATCGAATACGATCGTCTCTTCGATCCGCACCGCCCAGATCTCCCGCGCGAGCAGCCCAGCGGCCTGGAGGAGCATCCCGATTCCCGCACCGACGTACGCGGTGACCACGAAAGCCAGCAGCGTGCGCCACCAGCCCATCAGCCGCTCGGCGGCTCCGACCAACACGACGAGGGCCGCGATCGCGAGGAGCAGTTCGAAGAGGCCTGAGGTGAAAAAGACAGACGTGATCGGCGAGAGGTAGTTGTGCGTGTCGACGAAGGCGTCAAGGCCAGTACCAACCTTCGGCCGCAACCCTGGTCGCGGACCGCGGAGCAGTGATCCCGTCACGAACGCGAGCACGAGCAGGAGACCGGCGAGCGACAGGCTCACCCGTCGCTCGGCGATCCAGCGCCCCATCAGAGTCCCCAGTGCTCGGCCAGAATCGGAATGCCCTGCTGCAGCCCGAACTGCACCGTGTGCCAGTCATGGGCGGTACCCGGCGAGACTAGATGATGCATCGTCATTCCTGCAGCCTGTGCGGCATTCGAGACAGTCACGGATGCCGCGCCGAACCGAGCGTCATTTTGACCGGCGACAAAAATTCCCAGGGTGTCGGGATACGGCGCGCCCGAGGCGAGCAATGCAAGCGGAGTGGCCGCAGTGTATTCGGCCGCGGATCCGCCGAACGCACTGGCAATCGTGGCCGGGATCGAGCCGTGGTGCGGCGCAATCTCTCCTGCTATATCCAGAATGCTGCCATACACTCCGCGATACTTCGCGCCGAGCTGGATCGAGCATGTTCCCCCCTGGGAGAACCCACCGATGGCCCAGTCTGCTCGGTTGGGCAACACATGCAGGTTATGAGTGATCCAGTTCGGGACATCCAGCGTGAGGTAGGTTGCGGAGTTTCCGAGTGACGAGTCGACACACATCGGGTTGAGCTGTGGGGCCCCCAACTGATCCGGGATGACGACAATCGGCGCGAGGCCCTCATGCGTCGCGGCGAACTGATCGAAGATCGTGGCGAGCGCACCGGCGGAGATGAGGTTCGCCGGTGACCCCGGCTGGCCGGAGAGCATCTCGAGCACCGGAAGGCGAGGCGCGTTGGCCACGAGGGCTGCGGGCGGCAGGTAGACCACAGCGCCGCGCGCGGGGAAGTGCGACACCGTGGCGGGGATGGTGACGGCTCCAACGGTTCCCGCTTTGGGCAGGTCTGCCGGAGCGTGCCAGCTTTGCGCGAGAGTCTCGAGGGCGGTGCTCGTGGGAGTGGGAGTGGGAGCGGGAGTAGCGATGGAGGCCGGAAGGGCCAGTTTTGATATCGTGCTCACACCGAGGGCGGAGCCGAATGTTGGGAACTCCGCGACATCCATGTTCACTCCCACTGCCCCGGCGAAGGCGAACAGGATGACGGATGCGCTGCTGAGCACCACGCGCCAGGCACGAGCGCGCCAGAGGCCCGCGACGGCGAAGCCGATACCGCCGATGCCCAGCGCGAACCACAGGCGGGTGATCGGCGTGAGTGCCACGCCGAAGCTGTTCCACACGTCGCTGACCAACCAGGCGAGCACGAGGCCGACACCGGCACCGGCGACCGCACCGAGCAACTGGATGGGCAGCCACCGACGCACCGGACGCCGCGTCGCGAGCACCACGAGCGCGAGGACGGCCAGGCCGTAGACGACGAACGGGAATGGCCCTGTCTCGAGACGAAGGTCGAGCAGTGGATGCGACATCGGGTTCCCCTCACACACGCAGCAGTTGCGCAGCCTCATTATCATCACGCGAAGGGGCCGAGAAACGCTCCCGACGGTCTGCCTGTGAGAGCCCTCAGGCAATCCCGGCGGTTAGCTGGTGGGTGGCTGTGACCTTCACCCGGCTAGGTGTTCAACCCGTTCTCGAACGCGAAGACCACGAGCTGCACTCGGTCGCGCAGGCTGAGCTTGCCGAGAATACGGCTGATGTGCGTCTTCACGGTCGCCTCACTCAGGTACTCCCCCGACGCAATCTCGGCGTTGCTGAGCCCCCGCGCGGCGAGCTGGAAGATGTCGCGTTCCCGCGCGGTCAGCTGCGTGAAGGACACCGGGGCCACGGGGCGGGCTCCGGTCGGCGTGAAGTGCTCGAACAGCTCACGGGTTGCGGATGCGGCGATCACGGCGTTGCCGGCGTGCACCGTGCGGATCGCCGCAAGCAGAAACTCCGGGTCGGCGTCTTTCAGCACGAATCCGCTCGCTCCCCCACGGATTGCGCGGGTCGCTGCCTCGTCGAGATCAAAGGTGGTGAGCACGATGATGCGGGGAAGGCTGCCGCCACGGGCATCCGCTGACTTGAGCACCTCGATGGTGGCCGCGATGCCGTCCATCACGGGCATCCGGATGTCCATCAGGATCACATCGGGACGGGTTTCGTCGGCCATCGCGACGCCCTCGACGCCGTTGCCTGCCTCCCCCACGATCTCGAGATCGCGCTGCGAGTCGACGAGCATGCGAACGCCGGCACGGAAGAGTGACTGGTCATCGACGAGTCCGACACGGATGACGCTCACAGCCTCATCGCCTCGAGGCCCAGGGGAATCGTCGCGGTGACGATCCATCGCCCGTCGTCAACGCCCGCGGCGAAGGTGCCGCCCACCAGTGCCGCCCGTTCGCGCATTCCCGCGAGTCCGTGTCCGCCCGGGTGGGCATCGTCCACGGCGCGCAGATCACTGACAGCGCTCGAGATCACGAGGCGGAGCGCATCGGCCTTCCACGCGAAGATGAGCCGAACCTCGCGCTCGGTGTCGCCATGACGCAGGGCGTTCGTGAGCGCCTCCTGGGTGATGCGGTAGACCGCCAGCTGTTGTGCGGTGGCGAGAGGTCGATCCTCGCCGACGGTCTCGCGGCTCACCACGAGACCCGAGCTGCGCAGCTGATCCACCAGCGCGTCGAGATCGACGAGCATCGCCAGGGGCGTCTCCCTCTGCCTGTGTCGCAGTTGCCCGAGAAGGATGCGCACGTCACCGAGCGCCTCCCTGGCGGTCGTGGAAATTGTCGTGAGCGCCACATCCACGGCCTCCGGGTCGGACGCGCGGGCGTAGCGTGCCCCGTCCGCCTGGGCGATCACCACCGCAAGAGAGTGGGCGACGACATCGTGCATGTCGCGGGCGATGCGGTTGCGCTCCTGCTCGACGACAACCTCCTGCTCGGCCTCGGTCTTAGCGAGTTGGATCTCCCTCGCACGCCTCACCGTCCACGTCAGAACACCGAGAGTCCAGGAGAGTCCGAGAACGGCGAGGCATCCGAGGAAGGTTGCACCGACGCTGAGCGCGAACTGCGGAAGGGGGAGGGGCGAGAGACTGCTGTCATTGAGGGCGTAGTACCCGCTGAGGAACGCAGTCACGGAGCGGCTCTGCAGCATCAGGTATGCCGTTGCGACAATCGAACCGAGCACCGCCGACCCGAATCCGACCCAGCGCACGACGGTGCCGCCGTAGCGCGCCGTTGTGAACACAACGGCGAGAACCGCGAGGTCAGAGAACTGTGGAGCGTCGCTGAAGGCCGCCATCTGCACGATCGCGGCAACCCAGCACAGCGCGAGAGCGATCCCCGGGCTCGCCCGGCGGAGCCCGAGAGCCACCGAGAACAGCAGGAGGCTCATTCCCGCGTCGAAGCCCCGACGCACCGAGAAAATCCCGGCGAACTGCGCCAGGAAGAATGCCGCAGCGATCGACACGTCCGTCACCCACTGGTATCGCCTGAGGGTGCGGAACATTCCTCAACCGTAGGGCGCTCGAGCCTCGCAGGCGCCCGAACCGGGCCTAAATCATCCGATCGATGTACGCGAGGTCAGGTTGAAGATGCCCCACTCAGAACCCGAGTCGGCGAGAACCGCAGGCGCCTAGAAACCGAGGCGCCCCAGCTGCTTCGGGTCGCGCTGCCAGTCCTTGGCCACCTTCACGCGGATCGACAGGAAGACCTGCTTGCCGACGAGCGGCTCGATCTGGGCTCGGGCCCGCGCGCCGACATCCGCGAGTCTCGATCCCTGATGCCCGATGATGATGCCCTTCTGGCTGTCGCGCTCGACGAAGAGGTTGGCGTAGATCTCCACGAGATCCTTGTCGTCGCGCTCGATCATGTCGTCGATGGTCACGGCGATCGAGTGCGGCAGTTCATCTTCCACTCCCTCGAGCACGGCTTCACGCACGAGTTCGCTGATGCGCGATTCGAGGCCCTCCTCGGTGACCGCGTCGGCGGGATACAGCGCCGCAGACACGGGAAGCAGCTTGATCAGTTCGGCCGCGAGAATGTCGAGCTGGATGCGACTGGTCGCCGACACCGGGATGATCGCCTCCCACTCGCGAAGCTCTGACACCGCGAGCAGTTGCGCCGCCACCTGTGGACGCGAGGTCGCGTCGATCTTGGTGACGATGGCCACCTTCTTCGCCCGGGGGAAGGAGTCGAGCTGTTCGTTGATGTAGCGATCGCCCGGGCCGATCTTCTCATCCGCCGGCATGCAGAAGGCCACGACATCGACGTCGCCGAGCGTCGTCTGGACGATGCTGTTCAGGCGCTCCCCAAGAAGCGTGCGCGGACGGTGCATTCCTGGCGTGTCCACGAGGATCAGCTGCCCGTTCGTGTAGTGGGCGATGCCCCGGATGGCGCGGCGTGTGGTCTGCGGCTTCGATGAGGTGATCGCCACTTTCTCACCGACAAGCGCGTTCGTGAGCGTGGATTTGCCGACGTTCGGGCGCCCGACGAAGGATACAAAACCTGCCCGGAACTCTTCAGGGTTGTCATTACTGGGCGACACGCTCAATCACCGGCTTCTGTTGGCTTGGCTTCTGTTGGCTTGGCTTCTGTGGGCTTGGCTTCTGTGGGCTTGGCTTCTGTTGGCTTGGCTTCTGTGGACTTGGCTTCTCTGGATTTGGAGTCTTTGGGCCTGGCCTCGCGCGAGGTCGGCGGTCGGAAGGCAGCCTGCGCATCGCTGAGGGCCTGGTGCCGCTCGACGAGCACGGTGCTCAGGCGTTTGCGCCGACCCTCCGTGCGCTCGGCGGTGAGGATGAGACCGGAGATGGTGGCGACCGAGCCGGGGAGGGGAAGGCGACCGAGCGCCTTGGTGATCAGGCCGCCGACCGAATCGACGTCATCGTCGTCGAGGTCGATCTCGAACAACTCGCCGAGTTCGTCGACCGGCAGGCGCGCACTCACCCGGTACCGGCCGTCGCCGAGGTCCTCGATCTCGATGACCTCATGGTCGTATTCATCCCAGATGTCCCCCACGAGCTCCTCGATCAGGTCCTCGAGCGTCACGAGACCGGCAATTCCGCCGTATTCGTCGACGACCATGGCGAGATGATTGGACTCGAGCTGCATCTGGCGCAGGGTGTCATCGGCCTTCTTGGACTCGGGGATGAAGAGGGCCGGGCGCACCAGAGATTCGAGAGTGACCGCGTCGAGACCCCTGGGGCGCTCGTAACTGAGGCGTGCGACATCCCGGAGGTACAGCACGCCGATCACTTCGTCAACGTCGACACCGATCACCGGCACGCGGGACACTCCTCGGCTGAGGAACAGCCCCATCGCCGCGCCGATCGACTCGTCACTATCGATCGTCACCATATCTGTGCGCGGGATCATCACTTCCCGAACGACCGTGTCGCTGAATTCGAAGATGGAGTGGATGAGTTCGCGATCGTCTTCTTCGAGCACCTCGAGCTCGGTGGCCTCGTCCACCATGCTCAGCAACTGCTCCTCCGACGAGAATGTCGCGGTGCGACCCGGGGTCACCCGGTTTCCGATCGCAACGAGGGCAGCGGCAACGGGACCGAGGAAGAGACGGATGGCGTGCACGGTCCAGGCGCTCACCCGCACCACGGCACGGGCGTGAACCCGCCCGACGCTTCGCGGGCTGGATCCGACCAGAACGAAGGAAGCCACCGTCATGATGAAGGCGGACGCGAGGAGCGCCCACCACCACTGCGGGAACACGTAGGCGAAGGCGAGGGTGACGAGCACCGCGGCCGTGGTCTCGGCGACCACGCGCATGAAGTTCACGGCATTCACATGCGCTCCGACATCCGCCGCTACGGCGGTGAGGGACTTGTGGGCGCGCGAGGTCGATGCGATCTCCAACAGGTCCGCGCGAGACAGCACACTGAGCGCGGCGTCGGCCGCGGCGAGGAGTCCGCCGAAAATCACCAGCAGGACAGCCACACTGACGAAGAGCGGAATCATGGCGAGACTACTTGGATCGTCGCTCGGCGATGGCGAAGCCGGCCAGGATCTCGCGCTGGATGCCGAACATCTCCTTTTCCTCGTCCGGTTCGGCATGATCGAACCCGAGGAGGTGAAGGATGCCGTGGGTCGTGAGAAGCTGCATCTCATCGAGCGCACTGTGACCGGCGGTCTCCGCCTGGGAGATCGCGACCTGGGGGCAGAGCACGATGTCGCCGAGCAGTCCGGCGGGGGTCATCGACTCCTCGGTGCCGGGGCGCAGCTCGTCCATCGGGAAGCTCAGTACATCGGTGGGGCCGGGCTCGTCCATCCACTGGAGGTGCAGCTGCTCCATCGCGCCCTCGTCCACGAGAACGATCGCCAGCTCGGCATCCGGGTGCACGTGCAGGTGGTCGAGCGCATAGACAGAGAGCCGCTGCAACGCGACCTCATCCACCGGGATGACGGACTCGTTGTTGATCTCGATACTCACGGTCGACCTCCCTGATCCCGGTCGAAGCGCTGTGCCTGCCGCTCTGCATCGTACTTGGTGTAGGCGTCGACGATGCGGCCGACGAGGTTATGGCGCACCACATCCTCGCTCGTCAGACGCGCGAAATGGATCTCGTCGATCCCGTCGAGCACCCGGGTCACGAGCTGGAGTCCACTGGCGCCGGCGGGCAGGTCTACCTGGGTGACGTCGCCCGTGATCACCATCTTCGATCCGTGACCGAGCCGCGTGAGGAACATCTTCATCTGCTCCGGTGTGGTGTTCTGGGCTTCGTCGAGCACGATGAAGGCGTTGTTCAGCGTGCGGCCGCGCATGTATGCGAGAGGGGCGACCTCGATGGTGCCAGCGGCAAGAAGCTTGGGCACGACCTCTGGATCCATCATCTCGTTGAGGGCGTCGTACAGCGGGCGCAGGTAGGGGTCGATCTTCTCGGTGAGAGTGCCGGGCAGGTAGCCGAGGCGTTCGCCGGCTTCGACGGCAGGGCGCGTGAGGATGATGCGCTCGACCTCCTTGCGCTGCAACGACTGCACCGCCTTCGCCATTGCGAGGTAGGTCTTGCCGGTGCCCGCAGGGCCGATGCCGAAGACGATGGTGTTCTCGTCGATCGCGTCGACATACTCCTTCTGGCCCAGGGTCTTCGGCCGGATGCTCTTACCCCGGCTGGTGAGGATGGCCTGGCTCAGCAGTTCGGCCGGGCTCACCCGCTGGTCGGTCGCGAGGATCTTCGCGGACTCGGTGACGCTTCGTTCGTCGAGCACATTCTCGCCGTGTTCACGGTCGCTGCGCACCATCATGACCAATTCCTCCACGAGCCGCGTCGCGGCCGATAGCTGGCGAGCGTCTCCGTCCAGGGTGATTTCGTTTCCGCGCACGAGCACGGAGACCTGCGGATACTGCCTCTCGATCGTCTTCAACAGCCGATCCTGCGGGCCGAGCAGCCGCACCATCGCGACCCCGTCGACGCGGATGACAACGTGCTGTGCGGGCTGTCCTTCAGCGGAACGGGACGTGGAATCGCTACTGGCCAAGGGTTCCTTCGGTAAGTGCTCCGCCGAGCAGGTGGGCGTGGACGTGGAAGATAGTTTGCCCGGAGAGAGGTCCGGTGTTGAAGACGAGGCGGTATTGCCCGTCACAGTGCTCGTCGGCGAGCTGCTGCACCACCGCGACGACCTCCGCCAGAAGCGCTGGGTCGGCCGCGGCCAGCTCCGTCACGTTGGCGAACTCCGGGGACTTCGGCACCACGAGCAGATGCACGGGAGCCTTCGGCGCGATGTCCCGGAAGGCGATGATCCGCTCGTTCTCGAAGACGATATCCGCTGGGATCTCGTGCGCGACGATGCGCGTGAAGAGGGACGGCTCTGCTGTGGTCGACATGACTCAAGGGTAAGCGACGCCGCCGACCTGAGGATGAGCGTTCGCTACCAGCGCCCGAGCCTCGCGTTGAGAACCGCGACCGCGGCGGGTCCAGCGGTCGACGTGCGCAGGATGGTGCCCCCGAGCCGCATCAGTGACGCACCCGCCGCCTCGAGTCGCATGAGCTCTGACGGGGCGATGCCACCCTCCGGGCCCACCACGAGCACCACGTCACGATCGTCAGGCTCGAGCGCACCCAGAGCGAGTTCGGCGGTCGGTTCGAGCAGCAGCATCCGCGTCACCTTCGCCAGCTCCACGAGCACCGAGAGGGATGCGAGGTCCGCCACCTCTGGCACCCACGACCGCACGGACTGCTTGCTGGCCTCGCGCACGATCGCGCTCCAGCGGTCGTGGCCCTTGCGTACTTTTGCTCCCTCCCACTTCACGATCGAGCGCTGCGCCGACCACGGGATCACTCCATCGACACCGAGTTCGGTTGCCTGTTGCACGGCCTGCTCGTCACGGTCGCCCTTGGCGAGCGCCTGCACGAGCCAGATGGCGGGCGAGGGTGGAGGGGTCTCGACGAGAGTCTCGACCTCGACCACGAATTCGGTGTGCTCGGCCGAGACCACCGTTCCCGAGACCACCAGCCCCGCTCCGTTGCCGATCGAGATCGACTCGCCACGAGCGATGCGGCTCACCGTGACGGCATGCCGCGCCTCCGCCCCGCCGACGGTGACCCGCTCGCCGAGCGTGGCAGAGACCAGCTCTTCACTCAGGTAGAAGTGGGCCATGCGATCAGATGTTGAGGAACCGGTCGCGCAGTTTTTGGAACAGTCCCTGCTGGAAGTGGGTGAGCGTCGGGGCCGCCGCCTTGCGAGTGCTCGCAAACTGCTTGATGAGGTCCTGCTCTTTGTGGTTGAGCTTCACCGGAGTCGTCACCTGCACGCCGATCTTGAGATCCCCTCGCCCGCTGCCGCGCAGGTGGGTCACCCCGCGGTCCTTGATCGTGATCACCTCGGCGCTCTGCGTGCCTGGCCTGATCTCGACCGAGACGTCGCCATCGAGGGTCTTGAGTGTGGTTTTGGAGCCGAGGATGGCATCCGTCATCTGAACTTCGAGAGTGGCGAGGATGTCGTCGCCGTTGCGGCTGAACACG
Source organism: Actinomycetales bacterium (assembly GCA_038203515.1). Lineage (GTDB taxonomy): Bacteria > Actinomycetota > Actinomycetes > Actinomycetales > Microbacteriaceae > Lacisediminihabitans. The sequence goes on along the minus strand of JBBRDX010000045.1, from coordinate 8,105 downwards.
TCGTGGTGGCGCACCTTGATCTCGAGGTAGAGATCTCCGGCCGGGCCGCCGGCCGGACCGACCTCGCCCTGGTTGGGCATCTGCAGTCGCAATCCGGTGTCGACTCCGGCGGGGATGTCGACCGGGATGATGCGGCGCGCACGCACGCGACCCTGGCCCTGGCAGGTGGGGCAGGGGTTCGGGATCACGGTGCCGTAACCGCGGCAGGTGCCGCAGGGGCTCGATGTCAACACATTGCCAAGCAGGCTGCGCACGGTGCGCTGGATCTGGCCGCTGCCGTGGCAGATGTCACAGGTGACCGGGGTGGTGCCCGGTGCGCAGCACGAACCGTCGCAGGTGTCGCACAGCACAGCGGTGTCGACCTCGATGTCACGCGTCGTGCCGAAGATGATCTCGTCGAGCTCGACCTCCACGCGCACTAGCGCGTCCTGCCCGCGTTCGCGGCGCGAGCGTGGACCGCGGGTCTGTCCCCCACCGAAGAACGACTCGAAGATGTCGCCGAAACCGCCGAAACCCTGCCCGCCCTGTGCGCCGAAACCGCCCTGTTGCCCCAGGTCGTACTGCTGCCGCTGCTGCGAATCGGAGAGCACGTCGTAGGCGTGCGTGACGAGCTTGAACTGCTCGGAGGCATCCGCTCCCGGATTCACGTCGGGATGCAACTCCCGAGCGAGGCGGCGATACGCCTTCTTGATCTCATCGGTCGTCGCACTGCGATCGACACCGAGTACTTCGTAGTGGTCAGCCAATCAAGTTCCTTTTGGTCTTCAGTCCTCGCCGAGCAGGCGGGACAGGTAGCGGGCGACTGCTCTCACGGCCGCAATATTGTTCGAATAATCCATGCGGGTAGGGCCGATCACGCCGAGGCGTGACACTTCTCCACCGGAGGTCGCGTAGCCCGTGGTCAGCACCGAGGTCTCCCCCAGGCCGAACGACGCATTCTCTTTGCCGATCGACACCGAGAATCCGTTCTGGTCGGGCTCCATCTCGCCGAACAGACGCAGCAGCGTCACCTGCTCCTCGATCGCCTCGAGAACAGGGTAGATGCTGCCGCTGAAGTCCTCCTCTGTGCGCACCAGGTTCGCGGTGCCGGCCATGACCAGCCTGTCCTGGCGGTGCGCCAGCACCTGCTCGATGAGCGCGGAGGCGATCCGTCCGACGGCAGCAGCCTCGGAGGCAGGGAACTGGTCGGGAAACAGCGAGAGGCTCTCGGCCGCCTCCGCGAGCCCGAGGCCCCCGAGCGTGGCGTTGAGGCGCGAGCCGAGTTGTGCGAGGAAGCCCTCGTCCAACTCATCCGACACATCGAGCAGTCGCTGCTCGACGCGGCCGGTATCGGTAATCAGCACCGTCATCACCCGGGATGAGGCGAGAAGCACCAGCTCGACATGTCGGATGCGTGAGCGTGACAGCGAGGGGTACTGCACGAGTGCCACCTGGTGCGTGAGCTGGGAGAGCAGACGCACGGTGCGGCCGAGTACCTGGTCGAGGTCCGCGGATGATCCCAAGAAGGTCTCGATCGCGGCGCGCTGTGCGGGGCTGAGCGGTCGCAAGTCGGCCAGCTGGTTGACGAAGACGCGATATCCCTTGTCGGTCGGGATGCGTCCGGACGAGGTGTGCGGCGCCGCAATGAGTTCTTCCTCTTCCAGCAGCGCCATGTCGTTGCGGATGGTCGCTGCGGAGACCCCGAAGGAGTACCGGTCGACGATCGACTTGGATCCCACCGGCTCGCGCGACGCGACATAGTCCTGCACAATGACGCGAAGTACGTCAAGACCTCGTTCCGACACCATGCTCACCACCCCGCCCTCTCCGCCGCACCGATTTCGCCCTGCGAATACTTGGCACTCTTAAGTGCAGACTGCCAATGGTACCGTCACACACCCTTGCGAAGGCATTGCATGCCGGGCGACCGGAGCGCTACCTTATGCATGTGCTCGTGCACCGCCCTCGATCGGGGACCGGGCCAGATCACGCGCTCTACTTGTCCTGGCATCACGCAGGATCAATCCGCTCACCGAAAGGCTCCGCACATGACCGACCCAGGCTTCACGCCGGCTGCACCACAACCGGCCGCACCCCTCACCGAGGCCGAGGACCGCCAGTGGGCCTCGTTCGCGCACCTCGGCGGGATCCTCGGATTTCTCCCGTCACTGATTATCTGGCTCGTCTTCAAGGATCGGGGCAGCTTCACGAACAACGAGGCGAAGGAGGCGCTGAACTTTCAGATCACCCTCACCGCCGCATACATCGTTGGATCAATCCTGAGCGTCATTGTCGTGGGTTTCCTGATCACGATCGCCGCGGCAATTGCCTCGATCATCCTCTCGGTCGTCGCCTTTACCAAGGCCAAGGACGGCATCGCCTACCGCTACCCCTTCGCCATCCGCCTCATCAAGTGACACTCTTCGTCACGTAATAGCCTCCCCACCTGGCCCCGTCGCACACGCGGCCGGGCTAGTTGCTTTAATGGGCGGATGTCAGAAACCACGCCGAACCCCTACCAGATGTCCCAGCAGCTCAGCCCGGGCGACGAGAAACTCTGGGCGATGCTCGTTCACCTCGGCGGGATCTTCTTCCACTTCCTGCCCGCACTGATCGGCTATTTCGTGCTTCGGGACCGCGGTCCGTTCCTCCGCGAACACACCCGTGCGGCTCTCAACTTCCAGCTCACCGTGTTGCTCGGTTACATCATCGGAGTCTTCACCCTGTGGATCGTCGTCGGCTTCGTCATCGTCATGGCGGTCGCCGTGCTCAATATCGTGTTCAGCATCCTCGCCGCGATCGCCGCGAACCGTGGAGAGCTCTATACCTATCCGGTGGCCCTCAAGTTCCTCTCGAGCTAGGTCGAAAACGCCACTCGAGGGTCACCTTCACACGTTGGCACGGTTCAGGAAGATGCACTCCCGACCCCTGGTCGCCAGGAGCGGTCAGGACCAGGGCTACTCGAGCAGGCGTCGCACGACCGCATCGGCAAGTAGGCGCCCACGCAGGGTGAGGACGAGCGAGCCGCGGATGGCGGATGCCCCGTCAACGAGTCCGTCACCGATCAGCCCGGCGATGGCGGCACGTGCGCTGGGCGACAACTGGGAGACGACCAGCCCATCGCGGATGCGGGTGCCGAGCAGCACGCTCTCCACGCGTCTGGTCCCGTCGTCGAGGGTCTCCCGACCTGCCCCCGGCGCCAGGCCCGCGCCGATCCGGTCGGCGTAGGCGGCCGGATGCTTCACGTTCCACCACCGCACTCCACCGACGTGGCTGTGCGCCCCTGGACCGATCCCCCACCAGTCATGGCCCTGCCAATAGGCGAGGTTGTGCCGTGAGCGATGCTCCGCAAAATCATCGGATGACCCGCGCGACCAGTTGCTCACCTCGTACCAGCCGTAGCCGGCAGCATCGAGCAACTCATCCGCAAGCTCGTACATGTCGGCCTGCAGGTCTTCATCGGGCTGCGCCACCTCGCCGCGCCGGATTTGCCTCGCGAGCTTGGTGCCGTCCTCGACGATGAGCGAGTACGCCGAGAGATGGTCCGGATGCTGCGCTATGGCATGTTCGAGCGACACCCGCCAATCGTCGAGTGATTCCCCCGGAGTGCCGTAGATCAGATCGAGGCTCACCTCAAGGCCGGCGTCGCGCGCCCACTGCACAACGAGCGGCACGCGCTCGGGATCGTGAGTGCGCTCGAGGGTCGCAAGCACGTGTGGCACGGCCGATTGCATGCCGAACGACACGCGCGTGAAACCTGCGTCGGCGAGCGAACGGAGGTAGTCGGCATCCACCGAATCGGGATTCGCCTCGGTCGTGACCTCGGCCCCGTGCACCAGCCCCCAGGTATCCGCTACAGCCGCGAGCATTGCCGCGAGATCGGTGACGGGCAGCATCGTGGGCGTGCCCCCGCCGAAGAACACGGTGGATGCGGGCCGGTCCGGCAGTTCGGCCCGACGCAGGATGTCCCGCGCCATGGCCACTTCGGCGATCGCCTGGCCGGCATAGTCCGTGCGCTTCGCGCCGCGCAACTCGTCGGAGGTGTAGGTGTTGAAGTCACAGTATCCGCAGCGCACCCGGCAGAACGGCACGTGCAGGTAGACACCGAAGTTGCGTTCGGCGGCACCGACCGCAACGGAAGCCGGCAGCGCGCCGTCGGACGGCGCGGCATCCGCGAGCGGAAGCGCGCTCGGCATCAGGCCCCCGGGTCCGGGGAGAGCACGCCGGACAGCGATTCGAAGTACCGCCGCGTGTAGTACACCTGTGAGAGCCGCAGAACCGGGTAGGCCAGCCACCAGAAACCGTTCGCGGGGCGGGAGAACGCGCTGATCTCCAGCCAGACCGAGCCGTCTTCCGTGCGCTCGACGATGAAGGACTCTTCGCCGCTCTCGGGGTGTCCCGGGAGGGTGCCGTAGGCAAAACCCTTGCGATTCAGGTCGTTCACGACGTAGACGACCCGTGCGGGGGCGGTGACGCGGAACGGGCCGAACGGAATATCGAGCACGACCGAATCCCCGGGCACGATGAAGAGCGCACCGTCAGGCCCGAAGACGACTTCGTCCATGGCGAGGGTGCCGGGGACCGGAGCGCCGGCCTCGTCGAACGCCACGGGGACATAGGTCTGATCGCGCACCGCGGCCGGAACATCCGCCACCTCGATGCGGAATCCACTGTTGCGCTGGATACCCCAGGACATTACTTCGGTCCAGGCGTAATCCCACCGCGCATCGCCGTGCCCGATCCGGGTGCGCTGCCGGAACGGGCGATACCCGGCCGGTGACTTGGCCAGCAGGTCGGCGGACTGGGTGGCTCCGACGCTCGCATAAGTGACGGGCCGCTCCCAGAGCGGCAGCTTCGCAGTCATCTAGCAGGAACCGATCGTCGAGGCGGATGGCGCGGGGATGTCGTAATTCTATCGGCGCCACGCCCTGCCTCTCGTCTCGACGAGAGCACCCGGCTAGCTGAGCGCACGGCTCCGAACACGCCCCGTGAGCTGGTCGGCATCCAGGGCGAACAGGTCGCGTGCGCCCCCGGTGGCAGCGCCGAACAGCCCGGCCGCTTGGGGAAGCAGTTGCTCGCAGTAGAAGCGCGCGAGCACGAGCTGCGTGTCCGCGAGGTCCGCGTCTCCCGTGGTCTCGGCCGCGAGAGCCGAACGCGCCATGAGCCAGCCAGCCACGCAGAGCCCCCACATTCGCAGGTACGGAGAGGACCCGGCGAGTACGGCGTTCGGGTCGGACTGGCCGGTGCGCAGCATCCATCCGGTCGCCGCTTCGAGGGAGTCGATCTGCGTACGCAGCTGCACACGGATGCTCTCGAAGGCCTCACCGGCGGTAACGAGCTCCGCATCGATCTCGCGCATGGTCGCGATGAATTCGAGGAAGGATGCCCCGTTGCGCACGGCGAGCTTGCGCCCGACAAGATCCGCAGCCTGGATGCCATTGGTGCCCTCGTAGATCGGCGTGATTCGCACGTCGCGGAAGTGCTGCGCCGCGCCGGTCTCCTCGATGTAACCCATGCCGCCATAGACCTGCAGGGCCAGGGAGGTGAGCTCCACCCCGAGGTCCGTTCCGAAGGACTTACTGATCGGGGTGAGCAGGCCGACGATCTCGGATGCCCGCACTCGCGCCGCCTCATCGGTGCCGTGGGTGCTCAGGTCGATCTGCACCGCGTTGAAGAGCACGAGGCGACGGAGGGCGGCAAGGTACGCCTTCTGTGTCATGAGCATCCGGCGTACGTCGGGAAAGTCGATGATGGCCGAATCGACGGTTGCGCCGATTGCCTTGCCCTGCGTGCGGTCCTGGGCGTAGGCGAGGGAGCCCTGGTAGGCACGCTCCCCGATCGACAGGCCCTGCGTGCCGACAGAGAGCCGCGCGCTGTTCATCATGACGAACATGATTCGCATGCCGAGGTTCTCCTCGCCGATGAGGTAACCCGTCGCGTTCTCGTAGGAAAGCACGCAGGTGGGAGCGCCGTGAATGCCGAGCTTGTGCTCGATCGAGAGGCAGGAGACACCATTGTGCTCACCGAGCGAGCCATCCTCGTGCAGATGGAACTTGGGCACGATGAAGCAGGAGATACCGCGGGTTCCGGCCGGCGACCCCGGGGTGCGGGCGAGCACGAGGTGCACGATCTGCTCGGAGAGGTCGTGCTCCCCGTAGGTGATGTAGATCTTCTGTCCGGTGATGGCGTAGGTCCCGTCGCCATTCGGGACGGCACGCGTGGTCAGGGCGCCGACATCCGAACCGGCCTGCGGTTCGGTGAGGTTCATCGTGCCGGTCCACTCGCCGCTGATCATCTTGGGCAGGTAGGTCGACTTCTGCGCGTCATCGCCGTAGTGCAGCAGGGCGTCGATCGCACCCTGGGTGAGCAGCGGGCAGAGCGCGAAGGCCATGTTTGACGACCCGAGCATCTCCTGGATGGCGAGTCCGACCGACCACGGAAAGCCGCCGCCGTCGAACTCCTCCGGGAACGGCACCGAACCCCAGCCGGCATCGACATACTGGCGGTAGGCGGACTTGAATGCTGCTGGTGTTCGCACCGTGCCGTCGGCGTCGCGCGTGGCGCCCTCGACATCCCCGGGCTGGTTGGTGGGGGCCACGACCTTCACCATGAACTCGCCACACTCCTCGAGGAGCCCGACCACGGTGTCGAGATCGGCGTGCTCATAGCCCGGAAGCGCGGCAACCTCTGGATACCCCACAACGTGCTCCAGGACAAAGGCAAGATCGGAAACGGGGGGTCGGTAATCGCTCATGTTCGCAGCGTACTGTGCGTGCGATCATTCGCTCACGAACGTTGTGCCGACTCACAAAACACCCGGGGCAACCACCCTATTTCTTGTCTTTGGTGTCCGTGTCGGCTGCCGGGGAGTGATCCTGACCCATCCGTCACGTACTGTCCCCGCGGGTCGGGATGACAGCAGACCCCGACGGATCGGGGGTCGCCGAAGCGCGCCGACGAGGCGCTACTTGTCCTTCTTGGTCTCCGTGTCGCCAGAGAGCGCGGCGATGAATGCCTCCTGGGGGACCTCGACGCGGCCCACCATCTTCATCCGCTTCTTGCCCTCTTTCTGCTTCTCGAGGAGCTTGCGTTTGCGGGTGATGTCACCGCCATAACACTTGGCGAGCACGTCTTTGCGCATCGCGCTGATGGACTCGCGGGCGATGATCCGGGCGCCGATGGCGGCCTGGATCGGTACCTCGAACTGCTGTCGCGGGATGAGCTTCTTGAGCCGCTCGGTCATCAGCACGCCATACGCGTATGCCTTGTCACGGTGCACGATGGCGCTGAACGCATCCACCGCCTCGCCCTGGAGCAGGATGTCGACCTTGACCAAATCTGCATCCTGGTCGCCGGTGGGTTCGTAGTCCAGGCTCGCGTAGCCGGCCGTGCGGCTTTTCAGCTGGTCGAAGAAGTCGAACACGATCTCACCGAGCGGCATCGTGTAGTGCAGCTCGACCCGATCTTCGCCGACGTATTCCATGCCCTGCATGGTGCCGCGGCGACCCTGGCAGAGCTCCATGACGGTGCCGACGAAATCCTTGGGGGTGAGGATCGATGCCTTCACCACCGGTTCGCTCACCGAAGCGATCTTGCCGCCGGGGAACTCGCTCGGATTGGTCACGGTGACGGTCTTCTTGTCGTCCGTGGTCACCTGGTAGATCACGCTGGGCGCCGTCGCGATGAGATCCAGCCCGAACTCGCGCTCGAGACGTTCGGTCACGATCTCGAGGTGCAGGAGTCCGAGGAATCCGCAGCGGAAGCCGAAGCCGAGCGCGACGGAGGTCTCGGGTTCGTAGACCAGCGCGGCATCCGAGAGCTTGAGCTTGTCGAGGGCCTCGCGCAGCACCGGGTAGTCGGAGCCGTCGATCGGGTAGACGCCGGAGAACACCATCGGCATCGGCTCGGAGTAGCCCTTGAGCGCCACGATCGCGGGCTTCGTGAAGCTCGTGACGGTGTCGCCGACCTTGCTGAGACGCACGTCCTTGACGCCGGTGATGAGGTAACCGACCTCGCCGACGCCGAGGCCCTTGGTCAGGGTCGGTTCAGGGGCGCTCACGCCGATCTCGAGCACTTCGTGCGCGCTCTTGGTGCTCATCATCATGATCTTTTCGCGGGGTTTGAGT
>JBBRDX010000044.1:0-19467 GCA_038203515.1 Actinomycetales bacterium | reverse complement strand
CGAGGGCTCGTAGGGCTGCAGCCCGATGCGTCCGGAGTCGAGTTCGAGCTTGATATCGCGGTCCGAGAGCAGCATGCACAGAGCCTACCGAACCCGTCGTTGCTAGTATTCATGAGTGCCACAGTCCGGGTTCGGATGCGGCCGTGCGAGCGTAGTTCAATGGCAGAACTCCTGCTTCCCAAGCAGGTAGTGCGGGTTCGATTCCCGTCGCTCGCTCTGAAAACTCCCCGGAAACACAGGCTTTTTAGCCCCAGTTCCGGGGGTTTTTTCGTCCGTGACTACATTCGTGACTACATGTGGTCGATTCGAGGCCTATAGTTGCGACATCGACACCGAATTCGCGGAGTTGATCAGCACCCCGTTAGGAACTCGGATGGCGTCCATCAGGGGCCGCAAGCTCGCCTCCGGCGGGACCACTTTTCAGGTGCAGTTCCGAATCTCCGGCCAGATGACCGGCGAGGCTTTCGAGACCATCGAGGCTGCTGAGGCCTTCGGAAAGACGGTCGACCGGGTGGGTGGTGAGGCTGCTCGCAAGATCCGCAATGCCCGCGATAAAGCTGGCGTCAGTGAGGTGACACTCACAGACTGGACGGAACGCTATCTGACCAAGGCCAATGGCATGGTCGGCGGGATTACCGAACGGACATTGGCCGACTACCGGAAAATCGCCTCTCGATCATTTCTGAAAGTTTTGGGTGAGTACCCGATTAGTGATATCGACGCTGACCATATAGGCCAGTGGATCGCCTGGCAGGAATCCCAGCGGGCCCAGAAGAGCGGCAATCTGATCGCCGCGAAGACGATCAGAAATTATCAAGGACTTCTGTCTACCATCCTGGCGGCCGCCGTTGAACGGGGGCATACGAGCCGCAACTGGGCCCGAGGCGCAGCTATCACTGATGGGGAGCCCCGCGAGCCGGTCTTTCTCTCTCACCGCGAGTTCGGCACGATTCTTCGGTTCATTCCGGAGTACTACCGGCCGCTGACGCTATTCCTGGTCATGACCGGAGCTCGGTGGTCTGAGGCTACCGCGATCGAATGGCAGGACATCTCCTATGACGCCAATCCAGTAACGCTCCGAATTAGCAAAGCCTGGAAAATGGGCGATGACGGGGTGTTGCGCCTCGGAAGGCCAAAGACCAAGAAATCTCGGCGGACGATCTCCCTCGATGCGGAAACGGTTGAGGCGCTCGGCAAGCCTGCGGCGCCTGACCGTCGGGTGTTCGTCGGCAAACTCGGCGCCGACCGCATCTGGTACGGCCGTTACCGCGAGTCGATTTTTCAGAAAGCGGTCGTCGCCGCACGAGATCCGGAAAAATGCGCTGCCCTTGGTCTGCAGCCGATCACGAAGACGCCCAAAATCCACGACCTCCGCCATACGCATGCGAGCTGGCTCATTGCCCAGAACGTCCCGCTACCTGTGATCCAGAACCGCCTCGGCCACGAAAGCATCACCACGACGATCGATGTCTACGGCCATCTGGCACCGGAGTCGATGAACGCAACGGCGCTCGTCGTCGAGGGCATTTTCGGGAAAGTGATGAGGGCCTCCGGGCTGAAGGACGAACCGCCCGTGAGAGAGCTCCAAGGATGGGTCCAGTGAAAGGTACAGCCGGCTAACTCGCCGAGGCATAGAACCAAGGTGAGGCCTACGGCATCACCGGCACCGGGCCCGCACGCCTGGCGAAGGACCGCCCTGCGATGAACGACCTCGCCCTCACTGTTAAACAGGCTGCTCTGCTCTTGCAAGTCTCGCCCACCACCATCTACGCACAGGCCCGCGGTGGGAGAATCCCCGCGCACCGAATCGGTCGAAGCTGGCGATTCTTCGAGGAGGAACTGCGGCGAGGGACCGTCCACAACCCTTGGGGGCGCAGTGCTCAGTCTCGGGCGGCGCTCGGCGCAAAGGGCGTGGCGTAGAAGCTCTCGAGCGCTCATTGCCGCGGTCTAGCCCCGGATTGGGCGGCCACTCGCGCGATCGACCGCAGCTAGGCTTTCGCAGCTCCTACGGGCTGTGCCCTGGGCGCCGCGGGCCTCTATTCCGCGGACGCAGCCTTTGAAGGCTCTAGCGATAGTACGCGGACCGTCGCCCCCGCCGTTGGAAATCAGCCAAACTCGCTCCTCCCGGCCAGCGCCGCCGTCCCGCTCCTCCCGGCCTCCCAACCGCGCCCGCAGCCGCACAGCATCCCAGTCGCGCCGAAGCCCAGCACTGAGCCAGACAGCCCAAGTTCCCAGCCGCTCGATACTCTGCGCAGAGCACCACGATCGCAATATTCCAATCGGCCCCGCTCACCCCAGTTCGACCGCACACCTGAAATGTGAGCCTTGAACTATTCGTGAGAATCACCGCGCCCGCGAGCCGCACCTTGAGTGCGTTGGCGAGGTCCTCCGACAAGAAGGCGACCCCCAACTCGCCCCAATCGGCGCGGAACACAGCCGGGAGGTCAGGATGCTAGACGTCAACGAGGTAATCGGCGAGCAGAAGCGCAGCCGACGTCAAGTGGAAATTACACCTGGCTGCGTCGTCGGCGACAGCTATGGTGCAACTATGACCGACGACGAGCTTGAAGTTGGGTTGTCAGCCCGATCGGACCAGCTGAGAATTTTAGGACTCGAAGCGGACAGGCGGCTTCTAGATGTCGCGAGGCGCTTGGACAATGCCGGGACACGCGCCGCTTTGATTCTGAGTTCCGCGGCCATCGCCTCCGCCGTCCAAATCGCCAAAGGGGTTTCTGGGTGGACACTTGCCGCAACAAGCGCCTCTTTAATTGCGGCTGCCCTTGCAATGCCATTGCTCTTGTTCCGGCCAAGACGTGAACTGAACATCAAAGACAAGGTACAAAACATCGCGGACTGGTCGCCGCGACGGCTCGAACTCGAAATTCTGAACGTGAAAACCTCGTTGATTGACGACGAAGAGAGCGCACTTCGAATACGTAGTCGTCTGCTGACCGTTGCCCTCATGTCTCTGGCCGTCGCAATCATGCTCACCGGTATTCAAATTGTGCAAGCTCTAGCCATAGTGGGGAGGTGAAGTGATGGGAGACCAAGATTCGCAGCAGTCGAACGAACCGGTTAGGTTCGAGCCGCCAACCGAGGCCGCAGTGACCTCTTTCGAGACGATCTCGAAGAGCGGCGACAAATCGGACCAAGAGACTCGATAGCCGGCTACTGGGAACACTGCGTCCGGTCTGGTCTCGCCTGACCGGGCCGGACGCAGCTAGCACCCATCAAAGAATCGCCGTTTCTCGTCGCTGACCAAGCTGTTTTGTACGGCGAGGTCTGGAACCTTGTGGATAACTCGCACACGGCGACGCTCCCCCCTGCTGCTTAGCCGCGTACTGCCTGTCCACGTAGCCTGCCGGCCTCCATGTTCCATCCCTACCGCGGCACCACAACGTCATGGCCATCACATAACGTCGTCAAACGGTTTCGCCCCGCAGTCCTGAGTCCCCCAGCCCGCCCACACACCTCGCACGTCACGCTGCTCAGCTCCGCGACCTCGTTGACAGCCCTCTCCACCCGCGAATTCCTAACCCGCAACCCCTCAGCCGTCCGAACCGCCGGTCGCAGCTGCCCACCTTCAGATCGCGGCTCCACCAGGAACGTGCCGTCGACCGCCGCGACGACTCGCCGAAACGCCAGCCACAGCGCAGCCCAGCCAAGCTCTGGGATCTCATCGAAGCCCAACAATGGGCCGACCTCCGCCGCGAGGACCACGACCGACAACGGTTCGAGGGCGTCGCCCGGTTCTCGCGGAGCCCCATAGACACCACCCTGGTTGATGCGTGACGCGACGAATCGAATCGTCAAGTCGTCTACGCCTTCGCCTTCGTCCATGATGTCTTTGCCTCCTCAACTGGCTATGCGCGGCGGCCTCCCCCGCAACCGCCTTATACATCGACACCACTCGCCATCGACATCAAGGCACTCCCGGCCCGAAGCGCTGGCCGCAACTCAGGCCGCCCCCGCTGAGATCCTCACCCGGAATGTCGGGGCGCCGCCGAAGCCCTCGTCAACGCGGAGAAGCTAGTGCGACTGGTTGAACTCATTGGCCGAAAGCTTTTATCGCCACGGACAAGCAGTTGCCTAAAACTCCGGAAGTGAATGCGGTGTTGCGGCGCCCGGAACGGCTGATAGCGGAGGAAAGCTCGCCTGTAGCGACTATTCACAAAACTTGTCTGACTCATTTCAAAGCCACTTTTATTTCTTGCCTAGCCGCCTGAGCTGACTCACATCGAGCTGGCAGTGTGATCGGGCACGGCCCTCTGGGTCGAAGCGAACGCCTTCGTCTTTGAGCCAAGCGATCACCTCGGCGACATCGCCGGTCGACTGCCGGTCTCCAATGCGAAATCGAGGTGAGGGTCGGCCGGCGGCGTCCAGCACTCTCCACGCCCCATCCAGGTCAGCGTTGGCGAGGTGTCTGCCCAGTGTCTTTGCGTACCTAGTCGAAAGGCCGGCTGCTAGAGCCACGGCCCCGTAGCTCGCCCAATGCCCGGCCGGGATGCGCTCTACGATGGCGTCGATCGGTGACCAGTCAAAAGCCGCCATGAGGCGCCCCTCCGAATCTCTTCTGTAACTTCCTGCGGTTCGAAATGTCGTGCTCGAAAAAGTGTTGGAGCATTCCATCGGACCGACTCCGCACAAACGGAGCCGCTTGCACGTAGATCCCCTGAACGAGGTCATCATGCCAAAGTGCCTGTTCCGTCACGGTTCGGCGGGGGTTGAAGAACGGGCTTCGATAGTCGTGGCGCGTCAGGAACTGAACCTCCCAACGGAGATCACTTTCAGTAGAGGCACCCGGAGACCGCTCCAAATCTTCGACCGCCCCCGCACTGGCGATATCGATTGGCTCCGTGCCACGGTCCTCAAACTCCCACATGTCAGGAAGAAGACACGCCCCCATCAGGAATCACCGCCAAGCCGCATTCTGAGTTCACTCACCGTGTACCCATATTGCTCCCCGAAAAGGTCGAGCATCTCAGCAAACCTAACTGGGACGAACGGGGCCGTAAGGAAGCAGTGCTCCTGATACAGCGTGTAGCCGCGGAGCACCCACCGAATGTCGCCAGTCTCCCGGTTCAAATAGTTCGCCTCAATGACGGCGGACTGGCGCGAATTCACGAGAATGACAACTGCTTTGCGGAAGACAATCTTTGGCCGATCGTTGATCACTGTGAGGTAAAAGTGGGTACCACCCTCCGCGCTGGTATCAATGACATAGTCGTCATCGATATCCCGAGTTGCTTTGCTGTACTTTAGGGTCAGCAACTCTTCAACTGCTTCGCACGTCTCGTCGATCGACTGCGGCCACGAGATTTCCGGCCAGGCCGCTTCTGGTGCGCGACTGATCAGCGGCGATCCGCCGAGTTCACGAACTCCTCGCTGCGATATCCGACGCTTGGATTGGCCCTGGTTCGGTCCCGCGGCCTCGCGGACTACGCCACCGACCCCCTGTAGGCCGAGCCGATCGAGCATCCTCCTGCCGAACCCTTCGGCCTCTGCTGTAAGCAAACTGGGATGGGGGACGAGCGCATCGTCGCGAAGAAACGTACAGACGTCGTGCGCGGCTTCAGGGATCTCCCCGCCATCCAAGATCGGGTAGAACCGAGGCGGCCGGCCACAGAGCAGCACGCGAACGCCGATCAAATACGCGACGCCACAAGGTTCCGACCCGATATCTGATGTTTCGTCGCCGAGGGCGCTTTCGAGAATCATCTCCCCGAAGACCTCACCCCTCATCGGGTACCGCAGCCTCACAATGTCGTTGAGAGTGGGCTGTGCGAGCTCCCCAAGCAGGCTTGCCAGTCGCCCCTCAAATTGTGCCCAATCGTTGGTGAATTCAGTGGCGCCCTCGGCACACGAAGGATCATTCATGGTCTGTTCCTTTCTTAAGAGACTTCGCCGTGCACGAGCCGTGCATAGTCCGGATAGTTGCTGTCGGCGTGGCGGGATCCCGTCACCGGTCGCCTCGCGGTCAAAGGTCTCCCGTTCGCCCCTCTCCTGCTGAGGCATTTCATGCCACCAACCCGCTGTCTCGGCTGCGTTCCGCCCGGATGACGCGGACTACATCCAGCGGGTGTTCCGCACGCCAATGGGCGATCCGGCGGCGGGCCGTCAAGCAGTCGGCTGTGGGGGCGGCGACCTTCTCGAGGTGCCATTCCAAGGCGTCTTCGGCGAACGCGACGTGCGCAATCGGTCTCGCGGCACGAATCGCGTCGAGTGCGTCGATCGGGTCCCAGCCGAGGCAGAGGAGTATTGCATACCCAGCGCTCGGCCCACGGTTTATACCCATGTGGCAATGCGTCAGCACGGTCCCGCCGCCCCCGATCGCGCACAGTGCCCAATCGGTAATGCGCTCAAACCACCTCGCGGTAGCTGCCTGGGGACGGTCATCAATACCGTCCCAGCAGTAATCAACGTCAGGGAATCGTGCCCACAGATTCTCCTCAGCTTCTGAGCGGCAGTCGAGGATGTGGGTGATGGCGGCAATATCGACAAGTTCGACCGCCTGCGTGAGGGCCTTCTCGATGTCGTGGTCGAGGTCCCCACCGATTGCGAGGAAGTCTGTGATGAAGTCGGCATTCGCCGCTTCGAGTTCGAAGATGTCGTTCATGATCGCTCCTTGGTGATGTTGATGGTTTGCCCTGTTCGGGTCGTTAATGAGACTTTCTGGTCGTGTAAGAGTTCTTAAATAAGGCGGGCCCCCGGGTACCCTGTGGGCGAACTCATAAATGGAGGTCTCAGGTGGAAGATGAGGTGGCGTGGTACGCCGCGGCGTCCCTGCAAGTCGGCACCAAAACGCTCGGTCCGTTCGCGCTCGACGTCGACGCACCAGTGACGATCGGGCGAAGTCGGCGGTGCGGCATCTGTTCGACCGACGAGAGGGTGCCACGCGAACTCGCGACGATCCGCTTCTCCCATGAAGGCTGGATTCTCGAGAACGAACGACAAACTGTCAGGGGCCGCATCGCCCCGATGCGTGTTAGCGGCGAGTTCATCGCAACACGAGGGGGCGCGCTCTTCGCTCCGCGCGCCAAGGTTTTGCTCCAGCCTGCCGAATGGAAGATCGAGTGGGATCTTGCAGTAAAGATCGTTGTGACGATCACTCCATTGCCCGATGACCCTTCCGATCACCTACTCGCACGAGACAAACGGTTCGGCGAGCAAGGGATTGGGACGTTGGCCCCTCGCAAGCTGTGGCTGACGGACGAGCAGACGATTCGAATGGCCGCGCTGTACGCGCCGCTCATCCGCGGGGACGAACGTGCGCCCAAGCCGCACTACGTCGCCGCCGCAGTTCTCGCCGGATGCACAGCGGATCAACTCAAGAGCACCCACCAAAACGTCAGGCGAAAGGTCAACGTTGGACGCTCCGCCGATTCGAAGATCACCGACTTCGAGGAGCTCGGTTACCACTTGATCGACGTCGAAGGAGCAATCGGGGAAGATGACCTGCCGGACTAATTCGCTTCCCCGGCCTGCGGCAGTGGCCTGATCCCAGTGCATCCAGACTGCAGGCAAGAACAAGAAACTGTGACCGACATAACCCCGCCTGAATAAGCAATTTGCACGTGGTAAAGGTAAATAGCCGTCGTCACTTCACTTTTTTTCCCTGGGGGTGTGCGGCTTCAGGAACTTGTTAACGGGTGCCGTACGACATTGTGAACGATCAGAAGGCCGGTCTGACGGTGTCACGCGACATCGTGAACGAGTGGCGGCCCGGGTCTGGGCGTGCGAAAACCCGAGGTTTCGATTCAGGGTGTCGTCGGTAAAAGTCTCTCCGTCGATACGAACGGCGCCGCATCGACGATTACCCACTCCCCATCTGATCCGCCTTGACCCCGTCCCGTTCCGCAGCCCACACGGCTTCGCGTCGTCACCAAGCCGCACCGAAACGCCAGCACAACCACCGCCAGCTCAACGCCGCCAGATCGCCCACCGCACCGCAACCAGCCAGGTAGGCAGAAATCGGGACGCAGGCGGGTAGCCGCGTTGGACGTTGCGCGGGCGGGGCGTTTGGCGTTTTGGAGGCGTTGAGGGGCGCCGGCGAAGCCGGAAATCGGGCCCGCCGCATATTCAGTAGGTGGAGGACACGATGATCACATTCCGACACCTGGCGACTCGGTTGCGCTCCGAACGCGGGGATGCTGACCCGATCCTGACGATTGTGAGCATGTTCGTCTCCGCGTTGATCGCAGCGTCGGTGCTCGCGACGATGGTGATCATCATCCAATACGGGGGGAACTTCGTCACCGAGCAGATCCGTTCCGCGACCTTGGCGACTGCGCAGAAAGCCTGGGCGCAGGATGCCGCGAACGCCTCCCAGGTGTTCATCTGGGACGGGTCGAAGTCGACCTTCTACGAGGAGCCGGGGTACCGACCTGGTGTGTACGTGCCTCGAGCGGACGACAAATCGAATCTGTGCCGGAAGTCAGTGTGGACCGTGACCGGTGGGACGATCACGAACGTGGTGCAAAAATTCTCCCAAGCACGTTGCGACCTGATCGATAACGGTGCTGGCGGTCTAAAAGCTGACCTGTCTATCGCTGCACTGTCGTCAGTGAAAGCGGTGACTCTGGCTGGTCTGTCGAACTCAGCTTCAATCGTTGCGGTGAACGCCGCCGACCGTGACCTGCATTATGTCGCCGGAGTGGAAGTTGGGCTGGCAACCGCATCAGCGGCTCCGTCGACCAACACCCGGGCATCATGGTGGCGGGACTACGAATGGGCGTACCCCGAGCCGGAACGCATCAACCTGGTCGGGAAGATTACCCTGCCGGTCGCCGGAATTCGACCAGCCGCCCTCCGCGGGGATACCAGCATTGTGCCCACCCGTGAAGGCAGCACTGTCACCACACCAGAAACCCTGCCGGTAGAGACCGTGTATGACCCTGCGCCGGTCACGAACCTGCTGGTCACCCGATCCTCCACTGCCGGTGCGGTGTTCGGCGGCGGCCGCGAAGGTATCAACGTTCAGTTCGGTGGGGTGAGCTGCGGGCCCTACTCCACCCGGTATGACGTGTCCTGGGCGACAACCACCGTCGGTGCTGTCGCCTCCCGGACGGCGTCATCGGAAACGTTCGACGCGCCACTGCCAATCGATTTGGACAAAATCGCGAACGGAGCAGTCGGGGAGGTGACTGTTGTGGCGTCCTGCCCGACGTCCACGAAACCGGCGACGGTGACGCAGAATTACACCCAGCCGATCCCCACCCCGCTGTTGACCGCGGTGGCCGGCACCCCACCGAACGTGCACACCCTCTCTTGGCCGGCAGTGACGTCCCTGGCCGGCCAGTACAGCACCGACCTCTCCCGAGACGGGGGTGCGTTCGTGCTGAACACCCTGGCATCCCCGAACCCGACTGCCGCTCTCACCCAGACGATCAGCTACCCACTCGGGTCCACTTACGGGGTGCCGATGGGATACCAGGTAACCGCAGTTGTCGGTCCGACCACCAGTAACCCTTCGGCGCCGAAAACGGTGCTCACCCCCTGGCCTATCGTCGCTCCGGTTACTCTCACCCCGGTGTCCACCGGACTGCTGCTGACGGTCACCTCAGACCCAGCCAGCTGCCCCGCAGGAACGCACCCCGAATACCAGCAGCAACAGGACCTGAACGGTGCGGGGGTCACCCCGTGGACGCTCTGGGCCTCGAACCCGGTCACCCAGTACACGTTCGGCGAAGGTGACCAGGGTGTCGTCGCCGGTCACGCGCGCTGTGCCTACAACACCACCCAGGTTTCCGACCCGTCAACTTCGACCGGTTTCACCTGGGTGCAGCCGATCACCACCACCCCGTCTCCGCCGGTGACTACGATCACTGACGCGCCGAACGATGCTGACCCGGTCACCCCGTCATACCCCTCAACCGGTTGCCCGGTGAACACCACCCCGGAATACCAGAGCCGTTACTCCATCAACGACGGGGCGACAACCGCCTGGTCGTCGTGGGCGGCCGCGGGCACCGCGCCGATTGCCGGCGTGCTCCAGGGCGGCAAGCTGATCCTCGACGTTCGAGCTCGCTGCGTCTCCCCCTACACACAAGGCCCACCCGGACTGATCACCACCACTTCCTGGATTCGTCCCATCCCCGCCCCCGCAGCTCCCGCTGTCGGCCATGACGGTGGCGGTCCCTCCCCGATCACCGACAACCGCTTCCTCTACAACACGGTCGTCTGCCCGAACGTGACCATCCCCGCGTTCCTCCGCGACTGGTATGAAACCGGGATCGGTCCCGGCAACGACCCCTCCTGGGTCCGGAGTGTGAACATGGACGTGTCCACCAACTGGGGCCGCGACTACTACTACAGCGTCCACGCCCGGTGCGAATCCCCCTACACCGTGTCCGGATCCTCTCCCGGTGCATCCACCAGCTGGCAAACCCCGATCCTTGCCCCTTCCGGGTTGAGCATCTACCTGCCATCAAGTCGACAGACCTACACCTACTTCACCGTCAGCCTCAACTCGTCCTGCCTCGCAGGGACCACCCCGGCCTACGACGTATCCCCAAACGGTGGGTCCGTCTCCGGCAGCTTCAACACGTATCACACCAGCACCGGAACGAAGTACTACACCGCCTACGCCACCTGCCAATCCACCTACACCGGACGAACCGGACCCCAAGCCGGACCCGCATACGCCAGCATCTACATCACCGCACCACCCGCGCCCGGCGCCCCCGTCAGCGTCAGCGGCATCTGGCAGAGTGGCAACACCGGCGGCGGTATCGCCAAGATCACATTCAGCGCCTCGGCGGGAGCAACCTCGTACACGTATGGCGGGAAGCTGAACACCACTGGAGGTTCCGGCGTATACCAAGACAACACCTCGACTGGCGCTGGTACCTTCTTCGCCTTCTCTGAATGCAGCACGGTCGTGTACACCAGTGGTGCAGTCAGGGTGCGGGCCGCAAACTCCAGCGGCACTTCCGTTTACAACGAAGTTCTCGGCGTCCCCCGCGGCCCCAATATCGCAGGGTGCGGCTAGAACAAAAGTGGCCCGACAAGCACATGAACTGTCGGGCCACTTTTGTTCGACTTCTAGCCGATAACCACCCAGCCAGAAGGGTTGGCCTGAGAAGCGACGTAAGAAAATGCCCAGGTAGCGGCGGAATCGCGGTTCGGGAACGGGTTGAAGTCCTGTCCAGGAACTGCCGCAATCCAGCGCCAGACCCACGAGTTACCAGCGTCATCGGCCGTGTGAACACGGACCACGAGGACAACGTGCTTACCCGTGTTGTGCTGGATGACCTTGACCGATTCCATAACAGCCTGGTTGTACACATCTCCCGCTGCTGTCGAAACCTGAACCGCAGCCGCGACTTTCACGTTCGAGTCAGCAACGACGGTCGCGGGGAGCGGGTCCTTCATGCCGATGATCGTGCCCGTTCCGTCCGGGAAGACGTAGACGAGCTTGCCGGCGTCGAGCAGGTCACTGTACGACCGCTTCATCGTGAGGGTTTCGACCGGCGTGAGCGCCTGGCCGACGGTGACCGTGGCCGCGGTCGGACCGACCGGTGCAGTGGGCTTCGGGGCGGCAACAGTCGAGCTGCTGTGAGTCGGCTTCGGTGCGGCGGTGGGTGTCGTTGCGACACAGCCGGCGAGCGTTGCGATGAGCGTCGCCGCGATGACTGCGGTGCCGACCGCCGTTCTGATGATCTCGTTCGACCTCGACTTCATGTGCAAGCTCTCTCTATTTTGGACGACGTCCCTAAAGACTCCGCTTTCCACGTTCAGCTCGGACTCTCTTCGGGAGTTTTGATGGTCATATGGATTGGGCCTTTTGGTGGTAGGAAAATGAGAAGAGTTCGACGATGACTTAGGACTACGGCGCGGTGACTTCGAATATGAATTCTTTGCTCACTCCCGTGCTCCGCGCTCTTTCCGCAACGCTGGCGCCGGGAAAAGCATTCACATGATCACGCACGACGGCCGCCAGATCCTCGCGTGCAGGAGTTCCTCGTTTGGGCAACCGAGCCGGTCGGCCAGCTGCTTGAACTGTGCGCTCTGCCAACTGCCCTCGATCAGCCACGCGGGCCAGGGCTTGACGCTGCTCAACCGAACCACGGGGTGGTGCTGTGAGAATCGAGAGGACTTCTCCTGAGGTGGCGAGGACTGACAACGGAATCAACGCGGAGAGGCCAATCAGACCCCAAAATGCGATGCCGTGAGCTCCCGCCTCCGAAATCCCGTGCCAGACATTGATGGCGATCGAGGACGCCGAAAACAGCCCGAGCCATGCGGCCGATGGCCAGACCGCCTCACCTCGACCCCGTCTGGCGATTGAAGATAGCGCGAAAGCGATTAGCGGTGCGTCCACCGCGAGCGGCACGGCGAATCGTGCCCACACCGGGAGCCCTAGCTCACCGCCGGCCCACACCTGGGAGAAGCCCGAGATGGTAAAAGCTGCCGCGAAAGCGATGAAGGTCACAATCGTCGTGGCCATAACGAACGCATGGGAAGTCGGACTGATCCGAGCAACGGGCCGGTCGGCGGCCGCGTGGTGCAGAGCGGATGAAGTGTGAGTTGGCATTGTGGCGGGTTCCTTTCATCAGAGGGGCAGTTGTTCTTCCGTTGGTCTTGTGCGCGGCGCGCTAAAGCGGGAACGGGGTTGCTGACGACCCGGCGTCGTGACCACCTGAAACAGGTTTGGTCAGCTATAGGAAAGAGAACGAGAAGGGAAGGAAGAGAACGAGAAGAAAGTGAAAGAGAAGAGTGATCAGTAGATCGAGGCAGACCCTGTAATCAGAATTGGTCCTCCCCTGCAATTACCCTCCGCACGATCCCCACTTGCCGCCCCGTCGTCGACGAAGTGCAAGCCCCACCACCATCCCATCGGTTTCTCGCCTCACACCCGCTCCGCCTTTGGCTCCGCGTGCGCGCTCTGATCGTCCCCACCCCGCCCTCGTCCCGATACCTACTCACCGCTGCCGCCCCGCCCTCGTTCCGAGAGCTGCCCAGCGTCGCGGTTCCGGCCGCTTCGCGGTGCGAGACGGCAGCGGTTGTTGCGGGCGTCTCGCTGGCGTTGAGAGAACGGGGAGTTGCGCTCGCGGAGCCGCCAGGCGGAGCGGGTGGGCGGCGCGAGAGTTCCCGCGCACATAAGTGATGTACACCTGTCCTGGTAGACCGAGACGGCTTCGCCTAACGGCTACCAGGGTTATATCTCTATCGATCTGGAGCTATCCACCGTGACCGTCACCTTCACTACCGAAGCCACCTCGCCCCCTGCGCCGCGCGTCGACCTATCCCCTCTGCTGCTGCCGCAGCTCCGATCGCGCCACGGGAACCCCGACGCCCGGTCAACGCTGCTACGTGTCCTGGTTCGCGGCTTAGGTTCGAAGATCTCGCCGTTTGCCATCCGCAACTGGTGTCGTATGCACGCCGGTCCGGAGGTTCTCGCGCTCGTCACCTCGAACGCCAGCTGGAGCTCGCTCGTCGCTATCGCTCGCGAGCACCTCGCCGATCGCGCTCCCTCTTTGTCGGCAGCACGGCGGCTGGTTGGCCGGCTTGTCGCGGAGATACCGGCTGGCGACGTGAGCTCCCGGACGGAAGCCAGCGCGCGCATCGCGCTCGCGGTGATGGTGGTTCAGATGATCTCCCGAAATGAATCGAAGATCCTCTGCACGTCGGCCTGGCTCGGCGCACAGATTAATCTACAGCCGCTCGCGGCTGGCCGCTTGCTTCGGGCGATGGAGCTCAAACTGAAGTGGATCCGGCGCGTTGGAGGTCGAAGCGGTGGCCTCTTCTTCCGCCTGACCAAGCTTGACGAGGAGTCAGGCGCGTGGGCTGAACTTCACTCGGCGACGATCGCCGCCCTGATTGAGAAGGACTTCCGTCAGGACGCGCTCGGGCTCGCGATCGCCTTGGTGGCTCATCCTGCGTGGCACTACGGGCTTGGGTATCTCGATTCCGGCCGGACGTGGCTGACACTGGTTCGCTCGATGAGCGGCCAACCGAGAAGCGTTGGCCTTGGGCTCGGGCCAGTCACGGTGCGGAACCTGACGCGGGAGCTTCACGCCCAGCTGCCCGGAGCTCTTGAGGGAGACATCGACGTCGAACTTGGCCTCGACGTCATCGCCGATCTGTCGCTGGCGACCTTCTATAAGGAGGAGCGCGAAACACAGCTGGTGGCCGCGGCAATCGAGAACCGTGCCCGCGTCCTAGCCTTCCGCGAGGCACAGACGCGCAAGTTCGAGCTCCGGAAGGCCGCCGGAGTACTCCTCCGAGCTGCGCTCCGAGAAGTGCGAGAGATGCCACCCGGGACTGAGCTCGCGTCAGCGGCAGTCTTCGTCGGTGAGCTCGCGACCTGGTTCAACCGCGACGTACTGATCGAGGACCTCACCTTGCTCGCCCCGATCGCGGAGATGCTGACTGAACGGATGGTCGCCGCAGAGTGGCCGGCGGCGCTCATCCAGCGGGCTGTGCCCCACATTATTCGCACTTCCGCGTAGCCATCCGGCCACGTGGCAACCACCCAGTAGCAAGGAACACAGATGAGTGAAACGCTCGTAGTTAGAGTCGATGGCCAGAGCACGGCCTGGGCTTCGAACCAGGGCCGGCACGGGGTATTCGCTGGCCCCCTTCGCAACGCGGCTCGCGACCACGCCCTTGAGGGCACCGTGATCGAACTGACCCCAGGTGACTACCAGGCGGCCGGCCTGATCACGTCCGATGAAGCACTCGCGGCCATCATTGCCGCCTCGCCTGGCACCAACCGGACGCTTGAACGCTCCCCGGGCCACCTGCTTGCGCGCCTTTCAGGCGTGACACCCGAAACGGAGGCATGAATTTTGTGTCGTTCTCAAGCACTTGGCGGGCGTCGATGCGGGCACTCCGATCGTGACCAGAACCGTTCTGACGCGCGAGCGCAGCATGCTCTCCGCGCCTCAATCAGCGATCCCGCCCATCCGACCGATCGCACGATCTTGGACGTCGACGAGAATGCGCCGACCCTCGGGCAGTCCCGGGCGGCTGTGAAGATCAGCCATCGACTTCTCGCGGAGTTGCGCGGACGCCTGCCTGAGCTGGCGTTCCAAGAATCGCGGCACGACACGGTGAGCCGGGCGATCTACTCCGCCGAGGCGGCACTGAATGCAGGTCACGAGAGCGGAGATCAGGGAGACATTGTTGCCGCGGCCCTGGAACTGGGTCGCCGCGAGTTCGCATTTCAGGTCAGCCAGAAGCGGATCGACGCATACGCTGCAAGGTTCGGATACCAGTCGGCCGTCCAGATGCGTCGAACAGCGTCCGCTGCTGAGGCGGCCAGGGTCGGGCGGTAGCGCTCGCGGCCGTTCGGTCCACCTCGCCTGCGGCGAGCGATCGCGCAGCGAGACCCGTCACGCCGCGGCCCGTCCCGTCTCCGTCGCTCCCAGTACGGAGGCGGGACGCTCGCTTCCTACTCCAGGCTCCGCTTTCCGCCAGGCGCCTCTCCCAGCCATCACCCCGTCGCCTCAGCGCCAGCTACTCCGCCGCGATCGTCACGGTGGTCGATATGCCCCGGTCCGGCGAGTTGCGCTCGTGCGCGATCTCGCCTCGGAGACGCCGCGGTGGCGCGATGTTGGCGCCTTTCGTCGACGTCCTGGAGGCCGCGGGTTGGTGCTGGCCCACTCAATCCTCGCGCGTGAGCCGTCGACCCGCTACGCCTTGGGGTGCCGTGGTGGCGGCTTCGCTGCTATCAAGGCGCGGACCGCGTCCTTGCGACTTGTCCAAGGCTCGTGCGGTGCAAGGGCTAAGACAATCCACTCAATACGCGCCACACATGGCGGTGACTATGGCAGCCTTAGTCACCATGCGCACACCACTCGAAGTCGAGCAGGCGTATTACGCTGGCCTCGAATCAGCCCAGCCGGATCTTGCCGGACCATGCTCCCAATAGGAAAGAAATCCAGGCCGATTTAGATTGCGGAGAGCGCGCGGTGACGGACGGGTGCGCGCTAAATCTGGTCATTCGGCGCGGAATGCACCCCGCCTGTAGAAAATTCTTTGTGCGTTCGGCGGAAGCGAATCGAGGCATTCGAACAGACCGACAGATAGGACTGCTGCCAGTCTGTCAGCGTCAGACATGTCGGGGTATAGCATTTGCGAGCCCCTGAGAATGTCCTCCATAGACTTTGAAACTTCGTTCTCGTCAATGAATACATCGATGTAACGGGCCGGATCCTCGACAAGTTGGACCTTCATATATCGCGCCGATTGAATTAAGTGTGCACGGGCAATGAACCCGGAGAGGAGTCTTTCTGGGGATGGCAAGTCCACAATTCTCTGGGCGCTGTCAGTCATGATCACTCAACTTTCCAAGAGGCGGTTGCATTCAAAATGGTGGAAGTGCCGGAAGCTTGCGGTTGCTCATCCGGCCTTCCGTTGGCACAATCCAAGGGTCTAGCTCACCACACTTTTCCAGTTGGATATGCCGAAACGATGCTTCGAAAATGCGGATCCCAAATCACCATAACTTGAACGTGACGCGTCTCCACGACCTGTCCATCCTCGATGATGGTCAGCGGAACCGTCCCTGTGTAGGCCCAGAGGTTGGGATTGGAGCCCGGATCTGTGCGATCGGGATGGGCTAGAACCCTGGCAATAGCGTGATCGACCAACTGGGTAAGCGTCGAGCCTGGTCCTGTTTGACGTCGATAAGCATTTGCCCAAGCAAGTGCATGACCCGCAATTATGTGCCGCAAGCCGAACACCTTCGTCCTGGCAGAGTAGAGACCGACGCCCCCATCTACGAAGAACCCCTTTTTGTAGGGCTGTTGGGTCGTGTAAGTCCGGAGCAGATGAGCCTGATGTTCCATCCCATCAGCGCTTTGACCAGACAGATCGGACCCGTTGATCGGATCATTCGGATAGTTGTACGCGTTCGCATTGCCACCAGCAATCGGATCGACTTCGAGAAACCGCCCCAGAGCTCCCACATACTGCCTGGCGCCCATTTCGATGGTGACCAGGTCTCCGGCATGCTGGAAAAGCTTCTGATCGCTGCCCACCCACCCGTATGACCCAGACGTCGTAGTGTCGTTCGGCGAGCCTGTCGCGGCCGCGACAGTACCGATGTTCCCGGTGACTGGATCTATGGACTGCCCGAACGGATCATACGCACCCACAGCCCCCTGTCGGATTCCGGCTTGGTCGGTGGTGACCACGACGTCGCCGTGCAGGTTCGGGTAGGACCACACCTGGCTGGGGGCCTCAGTTGAGGCCCGCATCGATACGAGCACGCCGCCGGGCAACGCAAGCGTTCGTTCCTTCACTGCACTAGACCCGTTCATGGTGAAGTCGGGGCTGTCTCCACTGCCAGTGAACCCGTAGCGGACGGTGGTGCCGCTGATGGTTTGCGCCACGATCCGGTCCGTCACATCGCGGACGTAGGTAACAGATACCGGCGTTGTTCCGGTGGTGACGGTGGTGAGGTGCCGATCGGAGCTGTCGTAGCCGAGGGTTTCGTTGGCGAGGGTGGTGGTGTTGCCGTGGGCGTCGTAGGCGAGGGTTGCCGCCGCACCTCCCACGGTGGTGAGGTTGGTGCCGGCAACTGGATTCGCCCCGGCAACCGGGGTGGTGACCGTGGTGGCGGTGAGCCGGTCGGCATTGTCGTAGCAGTAGGCAGTGCTTGTTGGTGTGGTGGTGCCGGCGACTGTGTGTGCGTCGCTGGAGGAGGTGCGGTTTCCGTCCGCGCCGGCGGTGGTGTTTGGCCCGGTTGTTCCGCAGCCGGTGGTGGCCGTGAAACCGTAGGAGAGCACGTGTCCAGGCAGTGCCGCAGTGACCAGACGGCCGGCGGCGTCGTAACTGTAGGTGGAGACGGAGGCGGTGGTGCCGTCGGTGAGGGTGTCTTGCAGGATTCGCCCGGTCTGGGAGCGCACCACTGCCTCCGACACGGCGTTTTGGGCCGGGAACGCCCAGGCGAGGCCGGTGGTTGCCCCGGTTGCGTTGTGGGTGATCGCCGTCAGCGCAGTGCCGTTGCCAGCATTTCCGGTGCCCGATGGGTAGTCGATTCTGGTCAGCTGTCCGAGTGTGTCGTAGGTGGCGAGGGCGATCGGAGCTGGTGTGCTCGGGCCGGTTGCGTAGCTGACTTGGATGATCTGCGAGTCGGCGTTGTAGGCGTAGGACTCGGTTTGGGCGGGGTCTGTTGTTGAGTTCGGTGGCGATGCGGTTGTGGACAGCAGTCTGCTGGCTTGGTCGTAGGCGGAGGTGGTGACGGTGCCCCATACGTCTGTGTAGGAGGTGATGCGGCCGAGGAGGTCGACGATAGTGGTGATTGTCCCGATCGGGTCGTGCACCGAGGTAGTCAACGGGTCCACACCAAGGGCGGGGTAGGTGTACGTGGCGATCCGCGCGACGAGGTTTCCGGTTCCACCTCCTACCGCGGCGTGGGCGATCGAGGTGACACGCCCGCGATCGTCGTAACTGGTGCAAGTCCAGCCGTTGTCGCCGGCCGACTTCTGTCCCACTACCCGGCCAAAGAGATCGTAAATCGTAGTCGTGGATTGTGCGGTACCTGCTGCTGAAGTTGGGCCGGTGGCGGTCTTCAACATCCCGGCTTGTGGGGTCGTAAGCGGAAGGTTGCACACTGCCGCAGCGAGTCCGAGCGCGGTCCCGTAGGGTTCGTTTGCTTGGTAATAGGTGTTGGTGGATGTTGTCGCGGTGCCGGCGGGTTTGACCGAAGTCAGCTGCCGCAGGTAGCCCGATCCCGTCGGTTCGTAGGATGCGGACGAGGTGAGGTTCAGGCCGTTCGAATCCACCGTTGTTTTCCCGGTTTGGCCAAGCCAGGGGCTGGCCCCGAAGGCGGCTTTGGTGGTGGTGCTGGTGGCCTGGGTAGGGTTCATCCCGCTGGGCACGGACTCATCAGTGGTCGAGCTGGTGGCCAGCCCGTAGTTCGGCGACAGGTTCGCGCCGGGGATCACCACACTGGTGGTGGTGTTCGGCAATGTCCAGTACAGGTTGAGGTTGGCCGGCCCGGTGGCTTGGACGTAACTGATCCGGATTCGGGCGACCTGACCGGCGGTGGCAGTGAATGTCGTCGTGGGGGTGGTTCCAGTGGTGGCGGTCATCACCAGGACATCATTCAGGTAGGTGCTGGTCGCATCGTCCGCGGACGCGGCCAGCGTGTAGACGCCGGCAGCCGGGAAGGTCAGGGTGCCGCTGAGTTGGGCGGAGAAGTTGGTTCCGGGGACACCGGCGGCCGGTGATCCGCTCCAGTATTGGTTGATCGACCCATCGCCTGAGCCCTGACCGGCGTAAAGGTGCAGGGTTCCGTCGGTGGCGATGGCCAGCAGGTCGGTTTTGCCGTCTCCGCTGAAGTCGCCAGAGCCGAACACTGATTGCAGGCTGGCCCAGCCGGTGTTCATCACCCCGCCGGTGTCTGAGGCGAAACCACCCGTCCCGTTTCCCGTGTACAAGTGCAGGGATCCGTCGGTGCCGATGGCCATCAGATCAGATTTCCCGTCGCCGGAGAAGTCTCCGGGTGCGAGC
>JBBRDX010000043.1:0-19597 GCA_038203515.1 Actinomycetales bacterium | reverse complement strand
CGCACGCCGCACGCCCGGCCCGCATTCCCACCCACCCTGCCGCACGCCCCCGCCTCGAGATGCCACTTTCTGTTGCTCTCTGCGCAGTTTGAGCCGGAAATAGGCATCTCGAGGGTTGGCGGGCGGGGTGAGCGGGGTGGGCGGGCAGGCCGCGCGGCAGGGGTTGGCTCCCCCGCACGGCGCGGGCGCTCGGGCGAGCACCGGTAGAGGCGAGCACCGGTAGAATCGAGACTTCCGGCACGCCCTCGATCCAGGAGTCCAAGCGCCCGTGAGCACCTCCATATTTTCCGCTGCAGACACCGTTCCTGTTCCGGACACCGTCGCGAACGCCGCAGCCACCCCTGACCGGGAACAGCCCTACGCGGCCCTCGGTCTCAAGCCCGACGAGTACCGGTCGATCCGCGAGATCCTCGGGCGGCGGCCCACCAGCGGCGAGCTCGCCATGTACTCGGTGATGTGGAGCGAGCACTGCTCCTACAAGTCGTCGAAGATCTACCTGCGCCAGTTCGGCGACAAGACCACACCGAAGATGCGCGAGAACCTCATGGTGGGCATGGGTGAGAACGCCGGCGTCGTGGATGTCGGCCAGGGCTGGGCCGTGACCTTCAAGATCGAGAGCCATAATCATCCCTCCTACATCGAGCCGTTCCAGGGCGCCGCGACCGGCGTCGGCGGAATCGTGCGCGACATCATCTCGATGGGTGCCCGCCCGGTCGCGGTGATGGATGCCCTGCGCTTCGGCGCCATCGACGACCCCGACACGGCTCGGGTGGTGCACGGTGTCGTCGCCGGCATCTCGTTCTACGGCAACTGCCTCGGCCTGCCCAACATCGGCGGTGAGACCTGGTTCGACTCCGTCTATCAGGCCAATCCGCTCGTGAACGCGTTGGCCGTCGGAGTGCTGCGCCATGAAGACCTGCACCTCGCGAATGCCCGCGGCGTGGGCAATAAGGTCGTGCTGTTCGGAGCCCGCACCGGCGGAGACGGAATCGGTGGAGCATCCATCCTCGCGTCCGATTCGTTCTCCGCGGGCGGTCCGACGAAGCGACCCGCTGTGCAGGTGGGTGACCCCTTCGCCGAGAAAGTGCTCATCGAGTGCTGCCTCGAACTGTTCCAGCAGGACCTCGTCGAGGGTATCCAAGACCTGGGAGCCGCCGGCATCAGCTGCGCGACCTCGGAACTCGCCTCGAACGGTGACGGCGGCATGTTCATCGAGCTCGAGAAAGTGCTGCTGCGGGATCCCACGCTCACGGCGGAGGAAATCCTCATGTCGGAGTCACAGGAGCGCATGATGGCGATCGTGACGCCCGAGAAATTGGCGGGATTCCTGGCGGTCACCGCGAAATGGGATGTCGAGACCAGTGTGCTCGGGGAGGTCACAGACACCGGCCGCCTCATCATCAACTGGCATGGTGAAGAAATTGTCAATGTGCTGCCACGTACGGTTGCGGTCGACGGCCCGGTGTACGAGCGACCCCTCGCCTACCCGACGTGGATCGATGCGCTGCAGGCCGATTCCGCGTCGTCCCTGCCCCGTGCGGTGTCCCCCACCGAGTTGCGCGAGCAGGCCGTCGCGCTTCTCGGCAGCGGCAACCTCGCCTCGAAGGACTGGATCACCAACCAGTACGACCGCTATGTGATGGGCAACACGGCCCTGTCATTCCCGGACGACGGCGGCATGGTGCGCATCGACGAGGAGTCCGGGCTCGGATTCGCCGTCGCGACCGACGCCAATGGTCGCTACGCCTACCTCGACCCCTATCGGGGGGCGCAGCTCGCCCTCGCCGAGGCTTTCCGCAACGTCGCTGTCACCGGCGCGACCCCGGTCGCCGTCTCCGACTGCCTCAACTTCGGCTCGCCGGAGAACCCCGAGGTGATGTGGCAGTTTTCGAAGGCCGTCGAGGGACTGGCCGACGGATGCCTCGAGCTCGAGATCCCCGTCACCGGTGGAAACGTCTCGTTCTACAACCAGACCGGCGACGTGCCGATCCACCCGACACCGGTCGTGGCCGTGCTCGGCGTGATCAACGACGTGGCCGACCGTATCCCGAGCGGCTGGCAGGACGAGGGCAACAACATCTACCTGCTCGGCACCACGCGCGACGAGCTCGACGGATCCGCGTGGGCGGGAGTCATCCACTCTCACCTGGGCGGTCATCCACCGATCGTGGACTTCGCGGCCGAGCGGGCGCTCGCGGGGCTCATCAAGTCGGGGTCCGCGCAGAACATCATCGCCTCCGCGCACGATCTCTCCGACGGGGGCCTCATCCAGGCTGTCTCCGAGTCGGTGCTTCGCTTCGGTCTGGGCGCCCGGCTCTGGATCACCGAGCTCATTGAGCGCGACGGCGTCGACGCGACGGCGGCATTGTTCAGCGAGTCGGGAGCGCGGGCGATCGTCTCGGTGCCGCGCGAAGACGACGTGCGCTTCATCGGACTGTGCGAGGGGCGCGGCGTGCCCGCCCTGCGCGTTGGCGTGACGGATGGCAGGGACCTCGAGGTGCAGGACCAGTTCGCGCTCACCCTCGAGGAGCTGCGCGCCACCCACCGCGGCACCCTCGCCGAGCACTTCGGGCCGGTCGTCGGGTACTGAGGTTGCTGCTCGGCGCGTTACCTTCTGGCCGGCCGTCACAAGCTGCTGGTAGGCGGCATCCGAAGGACGATCTGCGACGGTTGGTGGTGTCGCGCTTCGACTCCTCCACCGGGCACGAACGACAGCGTCGCCCACCGTCCTGCGAGAGCGGCACCAGGGGCGGGCATCTTGTTCCACGGTGGTCTGATGCGCCGCAATCATCCGCTCCCTCACGCCATCGCCGCTCGACCATTCAGCGTCGGGGAAGCTGCCGCGCTCGGCGTCGGAGCGGGGCGTCTGCGCGGCAGTGACCTGGGGCGACCATTCCATGGAACTCGGATGCACGGGGAACTCTCTACCGAAGCCCGCGGAATCGCCGATCTCGCGGCCGCCTACGCGACCCGCATGCCGCCCGACCAGTACTTCAGTCACTGGACGGCCGCCGCGCTGCTTGGACTTCGTCTTCCCGAAGTCCACCTTCGGCACGTGTCTGGTGTTTCCGTGCTCGGCGGTCCCGTGCTCGATGTTTCGGTCCCGGCACCGCGGCGGGCGCCGAGGCTGCGGGGCGTGCGTGGTCACGAATTGCTGTCGAGTGTGCGGATACGCACCCTCCCGTCGGGACTGCGGGTGAGCGATGCACTCGAAACCTGGTGCCAGCTCGCGGCCGAACTCTCCCTTGATGATCTGATCGTCATGGGCGACGGACTGGTCTGTCGCCAGTCTCCTGTCGCAACGGTTTCCGAGTTAACGGCGGCCGTTGCCGGGTGGGGCGCCCGACCGGGAGGCCCGGCTCTTCGGCAAGCGCTACTCGACATCCGCTCGCGCACAGACTCCGCGCGCGAGACCATGCTCCGGCTCATGATCGTCAGGGCTGGCCTACCGGAACCCGTTGTGAATTTCGAGATCTGCAATCGCTTCGGGGCAGTGATAGGGCTCGGCGACCTGGCATATCCGTCCTATCGTGTGCTGCTCGAATACGACGGGGGCCAGCATCGCTCTGACGAACGTCAGTTCCACATCGACATCTCCCGCCTGGACGCGTTCATGGAGGAGAAGTGGCGGGTTATACGCGTTAATAAGAGCCTCATGCAGCAGCGCTCAACGTTGCTCAAAAAGGTGCGTACGGCGCTGGAGGCGGGCGGCTGGCCCGCCACCAATCCCAGTGATCCGTCATAAATCGCGCGCTACGGTCGGCCATCCATCCGTTCATGACGGTTCACTCGGCGAGCGGGCCGGGCTGAGCCCCGCGGGCGAGGCGGCCGCGGCCAGCGAACCGTCACTTTCTGCCGGAAAAGGGAACCCCCAGAGCCGTTTGTGACGGTTGACCCGGCGGGCGGCCCGGCCCGGCGGGCGGCCCGGCCCGGCGGGCGGCCTGACCCGGCCCGGCCCACGGGTGGGTAGCTCCTAGACCGTGAACTTCTGCCCGACGAGCTTCTCCGACGTGATCCAGAGCGCGGCGCCGAAGGCCGCGCTGCTGCTGGATGCCGCGGGCTTCTGTAGCACAGGCGGGCCGCTGAAGCCGCCACGAGGGCCCCAGTACTGGCCGCCCGCGGCATCCGGATCGATCGCCGCGCGGACCGCAGACCAGGCCGCGCGGTCCTTTCCGCCACCGACGAAGGGGAAGAGCGTTGAAAGAACTCGGCCGCGCGCTGAGGGTCCGATTACACCGGGCCGCTCCGGACTGAGGCCGTCGATGCCGGTGCCCGGATGTACCACGAGCGCGACCACGGATCCGCGGGCAGCGCGCAGCCGGCGGTCGAGCTCGAATCCGAAGGACTGCGTCGCGTGCTTGGACTGGCCATAGGCCGCGAAAGGCGCGAATGTGGCGGAACTCTGGAGGTCAGAGAGGTGCGCTCTCGTGAGGCGGGTGGCACCGCTCCCCATGGTGACCACGCGCGCTCCGGGGGTAGCGCCCAATGTGGGATACAGCAGTGCGGTGAGCAGGAAGT
Organism: Actinomycetales bacterium; assembly: GCA_038203515.1. Classification (GTDB taxonomy): domain Bacteria; phylum Actinomycetota; class Actinomycetes; order Actinomycetales; family Microbacteriaceae; genus Lacisediminihabitans. The sequence continues at coordinate 15,079 of JBBRDX010000043.1, read as the reverse complement.
GCCCGAGATGGTTGGTGCCGAACATCACCTCATTGCCGTCGACGGTTGTCTCGCGTTGCTTGCTCGGCATGATCGAGCCGGCATTCTCGATGATCGCGTCGATACGTCTCCCCTCGAGGGCCGTCGCGGCAGCACGCACCGATTCGTACGAGGAGAGGTCGAGAGTCACGTGCTCGAGCTGCGCGACGGGAGTGCGCACGTGGATCGCCGCGATCGCGGCAGCCGCCTTCGCCGCGCTGCGACAGGCGATGATCACGTGCCCGCCGGCGGCTGCGAGCTGCTCGCTGATGAAGTAGCCGATGCCGGCGTTTCCGCCCGTGACGACGAAGGTCTTACCGGCCTGGGAGGGGATGGCGCGCGGGTTCCAGGTCATGCGGGGTGGGTGGCGATTGTGCCCGTGCCGGCGATCTGCTCGTGCTGGTGGATTACCTCGGCGATGATGAAGTTGAGAAATTTCTCGCCGAACGCGGGATCGAGGTGTGATTCGGTTGCCAGCGCCTTGAGCTTGGTGATCTGCTCGAGTTCACGACCCGGGTCGGCCGCCGGCAGGCCGCTGGATGCCTTGAGCCGCCCCACCTGCTGGGTGAACTTGAAGCGCTCGGCGAGAAGGTGCACGAGGGCGGCATCCACATTGTCGATGCTCTGGCGAAGACTCAGGAGCTGGGCGGCGGGATCGAGAGAGTCGGGCATGATTCCGAGGGTACCCGCCGGAGACCGCCCGTGAGTCAGGCGACCCTGAGGGGCCCAGTCGACCATCGTCGAGCGCTACGTCGTCGAACGCGTGCGGAAGAGTACCGGACGATCGCCCTGGCGCCGGAGGCGTTGCTCGAGTCCGGCTCGCACCCGAGGCCAGTCGTCTCGGATGATGGAGAAGACCGCGCTGTCACGCCAGCTGGCGTCTGCGCGCGGAAGATCTCGACGGACGATGCCCTCGAAGGTTGCGCCAATGCCGCTGATGGCCGCGCGGGAGCGCTCGTTGAGGGCATCCGCCTGGATCATGACTCGGCCGAACCCGTGGTCGAAGGCCAATCCGAGCAGAAGCAGCTTGGCCTCCGCGTTCACCGCGGTGCCCCAGACCCGCGGATCGTAGGCGGTCCGACCGATCTGGGTGGCCTCGCGCGCCGGGTCGAAGTCGGCAAGTGTCGTCGTTCCCACGAGCTCGCCATCGTGCGCTCCCCCCATCAGGAAGATCGCATACGGGTTGCAATCGTCCCATCGGAAGTAGTTCTCAGCCCACTCCAGGAAACCCGCTTCGCTGGCGCGGAACCCGGCCGGCCCGCCTCCATAACCTCCAGCGAAGACCACCGGATGCCCGATCGCCACGAACAGCGCCGGCAGGTGCTCCGGGCGCAATGGCTCAAGACGCACGAATCGGCCGGGAATACTGGCGGGCACGGGGCGGGTCGCGGTCACCTGACCCAGTCTGGCAGGGCGAGCAGCTCCCGTGCAGTCGTGAATTGGCGCCATTGGTGAATAATTGCAGCTGTGCCCAATACCGCCCTGTTCCTCAGTTCGGCAAACGCCTTCGTGTACCTGCTCGGTGAGATCGGCGATGACCAGTGGTCCGAACCCGGACTCGGCTCGTGGACCGTGCGCAGCCTCGCCGGCCACACCGCCCGTGCCATCCTCACCGTGGAGAACTATCTGCTGCAGGAGGAGCCGGGCGACGTGACGATCGCCACTGCGGAGGCCTACTACTCCACGGTCTACTTCACCTTCACCGATGACGCGGCCGTCGCGGCACGCGGTGTCGAGGCCGGGGAGTGGCTGGGTGACCACCCGGTCACCCAGGTCTCGGCGGCGCTCGCCCGAGCCACCGCAGCGATCGAATCCCAACCCTCGAACCGCATCGTGTCGATCGGGGGTATGGGCATCCAGCTTTCCGAGTACCTGCGAACCAGGGTTTTCGAACTCGTGGTGCACACGATCGATCTGTCGCAGGCCACCGGGCTTCCGCACTCCTTGCCGCTGGCAGCGCTCGAGAATGCCGTCACACTCGCAGCGGCAGTGGCGTCGCGCCGAGGGTTGGGTGAGGATGTGCTGCTCGCGCTCGCCGGACGTCGGCAACTGCCGGAGGGCTTCAGTATGGTCTGAGCCGTTGGCAGCGAACCGCCGCAAACGGTTCGTGTCAACTGGCGATATGTCCCACGGCCACCGAGGCGAGGAAACTGCCCCAGCGTCGATAGAGCGCTGCATAGCTGAACGCACCATCCACCAAGTCGGACTTCTCTACCGCTGGCAGCGTCACGAAATTCGTCTTCGGTGTTCGGGCACAGGCCTCCGCTGCGATAGCCGAGAACCGGAGCGAATCTTCGTCGAGAATACGGCTGACCACCGGCCCGACCTGTACATAGCCCGAGACCCGCGGAATGCGGATCACCACGATCATTGCGCCCGGCGAGGTCTTCTCTGAGAGGAATGCGAGCAGACGCCCCAACTCCTGCTTCCACAGGCGAACTGACGCAAAGGAGAGCACGTCCATCATGCCGCTGGCGAGCACGATGAAATCGAAGCTCCCCAGCCCGTCGAGCGCGCGGATCGAGGCCGCCGTTGCCGCGAGGCGCGGTCGATCGCCTGCGATGCTCTCCCATTCGACCCCTCGCCCGGTGGTGCGCGCGAGGGTCTCGGCGAACTGATGTGCCACGCCCAATTTGTAACTGCGCACGCCGGCGGATGACCCGCTGAGCCCTCCGACGACAAGAAGGTGGAGGAGGCCAGGGCCTTCGATGAGACCGTACGGGGCGTCATCCGGCACCCCTGCGGAGAGTCGGGTAGGGGCGCCGGCCACATAGTTGTAGGCAACGAGCGGCCGCACCAGGCGAAGGGACGCCCGGAGTACACGATGACCGATCGATCGCCGATCACGCGTGGTCATTACTTTCCCCGATCAGCGCAGGAGGTCGTGGCGGACCACGATGGCCTCACGGTCGGGGCCGACACCGATAGCAGAAATGCGTGCACCACTCATCTTCTCGAGTACGAGCACATAGTCGCGCGCATTCTTCGGCAGGTCGTCGAATGCGCGGGCGCCGGTGATGTCTTCGGTCCAGCCGGGGAGTTCCTCGTAGATCGGCACAGCGTGGTGGAAGTCCGACTGGGACACCGGCACCTCATCGACACGCACGCCGTCGATGTCGTAGGCGACACAGACCGGAATGCTCTCGAGGCCGGTGAGCACGTCGAGCTTGGTCAGCACGAAGTCTGTAACGCCGTTGATGCGCGCCGCGTAGCGGGCGACGGGCGCGTCGTACCAGCCACAGCGACGCGGGCGCCCCGTGGTGGTACCCCACTCGAAGCCCTTGGAGCGCAGAAACTCACCAGACTCGTCATGAAGCTCCGTGGGGAAGGGACCGGCACCGACGCGGGTCGTGTATGCCTTGACTACGGCGATGACCCGCTCCAGCCGGTTGGGCGCTACACCCGATCCCGTAGCGGCGCCACCACTCGTCGCGTTGGAGGAGGTGACGAACGGATAGGTGCCGTGATCGACATCCAGCATGGTGGCCTGGCCACCCTCGAACAGCACCGTCTTGCCGGCGTCGAGCGCCTGGTTGAGCACGAGACTCGTGTCAGCGACCATCGGACGCAGGCGTTCCACGTACGAGAGCAGGTCGGCGACGACCTCCTCGACACCGATCGCTCGACGGTTATAGACCTTCACCAGCAGGTGATTCTTCTGGTCGAGGGCACCCTCCACTTTCTGGCGCAGGATGTTCTCATCGAACAGGTCCTGGATGCGGATGCCCACGCGATTGATTTTGTCGGCGTAGGCCGGTCCGATGCCGCGCCCGGTCGTGCCGATCATGCGCGTGCCGAGGAAGCGCTCGGTGACCTTGTCGAGAGTGCGGTGGTACTGGGTGATCACGTGGGCGTTCGCGGAGATGAGAAGTTTCGAGACATCCACTCCCCGCGCGGTGAGCGCATTGAGCTCGTGGAACAGCACTTCGATGTCGATGACCACACCATTGGCGATCACTGGAACGACACCGGGGCTCAGGATGCCCGAGGGCAGCAGGTGGAGCGCGTACTTCTCGTCGCCGACGACAACCGTGTGGCCGGCATTGTTGCCGCCATTGAATTTGACGACGTAGTCGACACGGGGGCCGAGGAGGTCGGTGGCCTTTCCCTTGCCCTCATCGCCCCACTGGGCGCCGATCAAGACAATCGCAGGCATAACGGATCCTTACGTCAAACGGGGATGAGACCCAAGTCTACCAATCCGTGCGATTTCACGGGTCCATGAGCGCCTGATAGACAGCTCGGTAGTGCTCTGCATGGTTCCAGTGTAATAACTTGCACTGTTATGTGCAAGTTATTACACTGGAACCATGACCACCTCCTCTCTGCCCCGCGCACCGCGCCGTGATGCCGCCGCAAATCGCGAGTCGCTGCTCGCCGCCGCGCGGATCGTCTTCAACCGCGACCCTTCCGCGTCGCTCGAAGCAGTGGCCGCGGAGGCCGGTCTCAGCCGCCGCTCGGTCTACGGGCATTTCGCCAACCGGGACGAGCTGTTGCTCGAACTCGTGACCGCGGGCGGGCGCCGCGTTGCATCCGCCCTGGAGTCGGTTACGCATCCCGATCCGCTCGTGCGTCTGGCCCTGATCGCATCAACCCTCTGGCGCGAGGTGGAGAGTGTGCGTGCGATGGCTCTGGTCGCCGTGCGCGGTCCGCTCGCCCCGCACACTGTCGCAACGCTCGGGTCCATCCGCGCCAACGTGCGCGCCGCGGTCACCGAGGGGCAGGCGGATGGCTCGATGCGCCGTGACCTCCCGGCGGAGCGCCTCGCCCGGCTAGTGGAGAACACCGCCCTGGCCGTGCTCGAGGACTCCACGGAGCATCCGCTCGGTGCCCGCGACGGAGGGCGACTCGTCATGCTGATGACCCTCGCGGTCGTCGGCCTCAGCTGGCGCGATGCACGCGATTTCATCGACGGATGGGCAGAGCTCGCCTGGCCCGGCGACACCGCCTGGCCCGACTGCACTGTCAGGCCCGTCGCCACTGGCAGCACCACAGACACCGATGTGACCCACGGCTGATGCGCGTTCAACTGCAACAGGCCGCCATCGGGCGCGGTCTCGGCGCCGCGGTTCCCGCCCTCGACCTCGTCGTCGACGGACCGGTGCCCGTCGTCGTCGCAGTGCAGACGGATGAGCGGCCCCTGCTGGTATCGATGCTCCTGGCCGGTCGCATCCGCTCCGACTCCGGGTGCGTGCTCGTTGACGGTCGGCAGGACAGTGACGAATTGCGTCGCCGCACCGCACTCGTCGACACCCCGATCGTCGCCGAGCCGACCGCCGCCATCGCGCTGAAGACGATCGTGGCGGAGGAGTTCTCGTTCGCCGGGCTGCCCACCTCCAGGCGCGCAGTTCGCGACTTCCTGGCCGACCATGACCTGGCCGACTACGCCGCGCTGCCGATGCGCTCTCTGCCGCCGGCCGATCGCATCCGGCTGCTCAGCGAGCTAGCGGTACTGCGCGACAACGTCGATGGAATCATCGTCACCTCGCCGGAGCGTCACGGCGGCGAGCCATCCCAGTGGTACGGACCACTCGCCGCCCTCGCGGAACGAGGGGTCACCGTGGCCATCGTCACCGACTACGCAACGGCCGAGATTCTCGTATCGCTCGGTGCCCGGGACGGCGCGGAACCGGAACGGGAAGCAGCGCCATCCTCCCTCATAGATTCTTCTGAAAGCGACTTATCGTCATGATCTTCCCCCTCATCCGCGCCGAATTCGCGCGCCTCACCTCGAGCCGCATCGGCATCGCTTCGCTCATCGCGCTCATGACCGTGCCGCTCGTCTACGGCGGCCTCTACCTCTGGGGTAACCAGGATCCGTACTCGAACCTCGACAAAGTTCCCGCGGCACTCGTCGTGCAGGACACCGGAACCACCGTCGACGGCCGCGCCACCAACTACGGCGAGAAGGCCGCGGAGTCGCTGCTGACCGACGAGAGGTTCGGCTGGGTCGAGGTGACCACGGCGCAGGCGGCCGCCGGCGTGAAGAACGGCACCTACGACTTCGGCATCACCTTTCCCGCCGACTTCTCCACCCGGCTCGCCTCGGCATCGGGCGACACGCCCCGGTCAGCGCGACTGCAGCTCATCACGGACGACACCAACAGCTATCTCTCCACCACGATCGCGAAACAGGCCGCGGAGGCCGTGCGGGTCGAGATCGCGAAACAGGTCGGGGGGAAGGCATCCATCGCCCTGCTCAATGCGGTCGGTGACATCCGTGACGGCCTGGTGACAGCTGACGATGGGGCCACGAAGCTGGCGGATGGTGCGGCCACGGCCGCGAGCGGCGCAGCCTCGATCAGCGCGGGCAGTTCCACCCTCGCCAGCGGAGCGACGTCCCTCTTTAGCGGACTTGCCCAGCTCGACGCGAAAGCATCTGCCCTGCCGTCGTCCACTGCGCAGCTGACGGCCGGGGCGGCCACCCTGGCCAGTGGGCTCGCGACCGGTGCCCAGTCGGCCGGCGCGCTGAAGACGGGCGCGGCCTCCGCGGCGGGCCTCGCGCCCCAGGCCGCCGAGCAGCAGCAGATCATCGACGCGCTGACGCTCGCGGGAGCGACTCCGGCGGAGATCGCGCAGGTCACGGCGCAACTCGCCGGACTCGCCCAGGCCACCTCGCGGGTGTCCGCGGGCATCAGCACCCAGTTGGTGCCGAGCCTCACCGCGGCAGCAGCCGGTTCGGCCCGGCTCGCGGGCGGCACGGCAGCACTCAGCGCCTCCGCCTCGGCTCTCTCCTCCGCGATGCACTCCGCCGCGGCCGGAGCGGCACGGCTGTCGAGCGGGGCCGCTGAACTGTCGAGCGGGGCATCCGCTCTAGACAGCGGCACAGCCGAACTCTCGAGCGGATCCTCGACGCTCTCGTCGTCGCTCTCCGACGCGGTCGCGAAGGTGCCCGTCACCACCGAGGCCGGTCGACAGGCGACGGCGGATCTCATCGCCAACCCGGTCGCGGTGAAGCAGACCGCCATCACCCAGGCGGCTAACTATGGTGCCGGCCTCGCTCCCTTCTTCCTCGCCCTGGCGTCGTGGATCGGCATCTACGCGCTCTTTCTGCTGGTACGTCCTCTGTCGCGCCGGGCACTGACGGCCGTTCGGCGTCCGATCCGCACCACCCTGGCAGGATGGCTCACACCAGCCCTGCTCGGAATCGTGCAGATGGTCGCGCTCTTCGCCCTGGTGACGCTCGCGCTGCACCTGCCCGTCGCCAACCCTGGTGGGCTCATCGCCTTCATGGCCTTCGTGGCGATGACTTTCGCCGCGATTGTGCTCGCGCTCAACGTGCTGCTCGGCAGTGTTGGACAGTTTCTCGCCCTGGTCTTCATGGTGGTGCAACTGGTGACCGCCGGTGGCACTTTCCCGTGGCAGACCCTTCCCGGTCCACTCGCCGCCCTGCACCAGGCGCTGCCGATGAGTCACGCCGTGGATGGGATCCGCCAGCTCATGTACGGCGGCCTGAGCGCCAGTGTTTGGTCGTCGATCCTGCCGCTGCTGCTCTGGCTGGTCGGTTCGCTCGCGGTCTCGGGGCTCGGCGCGATGCGCCAGGGCCGGTTCCGCATCCTGCGCGAACTTCGGCCGTCACCGATCGGAGCCTGACGGGACTCCGCCACCCCGCCACCCCGCCCGGTGTCACCTTCGCACCCTCATCCGCGGCTCGAACCTGCGAAGGTGACACCTCGACGCGGTTTGCCCGTCGAGTCGGGAGTCGTTGCGGGTTCGGAAGCTCGCAAGTCGCATCTACTACCGACTCGATCGGAGAGACCACCTCGCGCCGAGGCCCTCGCGCCGAAACCCCCGCACAGAGACCCCCGCACAGAGAGCGCGCGGAAGGCCTCAGTCGAAGCTCGCGTGCTGCAGAACCCAGGTGTGCATCGCCACTGCTGCAGCGGCGGATGCATTCAGGCTTCGCGTGCTTCCGAACTGGCTGATTTCGACAATGGCCGTCGCGCAGGCAAGAGCGTCCGCGCTGAGGCCGGGCCCCTCCTGGCCGAACAGGAGGATGCAGCGGGCAGGAAAAGGGAAGGTCTCGATGATCACCGAACCGGGCACGTTGTCGATCGCGATGACCGGCAGCGCGGCATCCGCTGCCCAGGTCGCGAAGCTCACGACATCCGGGTGATACATCACATGCTGGTAGCGGTCGGTGACCATGGCGCCGCGCTTGTTCCAGCGCTTGCGACCGATGATGTGCACGGTGTCGGCACCGAACGCGTTGGCGCTGCGCACGATCGATCCGATGTTCATGTCGTGCTGCCAGTTCTCGATCGCCACGTGAAACGGATGCCGCGACTCGTCGAGATCCCCGACTATTGCCTCGAGGAGCCAGTAGCGGTAGCGATCGACGACGTTGCGCGAGTCGCCCTTCTCGAGCAGCACCGGATCGTAGAACGACTCGGTCGGCAGCAGGCCCTTCCACGGGCCGACACCGTTGGTGGTGAGTTCGACGCTCGGGTTGGGCAGGTCTGTTGGCACGTCTTCTGGCACGGCTTCGAGGGTAGCCGCTCCGGTGATCGAGTAGGTCGCCCCGCGACCGTATCGAGATCCCCACCGAATCCTCCGGTGATCGAGTAGGTCGCCCCGCGACCGTATCGAGATCCCCGATCCGCTGCCCATCATCCGTACGATATCTGCGCTCGGTACTATGGGCGCATGACCGACCGAGGCGATATCGAGTGCTGGCTCACCGACATGGATGGGGTGCTCGTCCACGAAAATCACCCCGTGCCCGGGGCATCCGCTCTGCTGCGGCAGTGGCGTGACCAAGGCAAGCCCTATCTCGTGCTCACTAACAACTCCATCTTCACGCCGCGCGACCTGAGTGCCCGGCTGAAGGCATCCGGGCTCGACGTGCCCGAGGACCGTATCTGGACCTCCGCCCTCGCCACCGCCGACTTCCTCGCTTCGCAGGTACCCGGAGGCTCGGCCTTCGTGATCGGCGAGGCCGGCATCACGACCGCGCTGCACGAAGCCGGCTTCATCATGACCGAGACCGCGCCCGACTACGTGGTCATCGGCGAGACCCGCAACTACTCCTTCGAGGCGATTACCAAGGCCATCCGTCTCATCGTCGCCGGATCGCGCTTCATTGTGACGAATCCGGATGCCACGGGCCCGAGTGCCGACGGACCGCTGCCGGCGACCGGGGCCGTCGCCGCCCTCATCACCAAGGCCACCGGCAAGGAGCCCTACGTCGTGGGCAAGCCGAACCCGATGATGTTTCGGTCGGCCATGAACAAGATCGGAGCCCACTCCGAGAACACCGGCATGATCGGCGACCGTATGGACACCGACATCGTCGCCGGTATCGAGGCCGGGCTGCACACCATCCTCGTGCTCACCGGTATCAGCAACCAGTCCGAGATCGACAAGTACCCGTTTCATCCCGACGAGATACTGAACAGCGTCGCCGACCTGCTCGAGTCGGAGCCGATCGAGTCCGACGAAATCTGACTGGCCCAGTGAGAGCCAGCGCCAGCTCGGTCGGCCCTCTGTCATCCCCGTTCGAAATGCAGGATGCCATGTGACAGAAGTTTCAGGTGAGTCTGCGGCGACCCAGGTGTCACGCACCTTCCTGCATTTGCCACGGCGGGCTGCCCTGCATCGTCGGCGCGATCTGTTCCACGATGATGCTGCGCTCAGCTTGTGCCGCGGGATGACGCCACCTGGCCTGCGACGCTACTTGGCCTGGGTGCCCGCGAGACTGCCGGTGATCGGCTCGCCACCGGAGCGGTTCACGAAACAGAAGTAGTCGTGCTGGCCCGTGGTCCACTCCTCCGTGGTCGCCGCATAGGACGCCCGGAACTGGATGTCGCTGTATGCACCCGCCTTCGCGAGGTCGATCACCCCGGGGGCCGTGCACTGCGAGGTGATCTGGGACTGCAGCGAATCGAGCCCGGGGTATGCCACAGTCGCCTCGCCAGGGAACGTGCCCCGGAACACCATCTGTGCCGGATGCGGCGCCGCGCAGTCCACGACGGTGAACCTGAGATCGAAGGGGTTCGAGTACGGGTCGACACATTCGCCGCCGCGCAGGTCACTCCACAGGTGCACTCCCGCGGCGGCCGGGCCGGTAGCGCTCGGAGTCAGGGCGGCCGAGGATGACGGTAAGACCTTCGGCGTCGCGCTCTTCGAGGTGGCGGCGGGACTTGGCGCTGCTGCGATCTTCGTGCCGATCACGAACAGGATGGCGAGCACAAGCAGGGCAATCACTCCACCCGACAGCCAGAACAACCGCTTCTGGTTCTTCGAGAACGGAGCACGTGACTCGCTCGGCGGGGCAACGACCGGAGCAGCGACCGGGGCGGCGACACCCTCGATTACCGAGGAATCGGCGGATGTCGGCGTCGCGGCGCTGGCAGACGTGCTGGCAGAAGGACCCGCAAACGCGCCGGCAAAGGGATTGAGCCCTGTCGGCCGCGGACCCACCAGTGGTTCTCCCTCGTAGTCCTTGAACTGGGTCTCACCGAAGAGTGAATCAATGGGCGAAACGAGGAGCGAATCGATGGGCAAATCGATGAGTGGGGCGATCGGCGAGGCAGGATCGACATCATCGTCCGAGTCCGAGGTGAAGTAGGTTTCGCGCCGCCGCACCGGCGGCGTGATGGCGGGGGCGGGGTCGGCGGGCTCGGGCTCGGCAGGAATCCTCTCGGTGGCAGGCGTGACAGGCACAGGGTTGACAGGCACAGGCGTGACAGGCACAGGGGCATGCGCGGCAGGCGCCGACGCAACGGGAGTGGGCACCGCGGCAGTCGGCGCGCTCGCACTGCCGAGACCCCAGTCGAAGGGGGAGGTGATCGGGTGAGGTCCGATGTCGTTGCCAGCGGCCATGGCGCGATTGACTACTTCGAGAGTCCGAGGTCGCCGAGCCCGATGGCGGCGAAATACGGATAGCCCGCGGCTTCGATCACCTCGCGGGCACCGGTGTCGCGGTCGACGACGACTGCGACTCCGGCGATCTCAGCGCCCACCTTCTTGAGCGCGTCGATGGCGGCGAGCGGGGATCCCCCGGTCGTCGAGGTGTCTTCGAGCACGATCACGCGCTTGCCGGCCAGATCCGGTCCCTCTACCTGGCGGCCGCGGCCGTGATCCTTGGGTTCCTTGCGCACGACGAAAGCATCGTAGGAGAGACCGCGGGCAGCCCCCTGGTGCAGCACCGCGGCGGCGATCGGGTCAGCCCCCATCGTCATTCCTCCAACGGCGGCGACATCCGCGACATCCGCGATCAGGTCGAGCATCACCTGCCCGATGAGCGGGGCGACACGGTGGTCGAGGCTCACCTTGCGCAGATCCACATAGTAGGTGGCCTTCTTGCCACTCGTGAGCGTGAAGTCTCCGTGAAACACGGCTCCTTCGGAGATGTAGTCGATGAGCTGCTGCCTGGCGTCGGTCACGGCCCCGATTCTACTTGGCCGATTCGTAACAGGCCGATTCTGCCGAGGGAGCCGTTGACCGCCGATCCTGCTGGTCGTGGAGAGCGATTAAAGTGAAGCCATGCGTGTTGCCACCTGGAACGTGAACTCCATCCGAACGCGGGCCGCCCGAGTGGTCGACTGGCTCGGGCGGGAAGACATCGATGTGCTGGGCATGCAGGAGATCAAGTGCAAGGAGAGCCAGTTCCCCTTTAAGTTCTTCGAAGAGGCGGGCTATGAGGTGCAGCTGCACGGGCTCAACCAGTGGAACGGCGTGGCCTTCGCCAGCCGGCTGCCGATGGACGATGTGCAACTGGGATTCCCCTCCGCCCCCGGATTCAGCAAGAGCGAAGTCGAGGGCGGTCCCCCCCTCGAGGCCCGCGCGATGGCCGTCACGGTGGAGGGCGTGCGCCTGTGGAGCCTCTACGTGCCCAACGGCCGCAACCTCGATGACCCGCACCTCGTCTACAAGCTGGACTGGTTGTCCAAACTCGCCTCCGACACGACAGCCTGGCTTGCCGAGCATCCCGACACTCCGCTCGCCCTGATGGGCGACTGGAACATCGCCCCCCTCGACACCGATGTCTGGCCGACCTGGGACTTCGCGAACAGCACCCACACCTCGGCCTCGGAGCGCGCGGCTTTCGCGGAGTTCGAGACGATCGGGCTCGCGGATGTCGTGCGCCCCCGTGTGCCGGAAGGCTTCACCTTCTGGGACTACCAGCAGCTCCGCTTCCCCCGAAATGAGGGAATGCGCATCGACTTCATCATGGGATCTCTCTCCTTCGCCCAACTGGTCACGGCGGCGAGCATCGACCGCAACGAACGCAAGGGCGATGGGCCGAGCGACCATGTGCCCGTGGTGGTCGACCTCGATCTCGACGTGGAAGAAGACGACGATCGCCCGATGATTTTTTAGAGCCGATCTTCCCGCTCCGATTACAGTCTGGGCGGGGTTCTGCCCAATCCGGCGCGGCACCCCGACTATGGTCAAAGGGTGAACGACTTCCGAACATCCCCTACCGGTGATGCCGCAGACAAATCGTCCTTCGCGACGAGCCCGGTGGTCAACCTTGTGTTCGAGCGCGTGCTGTCGGCGGTACACGAGGGTCGCCTCCTTCCCGGCCAACGCATCAGCGACTCGGAGCTCGCCGAGCAGCTGGGGGTTTCGCGCACACCCGTGCGAGAGGCACTCCAGCGGCTGCGGGAGATCGGTATCGTCGAGGCATCCGCCAGCCGGTTCACGCGAGTCGCCCTCGTGAGCCCGAAACAGACGGCGGATGCCATGGTTGTCTGGGTGGCCCTCTACAGCGCGCTCGTGAACGAGGTGATCCCGCTCGCAACACCCGAGTTGGTAGCCGACATGCGCGCCGACCACGCGCACTTTCTCGAGCATGTGAGTTGGGCTCTCGACCCGAGACGGATGGCGGAGATGCGCGAGAATCCCCAGCTTGTGCAGGAGCATGTTGCTGAGCTTGCGCCGCAGAAGATCGCGATGGCCAACGCCAGATTCTTCAACCACCTGGTGTCGCTGTCAGGTAATCCCGCACTCGTGCGCGCGATCAACTCGGTTGTGCACCTCATCCAGCTCGGCAGTCTGTACCTGCCCGACTACCTCGACTTCCGAGCGTTGAGCGAGTCCCAGCAGCTGCTGATCGCTGCGGCCCGCGACCACGACCGCGCCGCGGCGCAGGGCGCATTGCGGATGCTCGGCCTCATCTCCGTGCCCACTGCAGCCCTTGAGGCCGAGGCCGCCGAGGGCTAGCGGCTTTCCCCCGAAGGGGGGGTTCTGTCCTCCTTTTGGAGGACCAATATACTGCTATCTTATGTATACGCATGAAAGTGCGGACACGGTTTCTTCGTCAGGAACACCCCCTCGATAATCCACCCGAATCGAGTGATGACGGCGAAACTCTAGGCTCGTCGCCCCTTACCCAGGCGATCCAGCGGACTGGTCGCCCGAATGACCAGTCCGCTGACGTGTCTCTCTGACATTAGGTCGTTCGCACGCATCGTGCGCCAGAACGTCGCGATTGTGCAACTTTCCCGCGCTGATGACAACCAAACGGCGTGATCGCGCAGATACCCTCGAGGGAGACGCCTTTTGCGTCATCTCATCGTTTCCCTTTCGGATCGGAGGTCGAACCGTGTCACTCACAACATCAGCAACTCAGAGCGCAATCGTCGGGGAGCCTGAGGTCCTGGAAGACGGTGACGCCGCTCCTATCGAATCTCGCGAGACCTGGCTCGGGCTCAAGGCCGCCGTCTCGGCGCTGCGACCGCTGCAGGTGCAGGACGGTAGCATCCCGAACGACAGCGATCACGCGGATGCCCGTTCCCTTGTCTCCACGATCGTCGAGCACCTGCGCGCCTTCGTGCCGGTCTTCCCGCACGATGCGGTCTACCTCAGTGCCGCGGTGATCGATTTCGAGCGGTGGGCACGCGAGGGATTCCTCGTGCCCGACTTCCTCGACTCGCTCGAAGCCTTCCAGCCGCAGCGCGATCGCGTGGATGGGTTACGCCACCTCGTCGTGTTCCCGATGTACACGCAGAACGGCAGCACCGATCGGCTGATCGAGGCTGTGCTCGTGGAGGTGATCTGGCCGGAGTTCGTCGCGGCCCTCGAGGCTGGTGACTACTCGAACGCGATGTTCGTACCCATCCGCTTCGTGGACTTCACCGAGGGCTACGACACCAACTCCGCGGTGCTGTTCCCCGAGACGATCGCCATGCGCACGGTGCCGACCTTCACCTGGGGAGCGATCTTCGCCGACCGGGAGGCGGCTCGATTCCGACGGGTCGTGAGGGAGGCATCCGCCATCACGAAGCTGGAGCTCCCCGCGGACGCGGCGCGACTGCTCGACGACCAGCACCTGGCCGAAGAGACCTTCGTGATGTGGGACCTCATCCACGACCGCACCCATATGCGCGGCGACCTGCCGTTCGATCCGTTCATGATCAAGCAGCGGATGCCGTACTTCCTGTACTCACTCGAGGAGCTGCGCTGCGACCTCACCGCGTACCGGGAGGCGGTGCGGCTCGAACTCGCCGAAGACACCGACGACGTGACGCGCGACCACGCGAAGCTCGTGCAGTACACGGTGTTCTTCGACCGGATCTTCCGCTTTGCGATCACCGGCACCCGCGTGCGCAACTACGACGCGGTCGGCGGCCAGCTGCTGTTCGCGTGGCTGCACCAGCACCACGTGCTGCACTGGACGGATACCCGCCTCACCATCGACTGGGCGGATGTTCCGGAGCAGGTCATCGCCCTCGGGCGGGAGATCGAGGACCTCTACTGGCGCTCGATAGACCGGCCGAAGACCGCGCACTGGCTCGCGGCCTACGAGCTGGTGTCAGCGACGCTCACGCCGAACCCCGCATCGCTGTGGGCTACTCACGACCTCCCGCTGGACGGCCCGCCGAGGGGGTTCACGGATGCCGTACTGCCCGACGAGTTTCCACTGTCGATGTTCTACGAGGCCCTCTCGAAGAAGATGGCCGATGTGATCGAGTCGACGGCGGGGGTGACCGGGCGCGACTAGGCAGCCGGTCTCGATACGGTCGCGGGGCGACCTACTCGACCAACGACCATACCCGCTGGTCGAGTAGCGAGCTCTGCCCATACCCGTAGGTCGAGTAGCGAGCTCTGCCCA
>JBBRDX010000042.1:0-19779 GCA_038203515.1 Actinomycetales bacterium | reverse complement strand
AGCGCGCCGTTTTCCACTCCGATGACTCTCAGGTCTTGCATACTGAACGCCTCTCGCGGTCACTTCTTGGGGACTAGCGTCGCACGCCCTTCTCATAAATCCCGGGAATATCCCGGGCGTGCCGCAAGTTGCACAGAAGTCGGATTCACGGTCATTTGGCAGTGGTTTGCTATTCGCAAACTAATGATGCAAACTGTGGCCGCCGATTGAGACCAATCGATATTTCCAAGAACTGGATGGGCATGGCAACCGACTACGACGCACCTCGTAAGACCGACGACGACTCCGAGTCGATCGAGGCTCTTAAAGAGCGCGTGCCGGACAAGATGTCCGGCGTGGTCGACGTCGATGACGCCGACAATCCCGGGGGCTTCGAGCTGCCCGGTGCAGATCTCTCCGACCTCGACCTCGATGTCGTGGTGCTGCCTCCCCAGGCCGATGAGTTCACCTGCGTGAACTGTTTCCTCGTGAAGCACCGCTCCCAGCTCGATCACGAAGAAAAACTCGGATCGATCTGCCAGGAGTGCGCGGCCTGAGTCCGCTCGCGCGGTCCTAGATGGCGCGAGCTCTGTCTATCGCGGCCGCGAGCGCGTCGGGAGTACGGGTCGACACGATCCAATACGGGGTCGGGTCGCTCTCGTCGGTGAGTTCGATCTTCACGACCGGTGAGACCCACCCTCGGATGAGAAGCCAGGCCCGCGCATCCAGAAGTCGGCCGCGCTGGAGGGTGGCTTCCTCGCCCCGAAACGGCGTCACCTCCCCGATGAGGTGCGCGGGCACACGTGCCCGGCCTGCGATGAGTTCGCCCGGTAGGACTTCGATGACGGGGGAGGTCACAAGGAGAACGAGAACGATCGCCGAGAAGAGCGCGATGGCCACGATCACGCCGGCGAACAGGTTGATCGGCAAAAATACGAGCAGGCTCGCGGGGATCACGAGAGTCGTGGCCGTGATCACCCAGGGTGACGGCCAGATGCGTTCGTGATAGAGCCGCGTGGGAGTCGTCAGACCGCCGGGCGTGTTCTGCGTCATACGCCTATTCGACCAGATTTTCTCGGGCTCTGACCGCGCAGTCGTTCTGCACTACCCTCGTGACGTGGCTCAAAGCGTTGAAGTTCTGATCGTGGCCGACCGGGTGCCCACCTATTCCCACCCCGGTGACGCCGGCGCCGACCTCACGGCCGCTGTGGCAGTGCAGCTTGCGCCCGGCCAGCGGGCGACCGTAGCGACCGGGGTGTCGATTGCGCTCCCCGACGGCTATGTGGCATTCGTCGTCCCGCGCAGCGGGCTTGCGGCGAAACACGGCATTACGATCGTGAACAGTCCGGGCACGGTGGATGCCGGCTACCGCGGGGAGATCAGCGTCACCCTCCTGAATACGGACAGCTCCGTGCCGTATTCTGTCGCGGTCGGCGATCGGATCGCGCAGCTTGTGGTCCTGCCGGTGACCCGGGCGCGATTCATCCCCGTGGCGACTCTCCCGGGCAGCCAGCGCGGGGAGTCCGGGTTTGGATCGACCGGCAATACAACGATCGGCACTGAATCATCCCATGACGACCAGCAAGGAGAGCTCCTGTGAGCGACAGCACTTCGCCGTCCGGCGAGATCCAGCCGAACGAGGATACCAAGACGAGCGACACGGATGAGCAGCTGAAATCCGCCCCGGCTGACCGGGAGATCGAAGGGCCGCTCGACGAGTCCGAGGCGAATCCCGTGCGCCCCTATGTCGATCTCGGGGGAGTGAAGATCCTTCCCCGTGAGGGTCTTCAACTGCGACTCGAGGTGGAGGAGGGCAGCCAGCGTGTCGTCGCTGTCGGCCTGGACTACGCCGGTTCCACCCTGCAGGTGCAACCTTTCGCTGCGCCGCGCACCTCGGGACTCTGGCATGAGATCCGGGAGCAGATCGCCGAGCAGATCGCGAAGCAGGGCGGCACGACCCGCCTGACCATCGGTCCGTTCGGTCCCGAGCTCCTGGCGGAGATCCCGGCCACTACCCCCGGACAGCCCGACTCGACCAGGCTGGCCCGCTTCATCGGCGTCGATGGCCCGCGCTGGTTCCTTCGCGGGGTGATCGCCGGTGACGGCGTGGTCGACCAGGAAGCCGCCTCGAAGATCGAAGAGTTGTTCCGCAGCGTTGTCGTCGTGCGCGGCAAGACTCCGATGCCGCCTCGCGACCTCATCCCGCTGCACATGCCCAAGACCGCCGCTGCGTCGGACACCGCGACACCGGGCGCCTGAGTCGGTTGGCCGACGACGAAGAGTCCGCACCGGCGGGTTTCCGGGAGGCGTTCGCGGATGCGATGCGAAAGACCGGCCTCGGCCAGGTCGCCCCGGGCGAGGTTCCCACGGGCAAGTCGCTCCTGAAGGCCGTCGGCGGCCTTCGCGGTCTCGTTGAATCGATCCTGCCCGGACTCGCCTTTCTCGTGCTCTACGTAACCACCAAAAACCTGCCACTTTCGGTGCTGGTTCCGGTGGCACTCGCCGCGGTGTTCGTGGTGGCCCGACTCCTCACCCAGACCCCGATCACGCAGGCCTTCGCCGGCATCGTCGGCATCGCCATCTCCGCGATTCTCGCCCTGGTCTCCGGTCGCGCCGAAGCGAATTTCATCCCCGGAATTGTCATCAACAGTGTGAGCCTGGCTGTGCTCCTCATCAGCATCCTTGTGCGGTGGCCGCTCATCGGCGTGATCGTCGGGTTCCTGACGAACGAGACTGCTCAGTGGCGCCATCAGAGGGCGAAGCGACGAGTGCTCTACCTCACGACCTGGCTATGGGCCGGGCTCTTCGCTCTTCGTCTCGGTGTCGAGGTGCCGCTGTACCTCGCCCGCGAGGCCGAGTGGCTCGCCGGGACGAAACTACTGCTCGGTATCCCGCTCTATGCGGGAATGCTGTGGGTGACCTGGCTGCTCGTACGTGCCGTCTACGGAAGCATCCCTCGGCCCACCAGCGAGTGATCCGCGTGCTAAAATATCTTGACGTCAAGATACTTTCACTGTCCTTCCCGCCGATGGAGACTTAGGCTTAGCTTGCTGGCACGGTCGCCGGTCGAGGTCGAGGATGGCACCGGACGTCTCGCAAGAGATCACACCTCGTTCAGCTCAGCAAGGGAGTCGCGCAATGTCGCAGGTCAACAGCTTCGGTTCGAAGGACACCCTGACAGTAGGTTCCACAGACTACGAGATCTTCCGGGTCGACCGCGTGCCCGGTTATGAGAAGTTGCCGTACAGCCTCAAGGTCTTGCTCGAGAACCTGTTACGCACCGAAGATGGCGCAAACGTGACCAAGTCGCAGATTGAGGCGCTGGGATCGTGGATTCCCACGGCCGAGCCGGACACCGAGATCCAGTTCACTCCCGCACGCGTGATCATGCAGGACTTCACCGGGGTTCCCTGCATCGTCGACCTCGCCACGATGCGCGAGGCGGTATCCGCTCTCGGAGGCGACCCCAAGAAGATTAACCCGCTCGCTCCAGCCGAGCTCGTGATCGACCACTCGGTGATCGCCGACCTGTTCGGCTCCGAAAACGCCCTCGAACGCAACGTGGAAATCGAGTACGAACGTAACGGTGAGCGCTACCAGTTCCTGCGGTGGGGCCAGACCGCGTTCGATGACTTCAAGGTCGTGCCACCCGGGACCGGAATCGTGCACCAGGTCAACATCGAGTACCTGGCCCGGGTCACGATGACCCGCACGGTCAACGGCGTGCTGCAGGCCTACCCCGACACCTGTGTCGGCACCGACTCGCACACCACCATGGTCAACGGCCTCGGCGTGCTCGGATGGGGCGTCGGCGGCATCGAGGCCGAGGCGGCCATGCTCGGCCAACCCGTCTCCATGCTGATTCCTAAGGTTGTCGGTTTCAAGCTCACCGGCGTCATCCCCACCGGCGTCACCGCGACGGATGTCGTTCTCACGATCACGGAGCAACTGCGTAAGCACGGCGTCGTCGGCAAATTCGTCGAATTCTACGGAGCCGGCGTCGCGGCAGTTCCCCTGGCCAACCGAGCCACCATCGGAAACATGAGCCCCGAGTTCGGTTCCACCGCCGCCATGTTCCCGATCGACGATGTCACCCTGGACTACCTGCGTCTCACCGGCCGCAGCGAGGAACAGGTCGCACTGGTCGAGGCCTACGCCAAGCTCCAGACTCTCTGGCACAACGCGGACTCCGAGCCGACCTTCAGTGAATATCTCGAACTCGACCTGACCACGGTCGTGCCATCGATCGCCGGGCCGAAGCGGCCCCAGGACCGGGTGATCCTCTCGTCGGCCAAGGCCCAGTTCGCGAAGGACCTCACGAGCTACGCCGAGATCGAGCACGACCTGGTCGACCTCGGCATCTCCGAATCGTTCCCGGCCTCCGATCCGCCGAGCAATCAGCCGGAGGATGACCACAACCATCATCGCCACACCCACGTCAGTCACGCGCCGTCATCCGTCTCACGCCCCACCGATGTCACCACGAAGTCCGGCATGAGCTACACCCTCGACCACGGAGCCGTCGCTGTCGCGGCGATCACCTCGTGCACCAACACCTCAAATCCCTCAGTCATGCTCGCGGCTGGCCTCCTGGCTCGGAACGCCGTCAAGAGGGGCCTCACGTCCAAGCCCTGGGTCAAAACGACCCTGGCGCCCGGTTCCAAGGTGGTCACCGACTACTACGCAAAGGCTGGCCTCACCGACGACCTCGAGGCACTCGGTTTTTACACGGTCGGATACGGCTGCACCGTCTGCATCGGCAATACCGGTCCGTTGATCGAAGAGGTCACCGACGCAATCAACAAAAATGATCTCGCGGTCACCGCGGTGCTCTCGGGCAACCGCAACTTCGAAGGCCGCATCAGCCCTGATGTGAAGATGAATTACCTCGCGAGCCCGCCGCTTGTCATCGCTTACGCCCTCGCCGGTTCGATGAACTTCGACTTCGAGACCGATTCTCTCGGCACCGGCAGCGATGGCACCGAGGTCTACCTCAAAGACATCTGGCCGGATGCCGCCGAGGTGCAGTCCACTATCGACTCATCGATCGACACCGCGATGTTCACCAAGGAGTACGGCGAGGTCTTCGACGGCGACGAGCGCTGGCGCTCGCTTCCGACGCCGGACAGCGAGGTATTCGAGTGGGACAGCGAGTCGACCTATGTGCGCAAGCCCCCGTACTTCGATGGGATGACGCTGGAGACCACTCCGGTCAGCAACATCGCAGGAGCGCGCGTGTTGGCGAAGCTTGGCGACTCGGTCACCACCGACCACATCAGCCCGGCCGGCAATATCAAGGCCGACAGCCCCGCCGGGCAGTACCTCGCCGACCACGGTATCGACCGTGCGGACTTCAACTCCTACGGGTCGCGTCGGGGAAACCACGAGGTGATGATCCGCGGTACTTTCGCGAACATCCGTCTGCGCAACCAGCTCCTTGACAACGTGGAGGGTGGATTCACCCGCGATTTCACGCGGGTGGATGCGCCCCAGACGTTCATCTACGACGCCAGTCAGAACTATCAGGCCGCCGGAATACCGCTCGTGATCTTCGGTGGCAAGGAGTACGGCTCCGGCTCTTCGCGCGACTGGGCTGCGAAAGGCACGAGTCTCTTGGGTGTCAAAGCGGTCATCGTGGAGAGTTTCGAGCGCATCCACCGCTCGAACCTGATCGGGATGGGTGTCGTGCCGCTGCAATTTCCGGCGGGGGAGAGCTGGGCGACCCTCGGCCTCGATGGCACCGAGGAGCTGAGCATCTCAGGTCTCGAGGAGCTGAACGAGGGAACCACACCGAAAACCGTCCACGTCACTGCGGCCCCGACCGAGCACTCCGCCGCGGGCAAGCAGACTGTCGAGTTCGACGCGGTCGTGCGCATCGATACCCCCGGCGAGGCGGACTACTACCGCAACGGGGGCATCCTCCAGTACGTTCTGAGATCGCTGGTTTAGGCTGCTCTGGTGAGCCTTTTACAGAGTATCCACGGGCCCCGAGACCTGGACCGACTCTCGCAGGAGCAGCTCGTCCTGCTTGCCGCCGAGATCAGGGAGTTCCTCGTCAGGGAGGTTTCCAAGACCGGCGGTCATCTGGGGCCGAACCTCGGGGTCGTGGAGCTCACGATGGCCGTTCATCGGGTCTTCGATTCCCCGTACGACGCCATCGTCTTCGACACCGGACACCAGTCTTATGTGCACAAGCTGCTGACCGGGCGGCAGGACTTCAGCCATCTCCGTGAGCGGGGTGGTCTGGCCGGTTATCCGCAGCGTTCCGAGTCCGAGCACGACATCGTCGAGTCCTCCCATGCCTCCAGCTCGCTGAGCTGGGCGGACGGCATCTCGCGGGCGTTCCAGATGACTGGCCAGAAGGATCGCCATGTCGTTGCGATCGTCGGTGACGGCGCGCTCACCGGGGGAATGACCTGGGAGGCGCTCAACAACATCAGTGATGACAATTCGCGCAACCTCGTCATCGTCGTCAACGACAACGGGCGCTCATACGCCCCGACCATCGGCGGCATGGCACGCTTCCTCAACGACGTGCGCACCCGTCGCTCGTACCGCAGTTTCAACGCCTCGAGCCGCCGTTTCTTCGACCTCTTCGGCGCGCCGGGGCAGGCACTGTACCGCGGTATCCGGGGAGGCACCCATGGCTTCCTCAGCCGTTTCACTAACAACGAGGCGTTGTATTCGAACCTCGACATCAAGTACATCGGTCCGATTCACGGTCATGATCTCCATGCGATGGAGGAGGCGCTCACGCAGGCCAAGAACTACGGTGCTCCGGTCATCGTGCACGCCATTACCCAGAAGGGCAAGGGCTTCGAGCCGGCCGTGCTCGACGCGGCGGACCAGTTCCATGCCGTAGGTCACATCGACCCCGAGACCGGTGAGCCCATCGGTGCCTCGGACAAGCAGTCGTGGACCTCGGTGTTCGCCGAGGAACTCGTGGTTCTCGCCGACAGCAACCCCACCATCGTCGGGATCACCGCGGCCATGCTCCGCCCCACGGGCCTCCAACCCCTCGCCTCGAAATATCCGGAGAGGGTATTCGACGTGGGGATCGCGGAGCAACACGCGGTCACCTCTGCCGCCGGGCTCGCATTCGGTGGCCTGCATCCGGTGGTCGCTCTCTATGCGACATTCATCAACCGGGCATTCGACCAGGTGCTGATGGATGTCGCGCTGCACAAGGCGGGCGTGACCTTCGTGCTCGATCGGGCCGGTGTCACAGGTCCGGACGGACCGAGCCATCACGGCATCTGGGACCTCGCGATCCTGCAGGTCGTTCCGCACATCCGCCTGAGCGCTCCACGAGATGCAACCCGCCTGCGCGAAGAGTTGGGCGAGGCCATCGCGGTGGCGGATGCTCCCACCGTGGTGCGGTTCTCCAAGGGGAGTGTCGGCACCGAGATCGCCGCAGTGCGCCGCCTACCCGACGGTGTTGACGTGCTGAGCGAAGCTTCCCGACGGGATGTGCTCATCATCACGGTGGGACCGATGGCCGAGATCGGGCTCGAGGTGGCCATGCGTCTGGCCGACCAGGGCATCGGTGCGACCGTCATCGATCCGCGCTGGGTGGTACCGGTGCCGAAGAGCGTGGTCACGCTGGCGGCGAAGCATCGTCTTGTCGTGACCATCGAGGACGGCATCCGGGTCGGCGGAATCGGCACGCGTATCCGCCAGGAGCTTCGTGCGGCGGGCGTCGACACGGCGCTCAACGAGCTCGGGCTGCCCGACGAGTTCCTCGAGCATGGATCGCGCGCTGAGATTCTCGCAGAGGCAGGACTCACCCCCCAGCGGATCGCTCGCGACGTCGTCGAGCAGGTTCTCGGTAGCAAGGTCCCCGTGGCACGCCCGCTCACGGGTGGCGCACAGGAGGAGCGTTCGCTGGGATCGGACCGTTCCTAGTCCGATTTCCATCCCGCACGCCCCGGGTTCACCCCGGGTCGCTGCCCCGACGCGCGAAATCCATGCGTTTCCGGGGTCGGCGACGGTGTGTCGAGACCAACACGCCGTCCGACGACGAGGAATGCATGGATTTCGAACAGGGACTTCGGCTGGTTCACGCCGCGCAGCACCGGCCGGTGGAAGGTGTCGTTGAAGACGCGCTTTGACGCTCCGACGCGGTCGAGGTAGGGGGTGACCCCACCCATCTGGAACGGGTAGCCCGCACCGAGGATAAGGCAGAGATCGATGTCTTCCGCCGCCTCCACCACCGTGCCTTCGAGCATCCGGTGCACCTCATCAGCTAAGCCGTCTTCGATGCGGGTGCGGAGCTCGTCCGCGGTCATCGGCGTGGTGCCTCCGGCAACGATGGCACGGGCCTTCTTGTCGACGCCGGTCACCCTTCCCTTGGAATCGCGTTCGAAGATGTGACCGAGCTCGGCGAGTTTGTGCAGGTTCTCGCTCTGGAAGAAACGCTCGGGGAAGGCAGCGTGGTGTGTGTCGAGCACATGCGCTCCGACCGTGAGGCCAACCAGCTCGAGCAACTCGAAGGGAGTCATCGGAAGCCCAAACGGTTTCGTGGACTCCTCGACGACCTCGAACGGAGTACCGGTGTCGACCGCGTGCATCGCCTCGCCAAGAACCTTCGCGAGAATGCGGTTGACCACGAATCCGGGGGTGTCGGTCGTGATCACAGCGTTCTTGAAAAGCTTCGCGGCAGTCACCATCGCCGTAGAGAGCGTCGCGTCATCCGTCTGCGGTGTCTTCACCACCTCGACGAGGGGCATGACGGCCACCGGATTGAAGAAGTGAAACCCCACGAGGCGCTCCGGATGCTTCAGCCTGGCACCGATCTGCTCAACCGACAGCGACGACGTGTTCGTCGCGAGCACGGCGGTCTCGGAGAGGTACTGCTCCACATCGGCGAAGACGTCCTGCTTGACCCCGAGCTCTTCGAACACGGCCTCGATCACCCAGTCACAGGCGGCGAAATCGGCCTTGTCGGTGGTGCCCGTGACGAGGCCCTTGAGGCGGTTCGCCTCATCCGAAGAGATGCGCTTCTTTTCGAGAAGGGCGTCGATCTCGTCGTGGATGTAGCTCACGCCCTTATCGACGCGTGCCTGGTCGAGGTCCGTGATGACTACGGGTACCTTGAGCCGGCGCACGAAGAGCAGCGCAAACTGGCTGGCCATGAGACCCGCTCCGATCACGCCGACCTTGGTCACCGGCTTTGCGAGGTTCTTGTCCGGTGCACCTGCTGGGCGCTTGGTTCGCTTTTGTACCAGGTTGAATGCGTAGATGCTTGCTTTGAACTGGTCGCCGGAGATGAGGTCGGCGAGAGCCTCGTCCTCGGCAGCGAAGCCGGTCGCCCGATCGGTGTTCTTCGCGGCTTTGAGCAGCCCGAGGGCCGTGTACGGAGATTTTGCGACCCGTCCGATGCGGCTTTCGAGCATCTTGGTCGCGACCCTGATCGCGATGTCCCATTTGACGGCGCGCTCGATCTTGCCAGGGGTGTTGGCGCGCTTCACCGTGGTGGTGCCCGCTATCACGCTGTCGGCCCAGGCGAGGGAGTGCTCGAGGAACGAGACGGAATCGAAGATGACGTCGGCGATTCCGAGGTCGAAGGCCTCCTGTCCTGTGAGCATCCGGTTGTTCTTCAGCGGATTCTCGATAACCACCTTCAGGGCATTTTCGATACCGATCAGGTTGGGCAGCAGCCACGCGCCGCCCCAGCCGGGGATGATCCCGAGGAAGACCTCGGGGAGCGCCACACCCGGAGTGTTGCGGTCGATCGTGCGGTAGTCGGCGTTCAGGCCGATCTCGAGACCGCCCCCGAGGGCGAGCCCGTTGATGAACACGAACGACGGCACGCCGAGATCGCTCAACTTGCCGAGGGCATAGTGACCAAGTTCGGCCATCTGCTTGCCGACGGCCCGGCTCGTGATCGAGCCCACCTTGGTGAGGTCGGCGCCGGCAGCGAGGAAGAACGGCTTACCGGTGACGGCGACCCCGGCGATTTCACCCCGCGCGGCACGCTCTTTCAGCGTGTCGAGGGTCGCGGCGAATTCGACCAGCGTGACCGGACCCAGTGTGCTGGGACGGGTGTGATCCCGACCATTGTCGAGGGTCACGAGGGCGAGGGTACGACCGGAGGAGATCGGGATGTCCCGCACATACGAGTGAGTGACAACCTCATCGTCGGATGCTGCGATGAGTTCCGCGAACCGGCCCTGCGTTGCGACGTCGGTCATTTCTTCTTCTTTCCGTCGAAGTACGGGTTCTCCCAGATGACAGAGCCGCCCTGGCCAAGACCGACACACATGGCGGTCAGGCCGTAGCGAACATCCGGGCGTTCCTTGAACTGGGCGGCGAGCTGGATCATCAGGCGCACGCCAGAGGAGGCAAGCGGATGGCCCATCGCGATGGCCCCACCCCACTGGTTGACGCGAGGGTCGTCATCGGCGATGCCGAAGTGGTCGAGAAGCGACAGCACCTGCACCGCGAAGGCTTCGTTGAGCTCGAAGAGACCGATGTCGGTGATCGACAGGCCGGCCTTCTTGAGCGCCTTCTCGGTCGAAGGCACGGGACCGATGCCCATGATCTCGGGCTCGACGCCGGCGAAGGCGAAGCTCACAAGCTTCATCTTGGCGGTGAGTCCCAGCTCTTTGGCGGTGGCTTCGCTCGCGAGCATGCTGATGGTCGCGCCGTCATTGAGCCCGGATGAGTTGCCCGCCGTGACCCGGCCGTGAGGACGGAACGGCGTCTTCAAGCCGGCGAGACCCTCAAGGGTGGTCTCGGGCCGCAGAGCCTCATCACGGGTAGCGAGACCCCAGCCGGACTCTGAGCGGATCGATACCGGAATCAGGTCGGGCTGGAGCTTGCAGTTGTCGTAGGCCGCGGCGGCCTTCTGCTGGCTCGCGAGGGCGAACCGGTTCGACCGCTCCTTCGTGAGCTGGGGAAAACGGTCATGGATGCGCTCGGCGGTCGATCCCATGTTGAGGGCCTCGCCGCTCACGAGCTTCTCTGAGAGGAAGCGTGGGTTCGGATCCGCACCGAAGCCCATCGGATGACGGCCCATGTGCTCGACGCCGCCCGCGAGTGCGAGGTCGTAGGCTCCGAAGGCGATCCCTCCGGCCAGCGTGGTTACCGAGGTCATCGCTCCGGCGCACATGCGGTCGATGGCGAATCCGGGCACCGACTTCGGCAGGCCCGCGAGAAGCGCCGCGGTGCGGCCGAGGGTCAGGCCCTGGTCGCCCTGCTGGGTGGTCGCAGCTATGGCGACCTCATCGATCCGGTCCTTTGGCACATCCGGGTTGCGCTCGAGCAAGCCGACGATCGCCTTGACGACCAGGTCGTCCGCCCGGGTGTTCCAGTACATTCCCTTTTCGCCCGCGCGTCCGAAAGGGGTACGAACCCCATCGACGAACAGGACTTCATGTCGCTCGGCCACAATGCCTCTTTTCGTTCATTGATAACGGGGAATAGCTTAATCCCGCGAAAATCGCGCCAAAAATCGTTTGACTGTTCCTACGAAACAGGCTCGACGCCCGGTTCGATCGTTTGGTTGGCATCGACAAAGGCATCGAGGATCACCTGTGCGATAGCGTCAACCTGCCATTGTCGCGCTCCCAGCCCGACCAGGGCGGTGCGGATGCCCTCGATGTCGAGCGGATGCGGGGGGGACCAGGCGAGACGTCGCAGTACTTCGGGCGTCAGTATGTTCTCGGCCGGGATGTTGACCTCGGTGGAGACGAGTGCGATTGCGGCGCGCGCGGCCTTGAGCCGCTTGTCTGCCTCGGGATTGCGGTCGCTCCAGACCCTCGCCGGGGGAATCGCTTCACTCGCGACTCTCAGGGCGGGCAGATCTTCCGTGGTGCGTCCCACCTCGACCGCAGCCCACCACCGCGGGAGTTCCGATCGGCTCGCGCGTCCGTTGAACTCGCGCAGTGAGGCGAGGCCGTGGCGGGATTCGGGTATCGCTTTCGCGGCGGCGATGAGTGAGGCGTCCGGTACCAGGCGGCCGGGAGCGGTGTCGATTTTGCGGGCGAAGGCGTCGCGTGCCTCCCACAGCTCGCGGGCTACGGCGAGATTGCGCGCGCCTCGCACGGTGTGGAGGCCGGACAGCCGGCGCCAGGCATCTCCGGTGACGACCTTCGCTTCACGCGTGAGTACGGCGGAGAATTCCTGGCTGGCGATCTCTGACTTACCGGCGTCGTCCAGGAGGGTGGCCATCGCGTCCCTCAGGTCGGGGAGCAACTCGACGTCGAGCGCCGCGTAAACCAGCCAGGCCTGCGGAAGGGGGCGCGTCGACCAGTCTGCTGCGGAGTGCTCCTTGGCAAGGTGGATTCCGAGCAGGTCTTCGACGACGGTGCCGAGTCCGACGCGCGGGAGCCCGGCAAGCCGCGCGCCGAGCTCGGTGTCGAAGATGCGGGTGGGATCGAGTCCCACCTCGCGCAGGCACGCGAGGTCCTGGCTGGCGGCATGCAGGATCCACTCCTTGTCTCGGATCACCGTATCGAGCTCCGCGAAAGAACCGATCGCCGGCGGATCGAACAGGAAGACGCCGGAACCTCGACGGAAGACTTGGATCAGGTACGCCCGCTGTGAGTAGCGGAAGCCGGAGGCACGCTCTGCATCGATTGCTATCGGACCGTGTCCCGCCGCGATGGCTGTAACGGCCTCGAGGTATTCTTCGCGGGTCTCGATGACATGCACTTCGACGTGGGGAGCCTGTTCCTGCTCGGCGGTGGAGGCCGACACGGGCTCACCGGTGACGGTGGGCTCCGACTCGCGTCCGGGCACACTCGCGGGCGCTTCGGCACGGCCATGAACTTCCGTACCCTCGAGAAACACCGGTTCTATTCCGGTATCACTCACGTCCGTTCTCTGCGGGCCGCTAGCACACTCACTCCTTCGACAGCCGGCGGCAGTCCCGCCAGCATGCACAGCAATTCCCCCCAGCCTTCCACATGTGAGGTGATGTCGTCGGCATCGAGCGGAGTCCACGAGGCGCGGAGCTCGATTTGCGCACCGTCCCCCTGGGAGGCGAGCTCACCGAACCCGGTCGAGATGATACGGGTGGCCGTGCCCGATTCTGCGGTGTAGCGGGCGCCACGTGCGTCCAGGGCGTCGACGAGCCACGACCAGGAGACGTCCGCAAGGAAGGGATCGAGACCGATGTCGGTTTCGAGTGGAGCCTGCGCGTAGCAGACGACTCGGAAGACACCACCCCAGGCTTCCGGGGAGGACGGGTCGTACAGCAGGATGAACCGGCCGGTACCGAGATCGGAATCCGAGTTGTGCCGCGCCGGCGTGACATCCGCGGCGAGTGCGACGCTGTAGGGAGCGAGGTCCCCACCGGGGGAGGGTATCTCGGTGAGGACGAGTTCCGAACGGAGTGATGCACGGCGGATCGCGTCGAGCGCGGCGCGGAATGGGGCCGGCTCCGGTTGTCCTGCGATCTTTTCGGGCACGAGTGAAGACTAAAGTTCCCCTGTGGCAGATTCCCGACGGCACGCCGTCAAAGCATTTCCCTGGCTTCCCGTCGCACTCGCAGCGATCGGGGCCGTGGCGACTATCGCAACACTCACGGTGGCGGGAGTGACACTCCTCGTCGCACGCACTGTCGTGACGCCGCCGAGACGTCGCCCGGAGGACACGCGAATCCTCTCTGTGGACGCCGCGGGAGACCTGGTGACGCTGTCTTCGACCGTGGACTCCCGGCTGCCCGGTGAATACAGCCTCTTCTTCGGCGACGGAAGCGGCCATGCGCGGGTGGGCGACATCGTTGCAGAGACCCCGGGCACCGTCATCCGCAGGCTCCTCCGTGTCGACCGCGGGGATCTGGCCCGCGCTCGTCGCGGCCGGTTCAGCGGCTGGTTCTACACCGGCCCGGCAGACCTCGGCTTTCCCTTCGAGAACGTCGAGATCCAGACGGAACTCGGACCTGCCCCCGCCTGGCTCGTGCCGGCGGAGGCGCCGAGTAGTCGGTGGGTGATCGGGGTACACGGCCGCGCGGTACGCCGCGAGGAGACCCTGCGGGCGGTGCCTGTATTCCGGGCCGCCGGCTACACCTCGCTGCTGGTCTCCTACCGCAACGACGAGGATGCCCCGGCTAGCCTCGACGGGCGATACGGGCTCGGCGATACCG
Organism: Actinomycetales bacterium; assembly: GCA_038203515.1. Classification (GTDB taxonomy): domain Bacteria; phylum Actinomycetota; class Actinomycetes; order Actinomycetales; family Microbacteriaceae; genus Lacisediminihabitans. Next base: position 5,708 of record JBBRDX010000042.1, on the reverse strand, counting down.
AGTGGCACGACGTGGAGGCTGCCATCCGGTTCGCGGTGGGTCACGGCGCGACAGATGTCGTACTTATGGGCTGGTCGATGGGAGGAGCGACGGTGCTTCAGACCGTCGCCCGCTCCGAGCTCGCGGGGGTCGTGCGAGGCATCGTGCTGGATTCACCGGTGATTGACTGGGTCACTGCACTGCGCTTCCAGGGGGAACTTCGTGGACTGCCGAACCCGATTCGCACGGCAGTGATCGCCCTCCTCGGTATGAAGTGGGCGGGTCGGCTCACCGGGCAGCACGTGCCGATCGATCTGCCACGGCTCGACTTTGTGCATCGTTCCGCCGACCTGCACGTGCCCATCCTGCTGATGCACAGCGATGATGATGGGTTCATCCCCTCCACAGCGTCGCTCGCCCTTGCGGCCGCGCGTCCGGACATCGTGACCTACGAAAGATTCACCGTCGCCGGTCACACCAAACTGTGGAATTTCGACCGCGTCCGGTGGAACGGCGCCATCGCGCACTGGCTCGCCACTACGCCCTTATAGGAACCATCGCAATACATCAGTCGAGGACTCGCCAACGAGCGTAGAGAGTGCTGGTGTCGTCGGTTAGCAACTGCGTGAGCCCGAGGCGATGCGCCGAGATCGGGGAGCTTCCGAACATCGGAAGGGAAACCCCACCGACGGACGGGCTCGTGGAAAGACACAGCTCGTCGACGAGGCCGGCGTCAAGCATCTGCGCCGCGAGCGATGGCCCGCCTTCGCAGACGATTCGGCGGAGTCCGCGCGCCCGCAGCGTGGACACGATGTCGATGACAGACATCCGTCCCGCGGTGTCCGGTACGACGACAATCTCCGCAGCGGGCAGGCCGGCGCGAGCGGTCTCGGCAACCGCTGACGGACACAGCACGAGCGGGGTGAACCGATCCGGTTCCACGGTGAGGCGGTGTCCGCCGAGTTCCCCGGTGCTCGTGACGATGGCGAGGGGTGCTGTGCGAGGCAGCTGGTAGCCCTCAGCCCGCACGCTCGCCGCACCCACGAGCACCACATCGCTGTCGCGCCGGATGACGCCGAGGATCTTGCGATCCGCGCGATTGGTGAGCGTTTCCGACGTATCGTCCCCTCCGGCGGCGCTACCGCTGACGCTCGCGACGAGATTGATGCGCAGGGTGTCGATGCCGGAAAGTGCGTACAGCTCGCCGAGCCGCGCGCGCGCATCCACCGCCTCGAGTTCGATCGGTTGGCCGGTATCCGGAAACAGCCGCCGCACGATCATGCGATTATTCTCTCGCGCAGCTGGCGCTTGGCGCGCGCGAGCATCGCGGTCATCCCGCGGATGCGCAGCAGACTTACCGCCTCGGTCAGGCCGATGGTGTTGGGGAAGTCGTCGGGTACCTCGAGCACCTGGTCGACAGTGAGCCCCGCGAGCCCCTGGGCGAGAATCGACGCGAAGCCGCGGGTCGTCGGTGCTTCCTTGGGTGCGGTGGCATGAAGGTGCACGATTCGGTTCTCATCCACCTCGACGAAGATCGACACCGGCGACTGGCACTCCACAACCCGTTCGAGCAGGTCAGGATGATCCGCATAGCGCGGGGGCAGCTCGGGGAGCTCATTGGCGAATTCAAGCAGCAGGATGAGCCGATCGCCCTGTTCGAGCTCGAGAAAGTCCTCACGGATCTGGGCGAGGGATTCGGGAAGTGCGCTGCTGGTCATAGGACTCCAGTATTCCATCCGCCGGTGTGCGGCTGGCTGTCAGTGGATCGGTACTGGGCCGGGCTCGGAGCCTGTGGCGATCGGGACCCGCACTGCGGAGCCCCATTCCGTCCACGATCCGTCGTAATTGCGCACGCCCTCGAAACCGAGGAGGTGAGTGAGCACGAACCAGGTGTGAGCGGACCGTTCGCCAATGCGGCAGTACGCAATAACATCGTCGCCGTCGGCGAGGCCGGCGCCGGAGCGGTAGATCGCATCGAGTTCGGGGAGGGCTCGGAATGTGCCATCCTCGGCGACTGCTTTGCCCCAGGGCACATTCTGTGCGCTCGGAATGTGTCCGGCGCGGAGCGATCCCTCCTCCGGGTAGGCGGGTGCCGTGGTGCGCTCTCCGCTGAACTCCTCGGGTGAACGCACGTCGATGAGCGGTTTGCCGAAGTGCGCCAGCACGTCATCTTTGAACGCACGGATGGCGGAATCATCGCGTTCCACCACGGGGTAGTCGACCGCGGCCGGTCTCGATGTCGCAGTGACGTACTCCCCGCCCTCGGCCTCCCATTTGGCACGGCCGCCGTCGAGCAGCCGCACGTCTTCATGGCCGAAGAGGGAGAAGACCCAGAGGGCATAGGCCGCCCACCAGTTGTTCTTGTCACCGTAGATGACGACGGTGGAGTCGCGGCTGATGCCCTTGGATGCGACGAGAGCGGCGAACCGCGACCCGTCGATGTAGTCGCGTTCGACCGGGTCATTGAGGTCGGTATGCCAGTCGATCTTGACCGAACCGGGGATGTGCCCGGTCTCGTAGAGAAGCACATCTTCGTCGGATTCGACGACGACGAGACCGGGTGTGCCGAGGTTGGCGCGGAGCCAGTCGGTGCTGACGAGACGACCGGGGTGGGCGAACGCGGTGAACGTGGGTGATGGGTCGACCTCGACGGTCATGTGCTACCTCCGGTTTGCGCCTTCTCTGGCGGCGATTTGCCTGCGGACAGGGAGCTAGGCTCGTAACTGACCGTTATCGAATCTACGCACTCGACCTGAGCGACATCTCGATTCCGTAAGAGTTCGACACATCTCTCCGCAAGCGTAAGGGCCTTTCGACACGTGACCGCCGAACAGGTGATTTCCCGAGGCAGCCTCGTCGACCGCGACTCCTCGATCACCGCTGCGGAGATGGTGCAGCACCTGGTGCCCCCACGCCAATTCGAGACGGCAACGCTCGATTCCTATCGGCCGGACCGGGACTATCCGTCGCAGGGCGGTGCCGTCGCGGCCATCAGGAACTTCAGCCATGGGTTTTCGTCCAAAGTCGGTGGCATGTTCTCCCGGCGCAAGGCTGCGGTTGAATTGCCGGGCGTGTATTTCGACGGGGGCTTCGGCGTCGGCAAGACCCATCTGCTCGCGGCACTCTGGCATCTCGCTCCCGGGCGCAAGTATTTCGGCACCTTCATCGAGTACACCGCCCTCGTGGGGGCACTCGGCTACGCCGGTGCCATCGCGCAATTGACAGGCGCGACGCTGGTCTGCATCGACGAGTTCGAACTCGACGACCCCGGGGACACCCGGCTGATGTCCCGGCTGCTCTCAGAGCTCGTCGCCTCGGGGTCCCGTATCGCCGCGACGTCGAACACGCCTCCCAACGCACTCGGCGAGGGCAGGTTCGCCGCCCAGGACTTCCTCCGCGAGATCGATGCACTGGCCGCGCGCTTCACGACCCTGCGCATCGACGGGCTCGACTATCGCCGCCGCGATATGGAGGGTCATGCGGTCACAACCGCCGATTCCGACTTCGGGGCCGCGTTGGCAACCCTTTCGGGGGTTGTGACGGTAGACAGTTTCGACGCCGTGATCCGTCACCTGTCCACGGTGCATCCATCCCGATATGTGCGCATGATCGACGGGCTGGACGCAGTTGCATTGACCGACGTGCATCCGCTTTCCAACCAGACCGATGCCCTGCGCCTCGTCGCCTTCGTCGACCGCCTCTACGATGCCCAGGTTCGCGTTCTCGCCACTGGCACCCCTCTCGACCAGGTGTTCGACGAGGACATGCTCGCCGGCGGATACCGCAAGAAGTATCTTCGAGCGGTGTCGCGGCTCATCGCCCTGACCGCCGGCAAGGTCTGAGCGCTCCAGCGCTGGAGCTCGGCGGCACCTCGGTTTCACCTCCGCTGGCGATTGTTCCCCTGTGTCAGTACTGGGCAAGGGCGAGCCGGACCAAACCTGACGCGACGGAACATTGGCCCGGGCGCGAGGGTGGGCGCGGGGCATCGGACTGGGCTAGGCGGCGAGAGAGCGGTAGTGGCGTGCGCGGATCGCCGTGAGGGTCATGCCGATGACCGCCGCGATGACCGAGGCGACGAGAACCGCGAGCGTGCCCTCGACGGCGACTTCTTCCTGCTTCGCGTAGGCCAGTTCATTCATCAGCAGTGAAACAGTGAAGCCGATTCCGCCGAGGCCGGCGACGGCGAGGATGTCTCCGAGGGGGATGCGGTGACGTTTCGAGGCGAGACGGTTGGCCACGAGTGCCCCGCCGGTGATGCCGATGAGCTTCCCGATCGGCAGGGCGACGATGATCGCCCAGAACACCGGGCTGAGTTCACCGATGCCCACCGCGGGCAGGACGACTAGCGCCGCGACGAAAGCGAACACGGGCAGGATGATTCCGTTGCTCCACGGTTCGAGAGCGTGCCGGGTGCGACCCGCGCTCTTTCCGGCCATGACCAGCCCGAGGGCGACCCCGGCGATCGTGGCGTGGATACCCGACAGATGCACGAGCACCCAGGCCGCGATGCCCAGAATAATGAGCACAGCCACGATCGGCGCCGATCGAGCGTGCCTGCTCAGCCAGCCGAAGAGCAGCACTACCGGCACGGCGGCGATCAGCGGAAGCGGCCGGAGGTCGTCGGTGAAGAAGAAGGCGATGATCAGGATCGCGATGAGGTCATCGATTACCGCCAGAGCCAACAGCAGGGCCCGGATGCGCGACGGAAGAGAGCGACCGACCAGCGCGAGCGCCCCGAGCGCAAAAGCGATGTCCGTTGCCGTCGGAATCGGCCAGCCCTTGGAGAGTTCGCGGTCTGGCACCATCAGGAGGAAGATCGCGGCGGGCACGATGACACCTCCCACCGCGGCGATAGTCGGCACAAGTGCCTTTCGAGCACTGTTAAGCTCACCGTGCGCGAGTTCGTGCTTCAGCTCGATCGCGGCGAGGAAGAAGAAAACGGCGAGCAAGCCGTCGGTGACCCAGTGACCGGTAGAGAGATCCAACCCCAGCCAGGGCACGGGGAGGTGCTGGTCCCTCACGCCTTGAAGCGCCGGCCCAAGGGCTGAATTCGCGAGAACCACGCCGAGGATGGCGGCGCCGAGAAGAAGGAAAGCGGCGTAGCGCTCACTCCGGAAGAATTTCATCGTGCACTGGATCGCATCCTTCTCATACTAGGTGAGAGCCCTGCGAGCGAGGCCCCCACCCCGACCTCCCGGTGGCGAAGTTGTGGAAACACGATGTTTACATTCGCGATCAGCGCGTAACAGCGGAGAAACACGAGAACACGCCCGCGGAAATATCGGCCCACCAAACTGTCCCCATCCCGAAGTCGGAACTGCGAATCGCAGCCCGCTCCCAGGCACCGTGCGAAAAGCCACGCGGGAGTCCTTCGGTACAAGAGAGAGAGGCAACCCCAACCCATGGTCGAATTGTCGGTCTTCACCAATGCCACGACTGATGGCATCACATCCAACCTGAATTCGCTCTGGCTCCTCGTAGCTGCGGCTCTCGTGCTCATCATGACCCCCGGAGTCGCCTTCTTCTACGGGGGAATGGTGCGGGCGAAGAGCGTCATCAGCATGATGATGATGAGCTTCGGCGCAATGGGGCTCATCGGCGTGCTGTGGGTGCTCTACGGTTACGGCCTCGCCTTCGGCCCCGCGCTTATCCCGGGCTGGCTTGGCAACCCCGGCGAGCTGTTCGGACTCGGGAAGCTCGTCGGCATCGGAAAGGGCGGAGCGATGAGC
>JBBRDX010000041.1:0-19902 GCA_038203515.1 Actinomycetales bacterium | reverse complement strand
ACGGCACGACCGCCACCGGGGACGCGCACGACGACAGCACCAGGGCGCAGCACAGGGCAACCGCGAGGGTGATTGTCCGAGCGGACACCGGGAGCCTGTGCATCCCGGAATTCTCGCACCGAGCGCTGGGTGCGGGTCGCCCGGCGCGGTCGGACATTGGGGAGCTGCGTGCCTGGAGCCACGCGCAGCTGTTGTTCCCGGTCGCACCGGCATCAGCGCCCACCGGCATCGAGTATTCCCGACCCGGCCAGTTCGAGCCATGACGGAAGAGGAGGGCAGCGCTTCTCGAGATAGGCGACCGTTCCAGCATGAGGTTTGGACGTGAGGATCTGCGTGTAGGGACTCCATGCCGCCAATGCGGCAGACAGGTAGTAGGCCGGCCCCCCGTCGGGAGGGGCCTGTGACGTCGCACCGGCCGCGAGCAGGCACGGCCTCACGATCGTGCGCTGGTAGTCGAAGAGGGCGGCGCGAGAACTGCCGCTCAGGTATGACTCCACCTCCGATTCGGATGGGGAACTCGCGGAGCAGACGTATCGCACCGCTTCGAACTCGAGCTGGGACTGGCCGAGACTGGAGTTGTAGCGAAACCCGTTGTCGGTGGGCGACGCCGGAATCCCGCTCGACCGCAGGCAGGCCAGCACCGTGGCGGGCTGGTCATGGTCGCTGACCGGCTTCATGGTGGGAACCGACGGCCTGATCGCGTCAGGATAGTCCGCCACGACAGGTGCCCAGTGCGCATCGAGGATGGCCTGGCGGATCTGCTCCCGACGCTGAGGGCCGAGCGGATCAGGCACCGGCGTTACCGCGCATCCCGTGAGCAGGAGAAGTGCCGATCCTGCCGCAATCGCGGCGAGCACGCGACGGGCGGTCACCGTCACGGCTCCAGGTTGAGCCAGGCCGGTGTCGGCGGGCAACGCTGCTGGAGATAGGCCAGGGTCGTGGCCGGCATGCTTCTCGTCCAGATCACCTGGTAGGGATTCCAGCCAGCGAGCCCGGCGAGGCTCGCCACAGCGGATCGGTCGGGTGACGCCGGCGAGGGAGCCCCCGCCGTGAGCAGGCAGGGACGCACCACCCGCAGGTAATAGTCGTAGAGCGCCACAGACTGCGCGGGGGTGAAGTGGGAGGCGACCTGGGACTCGGACGGATGCCCTGCCTCGCACAGGTAGTACCGAACCGCTACCTCGAGCGGGCTTTGGCCCGCGCTGCCGTAAGTGGGTACGCCGTTGATGATGTCTGCGACGATACCGCCCGACTTGAGGCACTGCACTATGGCGGATGCCCAGTCATGATCGGGCACGGTCGGCGCCATCGTGACCTCCGGGCGGATGGCCTCCGGGTACTCGCCCGCGACCTGCGACCACTTCGAATCAAGAATCGTGCTGCGGATGGACGCGCGCTGGCGTTCCGTGATCGGGGCGGCCCTCGGATCGCCGGTCACCGGTACGAGCCCGCTGAGCAGGGAGATCCCCAGCGCCACCGCGGTGATCACGACTGCGATCACCACCGTCGATCGAAGTCGGACCATGGCGAGAGTGTGCCAGCGGAGTCTGGTGATTGGTCGTGCAGGCGGAAGAGACGACGTCATTGGGCAAGATCCATCCATCCGGGCAGGGGCGGACAGAGCTGCTGGATGAAGGCGAGCCGCGACGCCGGCATGGAGCTGTTCCAGGCGAGCCGATATGGATTCCAAGTGCTGCGCGTGTGCGCGCTCAGCAGGAACGTGGACCTCGTGGGCGGAGCCTCCGAGGGCACGCCCGATACCAACAGGCAGGGTCGCACCGTGCCGACGTAATAGCGATAGAGGGCCTCGAGACGATCACGGTCGAGGAACTTCATGACCTCTTCGGCCGTGGGGTAGCGGGAGGCGCACCGGTAGGTCACAACCGCGAAGTCCTCGGGGGTTCGTCCTGCGGTACGGCCGAACTGGAAATAGCGGCCGTCGACGAAGACGGTGAAACCTTCCGTACGCAGGCAGGCGACTATCGACGCCTGCCAGTTGCCGTCATGCACCGTGTGAACGACCGCGAGCTGCGGGCGCGTCGCGTCGGGGAACTGCGAGGACACGATCTTCCAGTGTTCAGTCTGCAGGTCGACACGGATGGTGGCTCGCTCGGCAGACGAGAGCTCGGTAGGACCGGTGGTCGGGGCGCATCCGGTGAGGAGGACGATGCCGAGCAGCATCGCGACAGGTCCCCGAAGCACGCGGGCCACGCAGACCCTGCGGATGAGCGCCGATAAACGGGTGCGTCTCGGAGAGATCGCCATGCATCATCCTCCCACCGCAACACACGGAAACGGCGAGCGCGAGGATGCCGCGCTGGCCACTCAGCGTGTCAGTCCGATGAGCAGGTCCACCCGCCATCCGCTGCGCGTCTTCTGCACGGATGCCGGGATGCGGGCTTTCCCACCGGCGCCATCGAGGCGGCTGAGTGCCTCATCGACCACCGGTTCCAGTCCGCGCGGGATCGTGCCCACCACGCCGGTGACGCGTGATCCCGAGAACAGTCGGATGTCCATCGGAGCATCCGTGCGCTCCTCTTCCGGGCTCCGGCGCGAAATAGCCGTCTCGAGCTCACCCTCACCGCTGTCGATGATGCGCTGGAGTTCGTCCTGGCATGGAGCGCTGTTGGCGAGCCGCAGGGTCGTACGGACGCTGTTGGGAAGCAGGTTGTACTTGTAATCGTCGAAGGAGCCCGAACCACGGTCATCCCTGGGAAGGGACAGGTCGGCGGGCGAACGATTCCAGAAAGTCATGGGTGAATGCTATCGAGCGTCGTCGATCACTCGACCGTTCCCTCGCGTCAGAAATGTTCCACGTCGAAGCCAACCAGACACGTCCACGGGGAACAATCACCGGCCAGCGCCGAATCAGACAACCCAGCGGTACTCAAATTCCGGGCGACCGGGAGCACCGTAGCGCGGCGTTCGGATCGCACGACCGTTGTCGGCAAGGTGCTCGAGATAACGACGGGCGGTGACCCGGGAGAGCTCGATGGCCTCTGCCGCCTGCACCGAGGAGACCGGCCCCGGCGTGGCCCTGAGGTAGGCGACGACGACCGCCAGAGTGGGTGCCGCAAGCCCCTTGGGCAGGGTGAAGGGCGCCGAGGGCCGCAGGGAGGCGAGCATCCCGTCGATGTCCGCCTGGGTGGTCGCCGTGCCGGAGGACTCGAGCTTTCGCCGGTACTCGAGATAGGACTCGAGCCGGTCGCGGAATACGGCGAAGGAGAACGGCTTGATCAGGTACTGGACGATACCGGCTGAGATCGCCGTGCGCACCACATCCGTCTCGCGAACGGCGGTGACCGCGATGATGTCGACCGGGATACCCGATGAGCGGATTCGCCGGGCAAGTTCGAGTCCGTGGCCGTCGGGCAGGTTCATGTCGAGCAGTACGAGGTCAATGGAAGCGCCGTGAACCGAGCCGCGGATCGTCTCCTGGGCGGCAGCCGCCGTGCGCGCGATGCCGACGAGTTCGAAGCCCTCTATGCGGCCGAGGTAGTCCGCATGAGCTTCGGCTGTGAGGGCGTCATCCTCAACGACCAGGGTGCGGATCACGTCGGTCCGCCGTCGGCTACGGGCCACCGGGCGACGAACCTGGCGCCCGTCGGATCGGAGGTCGACACCTCAACCGCTCCCCCGCGTCGAGCCAGGATGTCGCGCACCACCGCGAGGCCGAAACCGCGGCCTGCGGCATCCGCTGGCTTGGTCGAGAAACCGCGATCGAAGATGAGGCCGAGATGGTCTGCGTCGATGCCCGGTCCGCTGTCAGTCACAGTGAACTCGACGACCCCTGCGCCATGGTCGGAAGCGAGGTGCACGCTGACCCAGGCGGGCGAGGGGTCCCCGGCAGCAGCATCGATGGCGTTGTCGACGAGATTGCCGACCACCGAGACGAGCTCCGAAGCGGGCAGGCCGGATGTCCCGAGCTCATCGTCCACAGCAAGCCGCAGCTGCACGCCGCGCTCACCCGCCTGAGCGACCTTGCCGAGCAATAGTGTGGCGAGCACCGGCTCGGACGAGGCGCCGACCATGTCGTCGGCGAGCGACTGGCTGGTCTCCGTCTCCTGCGCGATCAACTCAATCGCCTCTCGGGTGCGACCAAGCTCGAGCAACGACACCACCGTGTGCAGCCGGTTCGCATATTCGTGGGTCTGCGAGCGCAGGGCACCGCTGAGAGTGCGCACGGATTCGAGCTCCCCCGATAGCCGCTTAACCTCGGTGAGATCGCGGAGTGTGGTGAGGCTGCCGAGAGGAGTGCGTGATCGAATGCCGGCGGGACTCGCGGGTTCCTGGTTGACGAGGAGCACGCGATCCCCTGCGAGGTGTGACTCCTCCACGATGCGTGCCCGACTCTCGATGAGTGCCGCGATCGACGCCGGCAGCCCGAGCTCCGACGCTGTCGAGGGAGGTCGATCGCTTTCGGTCGGCGGGAGGCCGAGGAGGTCTGCCGCCTCGTCGTTGTAGAGCACGACTCGTCCCCGGTCGTCAGTAAGGATGAGCCCTTCCCGCACCGAGTGCAGTACCGACTCGTAGTATTCCACCATGCGGGAGAGCTCGGCTGGCCGCATCGATCCGGTCACCCGGCTGAGCGATCGGCGCGCAACGAACGCGCCGACAGTACCGAGAGCGACGAGCAGCACCGCGGCTCCGATGACGAGCGGGATGCGCGGCGCGAGCGAGGCGAGCACCCTCCCGACGGTGACGCCGGCCGACACTATCGCGATCACGCTTCCGCCCTGCATCACCGGCACGACCGCCCGCACCGACGGACCCAGGGTGCCGGTGTAGGTCTCGGTGAGGCTCTTGCCCCGGAGCGCCTGGTCGATGGTGCCGAGAAACCGGCCACCGATCTGCGAGCGGTCGGGATGGGTGTAGCGGATGCCGGAGGTATCCATGATCGTCACGAAATCCACACCGGCCGACTTCACGATGCCGAGGGCATAGGGCTCGAGCTGGGCCGTGGGATCGGGCCCCTGCACCCCGGCGATGACGAAGGGATCGCGCGCGAGCGTCGCCGAAATGCCGAGACTGAGTCGCGCCGCGCTGTCGTCGGCGGACTGGCGCGACACGATCCAGAGGGCGAGCGTGAGGCATCCGCTCAGCACGATCACGGCGACAAGCTGCACGGCGAAAACTCGGCTCGCGATGCTCCATCGCCCCTCGGCTCGCGCCATGAATCCCACCTTTCTCGTGATCAGTATGACCACAAGTAGTGCCCCGCCGCTCTATCGAACAGGCTTTTGGCACACCTCATCCGCAGGCCGGGCACAACGACGTTCCGAGAGACAGGACACTCCCATGGCAGAGACACCGAGCACGCCAAAGCGCGGGATGCTCCGCCGCATCGACCGCAACCACTACCTCTACATCGCGGTGATAGTGGCCGTCGCCGCTGGTGCGATCCTGGGACTCGCCGCCCCCGAGTTCACCAAGACTCTCGACCCGATCGGTAAGGGATTCGTGCTCCTGATCAAGATGATGATCGCCCCGGTGATCTTCTGCACGATCGTGATCGGCGTCGGCTCGATCGCGAAGGCAGCCACCGTCGGTAAGATCGGCGGACTCGCGATCGGCTACTTCCTCATCATGTCGACCTTCGCCCTCGGGATCGGACTCGTGGTGGGCAACCTGCTGCACCCCGGTACCGGCCTCAACATCGCCACCTCCACCTATAAGGCTGTCGGCGAGCCGCTGAGCGGCACGGACTTCATCCTCGGCATCATCCCGGCAACCCTTTTCTCCTCGTTCACCTCCGGCAGCATCCTCCAGATCCTCCTCGTCGCACTGCTGGTGGGCTTCGCACTCCAGGGCCTCGGCGAAAGGGGCACGAGCACCCTCGAGGCGATCAAGAAGCTGCAGGCGCTGGTCTTCCGGATCCTGAGCATGGTGCTCTGGCTTGCCCCCATCGGCGCCTTCGGGGCGATCGCCGCGGTGGTCGGCAACACGGGTGGCGGCGCGCTGCTGAGTCTCGCGACGCTCCTCGTCGGCTTCTACATCACGTGTGCGGTCTTCATCATCGTGGTCCTCGGCTCCCTGCTGCGGGTCGTCACCGGGGTAAACATCTTCAGCCTGATGAAATATCTCGGACGCGAGTACCTGCTCATCGTGGGAACCTCCTCCTCTGAGGCCGCGCTCCCCCGTCTCATCTCCAAGATGGAGCACTTGGGTGTCTCGAAGTCAGTCGTGGGCATCACCGTGCCCACCGGCTACTCGTTCAATCTCGACGGCACCGCGATCTATCTCACGATGGCCTCGCTCTTCATTGCGAACGCGATGGGTAAGCCACTGGAGATCGGTGCGCAGATCGGCCTTCTCGCTTTCATGATCATCGCCTCGAAGGGTGCCGCGGGCGTTACCGGTGCGGGACTTGCGACCCTTGCGGGCGGTCTTCAGACCTACCGACCAGACCTCGTGAATGGCGTCGGCGTGATCGTGGGCATCGACCGCTTCATGTCGGAAGCCCGCGCGGTGACCAACTTCACCGGAAACGCAGTGGCCACCCTCCTCATCGGACGCTGGACCCGACAGATCGACGTCATCCAGGTGCGTGCCGTACTTTCGGGTGAGCGCCCGTACCTGGAGTCGATGCTGGCGGAGACGGATGGCCACGGCGCCAGCACGGTGCCGACCACCGCAGCGATCACTGTGATCGTCGAAGGTCCCGACCGCCAACCGGTGAAGACCCGCTGACCGAGAAAAGAGGCCGACCCCGCAGGGTCGGCCTCTTTTGCGTAACCGGAGGGAGTACGCACTGGTGGTGGGACTACGCGGCGCGGTCCGACACGTAGCTGCTGACCCGGCCGGCCGGGCGCTTTACCGGCAAGGCTGATTCGTGCGGGGTGCCGAGCACCGCGGCATCCGCCACCTGGGCGTCTGCGTCGATGCGCATTCCACCGGCGATACGCACGTTCGCGCCGATGCGCGAGTGGCTGCCCAGTCGCACGTCATTGCCCACGACGGTATCGCGGCCGATGTGCACGTTCTGCCCGATGAACACGCGCTCACCCAGAATGACGCCGTGGTCAATCCAACTGCCCGATCCGATCGTGCCGTGGTCGCCTATACGCGCTTCCGCCTCGATGTAGGCCGTCGAGGCCACAAAAGTGCTTGGCTGCACGCGCGCCTTCGGGGAGACGAATCCCCGGCCGTTGGCGTGGTGCTGGTATTTGAGAACGGTACCGTTCTCGGCCTCTACTTCTTCGTTCACTCTTCCCATGTGCGACCTTTCTGTGCTCTTACCTAAGTAGTAAACACAAAAAGGCATCGGATGATTCCTTGGAGCGGCTTCACAGAAAATTATCAGCGAAACACGGCTTTCCAGCAGCGCGTCATAAGCCCGGAACCCTTTGCATCGACTTATTCCCGGGCGTAGCAAAAAGGCCGTCCTGCGAACAGGGCGGGCTTTCGACCAAGCGACACGCTCCTATCGAAGCGCGGCCAATCGAAGCGCGGCCTATCGAAGTGAGGCCTAGCGGCGCAGGCCGAGACGCTCGATGAGCGTGCGGTAGCGCGAGATGTCGATGTCCTGCAGGTAACCCAGCAGGCGACGACGCTGGCCGACGAGCAGCAGCAGGCCACGACGGGAGTGGTGGTCGTGCTTGTGCTCTTTCAAGTGCTCGGTGAGATCCTTGATGCGCGCGGTCAGCATTGCGACCTGCACCTCGGGGCTACCGGTATCACCAGGATGGGTGGCGTACTCGTCGATAATCGTCTTCTTGGCATCTGGTGCTAATGGCATAGATGGCCCCTCTCACTCGTTGCGCGGTGCCCATCACGGGATGTGCGAGCTCTCTTTGTCCGCGGCCGTTGGACGGCAACCTTGGGAGTTTAGCACCCCGTGGTGGTTTCCAGTCTTCCGCAAGCCGAGGGCGGAGATCCGGATGACACTGCAGCATGCTACCCCCGCGCCGGACGAGCAGCGCGATTGCGAGCCACACCGATGTCGCACCCGACAGCAGCGCCATCAGCGCCATCGACATAGCTGACGCGGCGCTGGCGATCACGATCACCGCTCGGAATCCGAAGACGTCCGGGAAAAGCAGGGGCACAAGGAACGGCACGGCGTTCACGGTGAGTCGGAACAGGGATCCGCCCGCGTGAGACAGGCGGAACGTGTCGATGCGCAGTGCTCGACCTTCGGGCACAGCGAGCGTCAGCAGGTAGGCCGTGGCCCGATGCCGACCGCCACCGACGGAACGCCGAGTGAGCGACCGATGCTCGGAGCCGCCGTGGTGAGAATCGTGCCGTCGAGATTCTCCATGAAGAACGTGCCAACCACCAGAAGCGCAATATTGCTCTGCCGGTTGTGCCCAATAGCTCCCGAACTCAGCGCGTGGGCACCGATTACTCCTCCACCCGCACGAGCGCCTCATTGTGCTTGAGGAAGCCGGGCTTCCACGGAGGGTCGTAGCGGGCGAAGTACACATTGCCCGACGGGTGCAATCCGGCGCGCTTGACGGCCGCCAGCAGTGCCTCGCCGTTCTGTTCGAAGCGGGCATCCGTCCATCCGCCGCCGAAGCGCCGAGCGGCCACGCGACTGGCCGCGACCGCGATGGTCGTGACCGCGGCGTCAGTGGGCACCGGCACCGTCGCGGGATCGGTCCCGTCCGGCAGCACAAAACTCACGGTGTGCGTGAGGCCGCCCAGCGGCTCCTGCGTCACCGGAGCGGTCATCGGGATGCGCGCGGCATCCGTATTCCGACCACTGATATAGCTGATGAGAGGACGGAACCCGAGATTCCCGGCACGGAGGAAGTCGCCATCCACCGTCACCTGTACGAGTACATGGTCGGGATAACGCCGCAGTTCGAAGTCATCGAAGGAGCGCTCGATCTCGAAGGGCTGTTGTTCGGTCATGGATGTACGGTACGCCGGTCGGAGTGATCTGGTGGCACAGTCTCATAACGCCGACCGGGCTCCGATGAAGATTCCGCTGAGCAGGCCGATGATGCTCAGCACCAGGGCAATACTTCCCAGGATGGCGAGCACAGGGCCGAAGCGAGCCCTCCCCCGCCCGGCGAGGGAATCATCCCGCGTCTCGCGGTCGCCATTGGTGGATGTCACAGGCGGGTGCGGTGCGCCCAGTTTATTCGAGTGAAGCTCAGCCGGGCACTACCAGGAAGGAGACAAGCAGGCGCACGATCTGTGCGACGGCCACCGGGGTGATCACGATGGCACAGACACCGAGCGCAAGGAGCCACAGGCGGGAACGCTGGCGGGCGGCATCCACTTCGAGTCGCAGCTGTTCGAACCGCGCCAGTTGATCGGTCGTGTCGTTCATCGTCACGGGCTCGGACCGCCAGGTGCTGCGCTCCTCGGCAAACATCGAGAGATGGGCGACGGCTCGATCCGACATCACCCGCGGGCGTTTCATCAGCCAGCGCATGAACGTGTTGCTGGAGACCACGGCGACCCGGGGATGCTTTCGTCCGGTCGTGATCGACGCCGGATTCACCACCACGATGAGCGGGGTCACGGTGACCGGACGTCCGGTCACACTGCTCAGCAGACCGGATGCCCTCGCGGCCTCATGCGCCGAATTGCGCATGTACTCCTGCTTGTAGCCGTTCACCAGGAACGTGCTTCCGCCGATCCATATCTTCTTGCCCGAATGGTTCTTCATGGTGATCGTGAAGATGCCGCCGGGACCGAGGATGACGTGGTCGATGTCCGAGTCGCCCAAGCCGACGGGCACCTCGTGCAGAACTGTCCACGCGTCTCCCAGCTGGGCAAGTGCGTTCGCAACGACGATCTCGCCGAGCGCGCCGCTGTACCAGCTGCGGGCATCGGGATACAGCGGACTGTGGCCGAGCGCACGTCCGAGACGACCCCGTGCGGTTGCCGCCTCCTGCCGGGCGAGGCATTCCTGCAGAACGGCGTAGGCCGGACCGCGTGCCCGGAGATTCGGCTCGATGGACCAGGAACCTGTTTCACTGGGGACGGTGGAGTCGTTGACAGGGGCCGCGGCAGTCGCGGCCGCGGCAAGATTCTGGACCGCCAAGGCGTCCGGCCCAGTGACGATCGACTCGAGCTGGACTCGCGTTGTCGGCTCCGGCGCGGCGGTGTGCTCGAGGGCATTGAACGGCTCGCTGTCGAAAGCGCTGCTGAGCGAGAGTCCGGGGAGCAATGGGCCGGTGGTGATCGGGCCGGAGAACGGGGACTCGTCCACGGTGGGAGAAATCACGCCCGACGGGCCGGCCTGAACCGCCGTGGCCGTATGACCTGTGCCTCGCGAATCCCTGTCTTCCATCGCTCCCCCACGCTCCGATACTTTTCAGGGTAGACAGGTGCTGAAAGGCTGGGCAGCCCCAGAACGGGCAGCCCCAGAAAGGGTGGCAGCGGAGCGGACGGTGCGCTCAGCGAACCCGGACCAACAGTCTGGAGCCGCTCGGCAACGATCCCCACGTGGCGCGTTCTTCCGCGACCAGTGCGAGGGAGGCGACAGCGTCATCCGAGAGCGTTCGGGGACTCTCAGAGAGCCACTGCGCCACCAGGTCCGCGGGCAGGGTAACGACGCGCTGTGCGGGGTCGCCGCCGAACGACAGTGAGAGAGGGTTCATGACCGCGATGACCGGAGTCGCTCGAACGGACTGACCCATGATGGTACTCAGCCGAGCGGATGCCCGGTCGGCAGCGCTGCGTGCATCTCGCACCTGGTCGGTCGGGCGCCCATTCACCCACAGCACGTCTTCGTCGACCCAGACTCTGGCATCTCGTCGCGAGCGGGTGGTGATGAGGAAAATCCCGGCCGGGCCCACGACGACGAAGTCTGCATCGAGCTCGCCGAAGACGTCGAATGCTCGGAGCACAGTGAAACGATCGTCCAGCGACATCAACAGGCCGCCGAGTTCGAACTCGGTGGGAGCCTCAAACCGCCAATTGCGCATGGTGTCCGGTGCGCCCCCGCGACCGAACAGACCACGGAAGCGGAATCCGGCGCGTTGCGGCGGTCCGGTTGTGACATCCTGCGCGCGACCGTGCCGCCTCGATTCGGCCCCTCTGCGCGCTGCAAGATTTGTCACTGTTTCCCCCAGGTTTGGATGCCTCACGCTAACCGGAGGGCTCGAATGGTCGACAGTCCCCAAAGAAGGGCACGCCTAAACGGGGGTATCGCACGGGGCACCATGCTCGTCGTATTCCCTGCAGCGCATGTTCGATCCTGCACCGCGAACACGCAGAATTCGGCTTTACGCTTTCCCCATGTCACCTGTCCGTGGTTCGCGTCCGGAGCCCATTTACCGCTCAGCAATCGCTCTGGGTCGGGGACTCTTCGGATTCTGGCGACTGCGCCGGATCGAGACCGGACTCGAGCACCTCCCCTACACCGGCGGGGCCGTGCTGGCAATGACGCACTTCGGCTACCTGGAATTCGCCCTTGTCGAGTGGGCGACCTGGAAGCGCAACCGACGGCGTATCCGTTTTCTCACTACCAAACGAGCGTTCGACAAGCCAGGGGTCGGGTGGCTTCTGCGCGGCATGCACCATATCCCGGTCGACATGGAACGTGGAGCCGAGGCCTACGCCGTCGCCGTCGACGCACTCCGGGCAGGCGAGCTCATCGGGGTGTTCCCCGAGGCGGGGGTAAGCGCATCATTCGAGGTTCGCGAACTGAAGACCGGAGCCGTTCGTCTCGCCGCCGAAGCGGGGGTACCGGTGATCCCGGTCGCGGTCTGGGGCGGTCAGCGCCTGATGACCAAGAATCACCCGGTGTCATTCCGGGCACGATTCCGCGTTCCCATCTCCTTCGCCTTCGGAGAGCCGATCGCTGTCAATCCAACCGAAGATCCGCGAGAGGTGACCGACGCGCTGCGAGAAACAATGCAGGGGATGGTCGACCGGTTGCAAGCTGATTACCCCGTCGACGGCACCGACCAGTGGTGGCAGCCGCGGTCGCGCGGAGGCACCGCACCGACGCCCGCCGAAGCTGCGACCGCAGAGGCCGAGCGTGCGCTCAAACGCGAGAAGGCCCGAGCGACCGTCACGGGTGCACCCTGATCCACGCCAGCAGGTAAGAGCCGCCGTTGCCGTCGTCGGTGCGGTGCTCATCGTGCAGGCAGTCCGCGAGGTAAGTCGTGATGCGCGCCGAGTCGCCACCGGGATCGGCACTGAAGACGGTCAACTGAAGTCGGCGAACCGGGGCCGCTTGCCGCCAGGAATCCTTTCTTCATGTTCACTCTTATGCGGCACCCACGAAATTCGATCGCTGCGAGTGAGGCAGACTGGGGTGCAATGCCCGCCGGCATTAGTAGAAATCCCACACCGACAGACCGCCGGGAGCCTGAATGACGATCCGAGCCGCCGCCGATGGTTCCGCCCTCGGCAACCCCGGTCCGGCCGGTTGGGCCTGGTATGTGGATGACTCCTGCTGGGCGGCCGGGGGCTGGAAACATGCGACCAACAACCAGGCCGAGCTCACAGCGGTCCTCCAGTTCTTCCGCGCGACCGCCCACCTCGACGATGACCTGCTGATCCTGTGCGACAGCCAGTACGTGATCAACTGTGTGACCAAGTGGATGCCCGGCTGGAAGAAGAAGGGCTGGCGTAAAGCCGACGGCAAGCCGGTGATGAACGTTGAACTGCTCCAGGAGATCGATGCGGAACTGCCTGGTCGGCGCTACCGCTTCGAATGGGTGAAGGGTCATGCGAACCATCCGCTGAATGAAGCCGCGGATACCCGGGCGCGTGCCGTCTCGGAGGCGTACCAGCGCGGGGTGACGATTCCCGCGGGGCCTGGCTTCGTGCGGTCCGGTGAGCGCGCCGTGGATCGGCCGTCAGACACCCGCCTGGTCGAAACGGCTCCCGTGGCTCACCGCTCTGCCGTGCTGTTCGAACTCGATGAGCCCGAAAGTTCTGACACGGTGGACGTCATCGTGACTCTCAGCACAACCGAGTTCGAGCGGCTGGCGGCGCGGGCACGAACACGGGGCGTGCGCCCCGACCAGGTGTTGCGCGACCTGATCTAGCCGGGACGAAATCGACTGTCTCGATCCGAGTGAGCGTCATCGAATTTAGGTCGGCGAGGATCACGGCGACGCGACCGGTCGAGGCGGTCACCGCAGATGATGTTGTCGCGGGCGAATCAAGCCGGACCCAGCTCAGGTTCACAGTCGTGGTTGGGCCTCATCGTTGTGACCGCGCGGATTGACAGGTCGTCGAGGTTGCGGAGGGCGTGCTCGACGTTGTGCTGGGCTTGATGAACCGTCCCCTCGACAACGGAGAGGGCTGCGTCGGCGACGTGGATGGTTGCCGCTCCTTGCAGGCGGTGTCCGACCCAACGGAGCTGGATCCGAGGAACGGAGATGACGCCGGGAGTCTCCTCGAGGGCGTGACGGGCGCGGTCGACGAGCTCGGGTTCGATGCCGTCCATGAGTCGCCGCCCGATGCTTTTGGTGGTTCCCCAGAGCAGGACGATGATCGCGGCGGAGATGATGATGCCGATGATGGGATCAGCGAGTGGGAATCCGAGCATGACGCCGACAGCCCCGAGCACCACGGCGAGGGAGGTGAAACCGTCCAGGCGCGCGTGGACTCCGTCGGCGACGAGGGCGGCTGAGCCGATTTTCTGGCCGACCCGGATTCGATAAATGGCGACGATTTCGTTGCCGGCAAATCCGATCAGTCCCGCGGCCGCGACGAACCAGAGGTTGTGCAGGCTCTGCGGGTGGAACAGGCGGTTGATGGACTCCCATGCGGCGACGATCGCGGAGAGCGCGACGACAGCGACGATGAACAGGCCGGCGAGATCTTCCGCGCGTCCGAAACCGTAGGTGTAACGGCGAGTGGCGATGCGGCGGCCGAGGATGAAGGCGATCCAGAGCGGGACCGCGGTAAGTGCATCGGAGAAGTTGTGGATCGTGTCGGCGAGCAGGGCAACAGAGCCGCTGATAAGAAAAATCAGGAATTGCAGGATCGTGGTGCCGAGAAGGACAAAGAGACTGATTTTCAGAGCCCGGACACCCTGCGAGCTGGCCTCAAGGGCGTCGTCGATCGAGTCGGCAGCATCGTGCGTGTGAGGCACGAACAGCCCGTAGAAGAATCCCTTGATCCCTTTCGGGTGAGAATGCCTGTGACCGCCGTGATCGCCGTGATCGTGATCGTGCGGGTCATCGTGATCGTGATCGTGGGCATGCTCATGCTCATCGTGATCGTGATCGTGATCGTGATCGTGATCGTGGACTGTGGAGTCGTGGGAGTGGTCGTGGGGAGTGCTCATGCGGTGGCCTGTCGATCAATGGGATGGTGGTGACGGGGTGACCCGCCGAGGCTGTGCTCGGCTTGGAAGATGGCGTCGCTGACGAGCTGGTTCGCGTGCTCGTCAGCGAGGCTGTAGAACACTCGGGTGCCGGCCTGTCGAGTGGATACGATCCTGGCCAGGCGGAGTTTCGCGAGATGTTGCGACACCGATGCCGGCGTTTTGTCGAGGATCTCGGCCAGATTGTTCACTGAGAGTTCTTTGTCGTGGAGGGCGAGGATGATTCGCACCCGGGTCGCATCGGCGAGCATCCCGAAGATCTCGACTGCCAGCTCGACGTATTGACTGTCCGGATAACGACCACAAATCTGCTTATCTGCATCCATAAATAGATTATGGCATAAGTCCAATTGAGCATTGGGTGTCACATGCGGCGAGACCTTGAGCGCGCTCGGTCAACAGGGCTCCTGTTTTTACTGCTGGGGAGTGGGGCCAGCCGTGCGACTCGGGGACACAGGCGTCCTCGAGCGACATCACCGCATTCGTCGAGGCGTGCAACACCGCAACACGCTGAGCCTCATCCGACTGTCGCACCACGGAGACAGGAGAGCGCTCATGTGGGAACAGTAGCTGCTTCGCGGAGGTTTTCTTCACGGACGTGTTCAAAAAATGTCTCGGTGGCACCGTCACACCACGACGCTAGTCCAGGCCGAGCATCGCTACAGCCCGAGGAAGGGTCGGCGGGTCACCCCGAACTCATCCCGCAGGGCGGTCATCGCCGCGTAGTAGCCCGCGAGGCCATGGACCGCGGGGCCTGGCGGAGTCGACGACGAGCACAGGTAGATTCCCCGCGCGGGCGTACGCCACGGTGTCGGGGACAACACCGGACGCGCAAGCAGTTGCGCGATCGTCACGTCTCCTCCGGCGATGTCTCCCCCGATGTAGTTGGGGTTGTGCTGCTCGACCTCGAGGGCCGTTCGGCTCGCCGACGCCAGAATCGTGTCCCGGAATCCCGGCGCATAGCGCTCGATCTTCGCGGTGATCGCCTCCGCCCGATCCTCACTCGACCCACGGGGGACGTGGGTATACGTCCACAGCACATGCGTGCCATGCGGCGCGCGGGAGGGATCGAAGGGGGTCGGCTGCGACACGAGCACGTAGGGGTCGTCGGGGTGGCGACCGGCCGCGACATCCGCTTCTGAGGCCTCCATCTCGTTGCGGGTGCCGCCCACATGGAGGGTCGCTGCCTCGGCAAGACGGGAATCTGTCCACGGGACCGGCGCGGACAGCGCGAAATCGACCTTGGCTACCGCGTTTCCATAGCGGAAACGGTCGAGCGCTCGGCGATAGCCGTCAGGAAGCCGGTCGCCTGCGATACGGGACAGGGCACGCGGAGTCAGGTCGAACAGCACCACTCTCGCCTTCGGCAGCTCGGCGATCGAGGTCACCTCAATGCCCGTGAGGATCTCGCCCCCGTGGGCGAGCAGGTCCGCCGCGAGGGCGTCGATGATCGACCGGCTGCCGCCGATCGGAATCGGCCAACCGCGCGCGTGCCCGGCGGTGGCGAGCACGAGGCCGGCGGCCGCGGTCGCGAGGCTCGGGACCGGTCGGATCGCATGGGCGGTGACACCCGTGAGCATCGCCGGGGCGAGATCCTCCCGAAAGCGCAGGCCCCAGCCGCGCGTACCCTGCTCGAGGATTCGCAGGCCGAGCAGGGCGAGCGTAAGCGGATGACGCGGCAGTTGCAACACCTGGGAGCCGGCGAACTGCGCGACCTTGTCGGCCCGATCCACCAGGGGACCGAGCAGGCTCTTCCACGCGGCGCCGTCCACACCGAGGTCGTCCGCGGTGCGATCGAGGTCACGCCAGGCAATTCCGGAGCGGCCACCATCGAGCGGGTGCGCGTAGGAGATTTCGGGGACCACGAACTCGACCCGCTTCTCGAGCTCGAATGCCCGGAAGAAACCGGACGACAGCGCCTGCGGGTGGACTGCCGAGCAGACGTCGTGCAGCACACCCGGGAGGGTCAGCTCCTCGGTGCGCGCTCCCCCGCCGATGCTGTCCTCCCGTTCGTAGACCCGTACCGAGAGTCCGGCGCGAGCGAGCACGACGGCCGCGGCGAGGCCATTCGGCCCGGCACCGACGACGATCGCGTCACACTCATCCATGTACCCACCCTTGCACAGTCGCCGAAGTTCTCTCGCGGTCGCTCCCGCCGCGGAGCACCGCTTACAGCGGCTCGTGGCACACTTGGCGTTGGCCGGGCAGAGCGCGCGGGCCGTGAAGGGACAGCGGCATGACCGGCTCCGTGGTGCTCGACCTTCTGCTGATCGTGCTGCTGATCACCTACGCGATCTTCGGATTCCGGCGTGGGTTCATCCTCAGTCTCGGCAGTTTCGCCGGCATTGTCGCGGGCGCTGTCGCGTCCTTCTTCGCGATACCCCTCGTGACCAACTGGGTCACCGCTCCCCAGTTGCGATTGCCGGTGATCCTCGTCGCGGTCGTTGCGCTCATCGCTCTCGGCCAGGCCGCGGGATCGGCCATCGGCCGCGTTATCCGTCGCCGCGTCGATAAGACGCCCCTGCGCGCCATCGATCGTCTCTTGGGTGCGGCGATCACTCTCGTCGGCGCCGCCCTCGTCGTATCGATGCTCGCATTCGGGATCGGGTCGCTCGGGGTGCCCGTCGTCTCCCAGGCGATCGGATCATCGGCTGTCGTATCCGCGATCGACCGGGTCACACCGGATCCGGTCAAGGCACTGGAGGCGAAGGTTCGATCGGTGTTCGCACTCGATGGCCTTCCCCGGCTGTTCGAAGCGCTCGGAACGGGCACTCCACTAGCGGTGCCAGGTGCCGGGCAGACCGCCGCGCAACAGGTGTCCGCTCGGTCCGTCGTCAAGATCACCGGCAACGCCTACCAGTGCGGCCAGAACCAGTCCGGCAGCGGATTCGTCTCCTCAACGGGCCGGGTCGTCACCAACGCCCACGTCGTGGCCGGTGTGACTGAACCCGTCGTGCTCACTCCGGCCGGGGGAACTTACACCGGTCGTGTCGTCTATTTCGATGCGGTGCAGGACCTGGCCGTCATCGCGGTCAGCGGCCTTCCCACCGCACCGCTGCCTCTCGGTGCCGATCTCACGACCGGAGCGTCCGCGGTATTCGACGGGTATCCACTCGGCGGACCGTTCGTCTCCAGCCCGGCTGCGGTGCAGAACGTAGCCACGATCGACTCCCCCGACATCTACGGCGCTAACCCGAGCCCGCGTGAGGTCTATTATCTTGCCGCCGATGTGCAGGAGGGAAACTCCGGTGGACCGTTGATCGACGCCGCCGGCAGTGTCACGGGAGTGATCTTCGCGCGATCGGCCACTACGCGCCACCTTGGATTCGCCATGACAACAAAGAAACTGGCCCCGGTAGTCTCCCAGGCTCAGGGATTGAGCGCCGCCGTGTCTTCCGGAACCTGCACGCGCGGTTAACGGCAGCGGCTCCCAGGCAACGTTTCCCAGGCTGGGGCTCCCAGGCGGCGACCTCTAGGCGGTGAGGGCCCCGTCAAGGAAGGCCAGCGTGCGCTGCCAGGAATCCGCCGCGGCATCCGCCCGATACATGAAGACATTCGTGTCGTTGAAGAATGCGTGGCCGGCGTTCTCGTAGACCTTCGCGGTGAAATCGACGTCGGATGCCTGCATGGCCGCAGTGACCTCGGGAAGGGAGTCGATGAGGTCCGTATCGGTCTCGCCGTAGAAGGCCAGCACCGGGCCGACGATGTGGGAGACCCTAGCAGTCTCGGGCGGCGCGCCATAGAACGGCACCGCAGCGCGGATGCGAGAGTCCGCCGCCGCGAGGGCGAAACTGTAGCTACCGCCGAAGCAGAATCCGGTGACAGCGATGCGATCCCCTATGCCCGGCTGTTGCGCGAGATAGTCCACGCACTCGCCGAGCGCGGCCAGGGTCCAGGTGCCGAACTCCGGCGCGTTCATCCCGGCGAAGGCGGCTCGCAGTCGGGGTTGGCCCTCGGAGCGCACCGTCGCGTCGGTGCTCTTCATGATCGCGTGGAGCTCAAGGCCCACCTGCGCCTCGATGCCGATCGACGACATCAGGTCTGGTGCGATCACGAGGTAACCCTGTGCGGCAAAGCGGTCGGCGATGCCGATAATGTGCTCTACCAGCCCCCAGACCTCATGGATGAGCACCAGCGCGCCTTTCGGATCGCCCTCGGGGTGCGCGACATAGGCGGAAAACTCCGTGGGGGTGACTCCCCGCTCGCCAGCGGAAGCCTGGGCTGCGATCGTCGCGGCGGGGACGGGCAGGATGATCGTCTCGGAGACGGTGGAGGTCATCAGGCGATTCTGCCATCTCTCATCGAGGGTTGCGGGGCGAGCAAAGGTGCTGGGACACACCGGCTAGCGTGGAGGGATGGATACGACGCCTCTGCCCTCCCCGCGCGCACTCATCACCGGCGCAACCGCCGGAATCGGCGCCGAGTTCGCCCGGCAGCTTGCCGCATCCGGACACGACCTCGTGCTCGTCGCCCGCGACGAAGCACGGCTGCGGGAACGCGCCAGCGAATTGAGCGCCGAGTACGGGGTGGCCGTTGAGGTGCTGGCCGCCGACCTGGTCGACCGCGCCGACCTGGCCGTCGTGGAGGCCCGGCTCGCGACATCCGGAGCCGATCGCGTGACCGTGCTTGTCAACAATGCCGGTTTCGGACTGCTGAAGCCCTTCGATGACAACCCCGTCGACGACGAACAGCAACTGCTCGACCTGCTGGTGACCGCTCCGATGCGGCTCGCCCATTCCGCGCTCGGCCAGATGCTCGGCTCAGGCTCCGGCACCATTGTGAACCTGGCGAGCGTGGCCGGCTACACCCCACGCGGCACCTATGGCGCTTCCAAAGCGTGGATCCTGAGTTTCAGCCGCTGGGCCAACCTCAGCTACCGGCGCCGGGGCATCACAGTGACCGCAGTCGCTCCCGGATTCGTGCATACCGAGTTCCATGACCGCATGAACGTTTCGAAAGACGGTGTGCCGGCATTCCTCTGGCTCGACGCCAGCACCCTGGTGCGGCTCGCCTTGCGCGATGTCGCGCGAGGCAGGGCCGTGTCGATTCCGACCCTGCGCTACAAGATTGTGGTGGCGCTCGCCGGACTGCTGCCGAAACGGATCGTGGCGACGGGGGCACTGCGCGGGCGCTGACGGGGGTTCTGTGCGGTCTGGACGTGCCGCCAATCCTGGGGGTTGCGCAGCTGTCGGCAGCCGGGCGCTGTGCGCCGACGCAGCCCATAACTCGCCGCGTTCTGCCGAACACCATCCGCTATTCGCTCGGGTGCGCGCCTCGTCCTCTCCTTCACAGGCTTTCCGCAAAATTCTTCTTCCCATTCGGTGCTGGGACTTTCGAAAGTATGTTCTGCATATCTGCTTGAGTGCAGTTAGATTTCGTAGAGTTCGTTGAGGGTTGTGGGGTCGGTGTTGACGGCTTGCTGGAGAAGTCGGTAGAACAGCATGCCGCGGGCTTTGGAGTCGCGTCGGTTGAAGCGGAAGGCGTATTCGTCGAGGTAGTAGGGCAGGTGCTCGACGGTGATGTGGTGGTGCAGGGTTCCGGCGATCCACCGTTTCAGCAGACTGGCGACGAGGTGGACGCCAGGCAGCTCGGCGCTGATGTCGGGCGAGTCGTAGCCGTTTGCGTAGGTGTGGGTGTATCCGAGCGTGCCG